>JBAUTX010000180.1:0-6355 GCA_049582405.1 Occallatibacter sp. | reverse complement strand
GGAGCACGCACGACAATATACGAAGAAGTTCCTGTCTGAACTAAGGGAAGAACATGCCACGCTTGCTGGAAATCGGGCCTTCCACCTCTACGAAACCTTCGGCCTACCCCTCGACTTCATGGTCGATGCCGCGCGCGATGCCGGAGTGAAGTTCGACGAAGCCGGTTTTGAAGCCGCCCGCGCGGAGGAACAAGCCCGCGCCCGCGCCTCCTGGAAAGGCGGCAGCCAGAAGACCGCCAGCCCGGCCTTCCGCGACCTCCCCAAATCCATCTTCGAAGGCCACAAGCAGCTCACCTCCACCGGCTGCGAAGTCCTCGCCATCGTCAAAGACGGCGTGGGCGTTCCCGTTGCTGCGCAAGGCGACGCCGTCGAAATCGTGCTGGATCATACAAGCTTCTACGCCGACTCCGGCGGCCAGACCGGCGACACAGGTTTTTTGCTGGCTTTGGATGGGAACTCTACCGTTGCCGAGATTGTCGGCTGCGTCGCGCCCGTGCAGGGCGTGCGCGCCCACAAGGCCCTTCTCAAGCAGGCGCTCGCTGTCGGTGACCGCGTCAGCACCGTCGTCGATGGGGCACGCCGCGACGCCATTCGCCGCAACCACACGGGCACCCACCTGCTCCACGCCGCGCTGCGCCAGGTCCTCGGCACCCACGTCAAGCAGGCCGGCTCCTCCGTCGAGCCCACGCGCCTCCGCTTTGACTTCTCCCACTTCGCGCAGGTCGCCGACGAAGAGCTGCAGGAGATCGAAGACATCGTCAACCGCGAGGTCCTCTCCAACGCCCGCGTCGAAACCCTCGAAGACGTGCCCATCGACGTCGCCGTCAACGAGTACCACGCCATGGCCCTCTTCGGCGAAAAGTACGGCGACAAGGTCCGCGTCGTGAAGCTCTCCGATGGCTTCTCCACCGAGCTCTGCGGCGGCACGCACACCGCCGCCACCGGCGAAATCGGCCTCTTCAAGCTCACCAGCGAGGGCGCAGTCTCCAGCGGCGTGCGCCGCATTGAGGCCATCAGCGGCCTCGGCTCGCTCTCCACCTTCCGCCGCGACTTCGAGGTCGCCAAGCTCGCCGGCCAGTACGTTCCCTCGGTCGACAACCTCACTGAAGGCCTCCGCGCCAAATTCGCCAGCCAGGAAGACGAGCTCAAGCGCCTGCGCCGTGAGCTCGAAGACATGCGCATGAAGTCCGCCGCCGGCGCGCTTGACTCGGCGCTCAGCCACGCCGTCGAAGTCAAAGGCGTCAAGGTCCTCACCCACCGCGCCGACCAGCTCGAGCGCGGCCAGCTCCGCACCCTCGTCGACAACCTCAAGCAGAAGCTCGGCGAAGGCGTCGTCGTCCTCGCCTCCGCCCAGCCTGAGGGCAAGGTGGCCATCATCGCGGGCGTCACGCCCGGCCTCGTCAAGCGCATCCAGGCCGGCAAGCTCGTCGGCGCGGTTGCCAGGCTCGTGGGCGGCTCCGGCGGCGGCAAGCCCGAAATCGCCGAAGCCGGCGGCAAGGACCAGGCCCAGATTGACGCCGCGCTCAAGGCCGCGCCCGGAATCGCCGGAGACCTGCTCGGCTAGAGCCGATTCCTCGTGCCACAAAAACACGAAGGGCCGCACCTCTCCCGTGCGGCCCTTCGTGCTCTTCAGCGCAATTTAGTGAACCATGCCACCCCGGCTGAAGCTATACGCCACCCCGAACGACACCAGGGGAAACGTCTTGAGCGGATCCAGGTCGTTCTTCCACTTCGCAATCTGCCCGTTCAGGTCGCTCTGGATCTGCAGCGCAATCGGATCCGTGGTGCTGGCCACGTTGGTGCACATCGTCTGCGCCGGGTCCACGCAGGCCCAGCCGCTCAGATTCGCCTGCACGGAGGGCGAACCGATAAACGCCGCACCCACCTCAAACGGAAACGACCAGTGCCCATTGCGGGGAATCGTATTGCCCCAGCCTGCCGTCATCGTAAATGCCGGCTTGTTCGTGTGCAGGCCCATCAGCGCGTTCGCGCTCAGCGGTGTCGCACCCGTCGCCGGGTTCGCATTCGCCGAGTAGTAGGTGTTCCCATTCAAGGTAAAGCTCGAACCCCCGGAAAGGTTTGAAGATGCAGTCAGTTCGTTGCCGTTGTACATCATCAGCCCCGGGCTGAGCCGGAAGCCGTGGTTGAAGGGATAAATGTCGCCCGAGATGCGCGCCGAGGCCATGTTCAGCGAGGCATTCGCCGGAAAGCCGCTCGCCGTGAAGGTCGTCGAGTAGCTGAAGACATTGCCCGTCGCGCGCACATTGAAGTGGTTGTTCAGGTAGGTCGTCAGTTCCGCGCCCGGCCCCATCGGCGAGAGGACTGCGCCAATCGCATACCGCGAAAACGGCCGGCCCGACTCCACGCTGCTTTGCACCGGCGCCCCTCTGCGCGCGACTCCACCGCCGGCCGCCATCGCATCAAACGTGCTCGGGGCCATGGAGAACTGTGCCGTCAGTCCCACCGGCAGCAGGATCAATACAGCTGCAAGACTTGTAGGCCTAAGCTTCATCACCGCGCCTCCAAAGAGAACCTCGCCCCAGACAGGCACCCCTGGGACTCATGCAGAGACTCGGGGAATGAGCACCCTGCTTGTTCCCATATCGACGCCATCCAGGTTTCCGTGACTGAGATTCTGAGCGGAGCGTACCACGGTTTCCAAAATTGAATTACTGATATACATGCCATCGAGTTACCAAAGGCATGACCGGAAAGTTGCAGGCCAAGGTTATCCAGATTTGTTCTTGACCCATTGGTTATCTCGCCCAAGGGTCTTGTCATGCCTTAACCTTGCCCCATGGTCGATCCTGTTCTAGATTCGGAGGCGCTTGCCCGCCTCCGGCGTATGCTCCTCGACTGGTACGATACGCACCAACGTGACCTGCCCTGGCGTCACCTCCGTAACCCGTATGCCATCTGGGTCTCAGAGATCATGCTCCAGCAGACGCGGGTCGCCGTCGTCGTTGACCGCTTTCAGGCTTTTCTCGAACGTTTTCCCAGCTTGCCCGCCCTGGCCAAGGCCCCAGAGCAGGATGTCCTGGCCCTCTGGAGCGGCCTTGGCTATTACCGTCGCGCCCGCATGCTCCACAGGGCCGCGCAGTTCGTCATGGAGCACCGGAACGGCGTCCTGCCAGAGACTGCGGAAGAACTCCGCCTTCTGCCCGGCATCGGCGCCTACACCGCCGCAGCCATCGCCAGCATCGCCTATGGCCAGCCCATCGGCGTCGTGGATGGCAACGTCGAGCGGGTTCTCTGCCGGCTTCAGGATTGGCCCGGCGCTGGCCCTGCTGCCGGCTCCAGGTTCCGCCGCAGCATCGATGTCCTTGCCAATCAGCTTGTCCACCCCACTCGCCCCGGCGACTTCAACCAGGCCCTGATGGAGCTGGGCGCCACCCTCTGCACCCCGCGCAGCCCGCAATGCTCCGCATGCCCCATCGCCGTCGACTGCTCCACCCGTGGGGAGCATAAGACCGCCCCGCGGCCTCCCATGCTCAGCACGGAGATTGGTTGCGCCCTCGCCGTTCGCTCCACCGCCCGCACCAACCCAACGTACCTCGAAGTCCTGCTTGAGCAGCGACCGCCCAGCGAGAGCGTCATGCCCGGCATGTGGCAATTGCCCCTGCTGCACAACGCCGATGTCCCGGCGGCCGACCTCCGCATGACCCTCCGCCACGCCATCATGCAGGTCAACTACTACGTCCGCGTCCGCACCATCCTCGAAGACGACGTCGAGAAACTCACCCGTCGTGACGGCGAACGCCGCTGGGTTCCGCAGGTCGAGGCCGCTTCCATGGCGCTCACCGGACTGGCGCGCAAGGTGCTCACGCGCGCGCACCTGCTGGCGCCGCCTGTTGCGGCTCCCAGCGCCGCCAGCGTAAGCTGAAATGCACGGCGGCCGCCTCGGGCCGCCTCAGCTTTCTCATCGGTCTTCAAGGAGTCCACTTCCTCGTGCGCTATCGCGTCCTGGTCCTCTCTTGCCTCATGGGTGCCGCGACCGCCGGCCTCGCAAACAGCCAGCAGCTCACGCCCGTTCCCGCTATCCCAGGGCTTCCGTCCGCCGCCCGCACCGCCGCACAGTCCATCGATCCCGAGAAGATTCGCGCGCATGTCCGCTTCCTCTCGCTGGACTTGCTCGAAGGCCGCGGCCCAGGCACGCGCGGCGGCGAGCTGGCCGCCCAGTACATCGCCACCCAGTTCGCGCTGGATGGCCTGCAGCCCGCCGGAGACAACGGAACCTATTTCCAGCAGGTTCCGCTGTATGCCGTTCACACCGTCGAGGCGCAGACCCGCTTCGCCCTTGTGCCCCCCGAAGGCCAGCCGGTCCCGCTTGCCTACGGGTCAGAGATCGTGGCCAAGGACGAGACCGGCCAGACCTCCGCCGACATCGACGCACCCATCGTCTTCCTCGGCTACGGCATCCATGCGCCAGAGTACAAATGGGACGATTACGCGGGGGTCGATCTGCACGGCAAGATTGCGCTCGTCATCGTGAATGAGCCGCCCTCCAGCGATCCAGGCTTCTTCAAGGGCTCCGCTCTCACTTACTACGGCCGCTGGACCTACAAGTATGAGGAAGCGGCCCGCCGTGGCGCTCTGGGCGTGCTCATCATCCACCGCCGCGACCTCGCCAGCTACGGCTGGGAGGTCGTTCAGAATTCGCAGGCCATTGAGAAGAGCTTCCTTGTTGGCGATCCCACCGCCACTCTCCGTGCCGCCGCGTGGATTCAGCACTCCGTCGCCCAGCAGCTCTTCACCATGGCCGGCCTCGGTGACCTCGACAAGGCCATCGACCGCGCTGGTCGGCGCGGCTTTCACGCCATCCCGCTCCAGGTGCGGCTCCAGGGCCACGTCGAAAGCCGCGTGCGCAGATACTCAAGCCCCAACGTCATCGGCCGGGTTCCCGGCGCAAGCCATACCGGCGATGCCGTGCTTTATACCGCGCACTACGATCACCTCGGCATCGACCCCAACGCCAAAGGCGACAACATCTATAACGGAGCCGCGGACAACGGCACCGGCTGCGGCATCCTCCTCGAACTCGCCCGCGCCTTCGCGCAATCCACCGAGCCTCCGCCGCACGACGTATACTTCGCCTCTGTCACCGCGGAGGAACAGGGCCTGCTCGGCTCACAATACCTCGGCATGAAGCCGCCCATCCCCGCCCGCCAGTTCACGCTCGACCTCAACTACGACATGCTCCTGCCCGTCGGCATTCCCCGCTCCGTCAACCTCCTCGGCGCCGACCGCATCGCCTTCTGGCCCACCGTGCAGAAGGTCGCCAAGGCCTTTGACCTGGAGCTGCTGCCTGACTCAGAGCCCATGGCCGGCCACTACTATCGTTCCGACCACTTCTCACTTGCCCGTGTCGGCATCCCGGCCTTCTCGGTCGATCAGGGCGATCTATTTGCGGGGCACGATCTCGCCTGGGGCCGTGCGCAGCTTGACGACTACACGGCGCATCACTACCACCAGCCCTCCGACGAGTATCACGCGAGCTTTGACTTCCGCGGGAACGCCAGGCTGGCCCGCTTCGGCTTCGTCCTCGGTTGGCTGGCCAGCGGGCAGCCCAAGTCCATCGAGTGGCAGCAAGGCGACGAATTTGAAGCCCCGCGCAAGGCAAGCGAGGCGCAGTAACCGATCGACGACCAGCCGAGGGAATGCCGGCCCAACCAATCCGCTCGCGACGGCTCGTGCCGTTCTCTGCGCGAAGCGCTGCCCGCCGGGCGCGCAGCCCTCAGTAGTAGTCCGCGCAGCTCAGGTAGTAGCCGCACTGCGTGCACACCAGCTTGCAGCGATGCCCCGTCAGCCGGCTTCCGCACGTGGGGCACACCTGGCAGTGGTGCTCCACCGGCGGCTCTGGGCCGGGCACACACGCCGCACCACTTTGTGGGAAATTCTGGCGAAAATCAGGGTCAAAATCAGGGTCAAGAGCCGTCGGGCGCTGCGGCAACATGCCAGAGAGATTAGCATAGAGAGGTAGGCAGCCCGCCCCGACAGGATCCCGGCAGGTGCCTCTAGGATCAACGTTTTCTTCAGCGCTGCCCGTGCTTCCCCTCTGGCGGCGCATGCAATCCAAGCAAAACCCGGATTCCGGAACCCAAGGAGGATATATGGCAAGCAAGGCAAGTGCGGTTTGGACAGGTTCACTCAAGGAAGGCAAGGGCACCATCTCCACAGCCACAGGCGTGCTCAGCAACGCGAACTACTCATTCGCTACCCGCTTTGAGGGCGCCGCCAGCGGCACCACCCCCGAGGAGCTCATCGCGGCAGCGCATGCCAGCTGCTTTTCCATGGCACTCGGCGCGCAGCTCGGCGAAGCCGGCCTGACCCCCACCATGATCGAAACCCACGCCGC
>JBAUTX010000179.1:0-4801 GCA_049582405.1 Occallatibacter sp. | reverse complement strand
CTCCATCGGCATCACCGTTTCCTACTGGGAAGACCTCGAAGCGATTGCCGCATGGCAGCGCAACGCCGCACATCTGGTTGCGCAGCAGCGCGGGCGCGAGCTCTGGTATGGCACGTTCAAGACGCGGATCTGCCGCGTTGAGCGGGATTATGGCTTTCAGCGCGAATAAGTCCGGGGGCTCACCGCCATCTGCAAGAATACAAAGAGCACGGGCGCGGCTGCACCGGCATGGGCGACCCGCCGGAGTGCGATCAGGAGCTGAAGGCTGTCTTCATGAAATGTGAAATCATCGCGGTCGGCTCTGAGATGCTCACGCCTTACCGCCAGGACACAAACTCCCTCTACATCACCGGCAAGCTCAATGAGCTTGGAGTCACCGTTGCGTTCAAGACCATCGTCGGCGACCGGCGCAAGGACTTGGTCAGCGTGATCCAGACGGCGCTGGGCCGCGTGGACATTGTCATCCTGATCGGTGGCCTGGGACCGACAGAGGATGACCTGACGCGCGAGGCAACCGCCGAGGCTCTTTCGCTGCGTCTGCGCCGCGACGGAGCGCAAATGGCTGCCTTGCATGCGCGCGCGGCAACGTGGCGCATGCCCATGCCAGAAAACAACCTGAAGCAGGCGGACGTGATCGAGACGGCAACGTTGCTGCCCAACCCCAACGGCAGCGCGCCCGGCCAGTGGCTCGATACGACATACAACAACTATCGCAAGCTCCTGATGCTCGTGCCAGGGCCGCCGAATGAATGCAAGCCGCTGTTTGACGCCGAGTGCATCTCGCGGCTGCTCGAAGTGGTGCCACAGCGCCACATTGCCAAGCGTACGCTAAAAGCCGCGATGATCCCTGAGTCCCAGGCAGACAAGCTGCTGGCGCCGATCTACACAACTTACACCGACGTAGAAACAACGATTTTGGCGCATGCGGGCGACATTCAACTAACGCTGCTCTGCGCCAGGGCCAATCAAGAGGCCGCAGAACAGCGCGTGGAAGAGCTCGCCGGCAAGCTGGAAGAAGCGCTCGACGATTGGCTCTACTCCTCGGATGGCGAGACCCTTGAGCAGATCGTGCTCTACTATCTTGGCCTGAGACAGGCAACGCTCGCCGTGGCAGAGAGTTGCACAGGCGGCATGGTCGCGCAGCGCATCACCGGGGTTCCAGGCAGTTCACGGTCGTTCCTCGGCGGTGCCATTGTGTACTCTGACCCGCTGAAGACCAGCTTTGCCAATGTGCCCCCGGAGCTGATCGCCACACATGGCGCGGTATCTGCTGAAGTCGCCGCAGCCATGGCAGACGGTATTCGCCGGCGCACGGGAGCAACGCTGGGCTTGGGCGTTACGGGCATTGCCGGACCTACAGGCGGCACCGACGAGAAGCCAGTGGGACTGGTCTACTTTGCCGTGGCAGATGCGCAGAAGACCGACACATTTGACCGTACCTTCCGCGGCGACCGCGACCGCGTGCGCCAATGGGCTACACAACAGGCGCTGGACCTCATCCGTAAAAAACTGATGTGACGGAATGCGGGCGACAGCACAGAGCGGCCTGACGAAAAGGCGGACCCGAGGGTCCGCCTTTGGCTTGGGGTCAACTGCAGGACTACGCTTTAGCCGTCAGCCGCTCGCGCACCAGCTCATGGCCACGTACAAACAGGTCTTCGCGTGAAATCTTGCCCGCATCCACATCGGCGAGAATGGCCTTCTGTGCCAGGTATTCACGGTTGACCACGCCTGCCTTGGACTGCAGCATGCGCCACGCCTTGCGACGTTCGACGCAGAACATGACGAGCTGACGCGAGAGCGCCCGGTACTCAATCTTGCCGTTTTCCTCGAACTTGATGTACACGCCGAAGTCCGGAATGTACGCGCGGTGCGAGGGGTTCAGGTAGTTACGATAGACGACATCCTGCTGCGTGATGCGCACCAGCATGTTGTCGAGCGGGATGAGCTTCTCGGCCGCCTCCGGCTTGATCTTCTTCAGGTGGTTGCGGAAGCGCGCTTCCGTGGTGCACCAGTGCGCCACGGTGTAGCGCAGGGTCTCGCCGGTGGACTTGATTTTCGTCTCGTACCAGTCGAGGTCGAGCGAGGGATTGCCCTTGATGTCCAGCGCCTCCTGGTAGCTCTCGCCCTTGCGGGGATCGAAGACAAACTCCGGCACGCCGCGCGAGTCGCGTACGCGCTGCGCCTGATGCAGAGCCATGTCGTCCGGCACGCCGTGCTCCGGCTGGCAGGTGGTAAAGGCCTGCAGGAACATAGTGCCGCGGTATTCGATGCCATCGAGGATTGCCCGGTAGAGCTTGGGCGCGTTGGCCATCGAGACCTGCGCGACGAACGGCGAGCCGTGGCCGGCGAGGAAGGTTTCCGCGACCGTCTTCTTCTCGGTGTTCTTGCCCTGCGTTGCGGCGCCGAAGACGTTCATGTCGTTGCCGCCGAGCATGGGGGTTGAATCCGAGTTCTGACCGCCGGTGTTCGAGTAGACCTGCGTGTCGAGCATCAGCACCTTGACGTTCGGCCTGTTCTGCAGCATCACCTTGGAGGTGTTCTGGTAGCCGATGTCGCCAATGCCGCCATCGCCGCCGACGACCCAGACCTTGGGCAGTTCGATGATTTCCTGGTCGGTCATCAACGCGTCAGTGAAGTGCGTGAAGTGGTAGTACTCCTCTTCGCTGATGGCGTTGGAATCGCGGGTGAGTACGACGTCCGTGATGCGCTCCGGCAAGACCGAACGGCGGGCGTGATCTGCGATGAAGCTCTCACCCATGAGCCAGCCCACAGTCACGCCGTCCTGGAAGAGCGAGTTCATCCACGGATAGGGATGCGGGTTGTTGGGCGAGGTGGAACCGTAGACCGTGTTGCAGCCTGTGTGCGCGGCCATCGCCATGACGCTCATGCCGTTGGCCAGGCGGCCATCGACGGGCTGCAGGCTCTTGTGATTGAAGGCCTCGGTGAGCAGGACCGCGGCGAGGGCTTCGACCATCTGCGCATCGGTGATGGGACCGTTCTTGGCCTCGTAGGCAGCGATGCGGGCCTCGGTGTCCTTGTTGTCTTCACCGCCAAGACCCAGAATGAGGTGCGCGATGGTCTGCCTGAGCAGCGCGTACTCGGCTGGGCTCTTTTCCTTGAGAGCGGCAAGGCGCGCTGCGCCCTTCTTCTCAAGCTCGCCAGCCTTGGCAACCAGTCGATCGCTCTTGGCGTGGTAGACGGGGCGCATGTACGCCTCAGTGACCGCAGCGATGGAGCGCAGGACGCTCTTTTCGCCGCAACCGGCGCAGGCGCCGTCGCCAGCCACGAGCGCGTCGTAGTTGGTGCGGACCATGAGCATGTTGCGCAGCGTCGCAGTCTTGGAGTCCGACGGATTCGCGTTGTTATAGAAGCCGAGGTACTTCTGGGTGGTGTCGGGCAGCAGGTCGAGAAAGGCCGTGCCGGTCTCGTGCTCGGCGTTAATCTCCTCGGTCTCCTGCACCATCTTCAACGCCTGGTGGTCGCCGCATGCCGTGACGCAGGCCGCGCAGCCTTTGCAAAGGTCGCTGACGAAGATAGAGAAGATACCGCCGGAGCCGGGCGTCTTGCGCTCGGGCGAGGAGAAGATGGCGGTGACCTTCTGATAGGCCATCGGCACCTTTTCGAGGATGTTGAAGAACTGCGTCTTGGCTGCGGCAGAGAAGCCATCCACCTGGTCGGTGACTTCGCGCAGAATCTTCGGAAGAGGCGTGCCGGTCTTCACATCGGCCAGCATGCGCTCGCGGGTGCGCTTCTCGATCTCGGGCAGAACCTGCAGCATCCTGGCCCGGTCGCCTGCGTCGGCCACGTAATACTTGATGGCTGTCGAGAGCAGCGTGGTCAAATCCTGCGAGCAGTTGGGCAGCGCAGTATCCGGGCAGACCGAGATGCACTCCATGCACTGCGTGCAGTTCTCTGGGATGTAAAGCGGCGTCTCGCGACGTGCGACATACTTGGACGCGGTATCGCCCGTAGCCGCTGCAATGACGCCCAGCGCGATGAGCGGAGAAGCCGGCTGGTTGTAGCCATAGCTCGACCGGAACTCGGCGTCAAACGTAGCAATGCTCGAAACCGGCGGGCGCGAAGCCTGACCGGCAGGCGGCGGAGTGGAGCGGCAACCGCTGCCGCACGAACCGCCCGCGGTGGCCAACTCCAGAATCGGCATGAGCGCTGCACCGCGCAGCGAGGAACGATCGGCAGCGCTGAGCTCGCCAATCTTGATCTCCTTGACCCGCTCAAAGCCCTGCAGCATCACTTCCATGTTGGACTGCACGACCGCATCGCCAAACTTGCCGAACTTCTTCACGTACTGCTTGTGCACCACATCGCGGTATTGTTCCTGCGTAATGCCGAACTCCCCAAGCAGCGAGCTGACACGGAAAAAGCCGCCCAGAAAAGCATTTCCCTGCATGCGAAGTTGCAGATCCGCACGGTCCGTGGCCTTCCGGGCAATGTCGAAACCGGGCAGTGTGAACACGCGGATTTTCTTGTCGATGATCTGCTGGCGGGCCCAGATGGGCAGGCGTTCCCATGCCTGCTCGCCTTCCTCGTCGGACTCCCATACCAGGCTGCCGCCCTCCTGCATGCCGTCAAGCGGGTTGGTGTGCGTAAAGGCCTTGGGATCGCAGCAGAGCACCGTCGTCACGTGCCGCAGATCGCAGTTGACGCGGATGCGATCCTTGGCGGCGACCATGAAATAGCTGGTCGGTGCGCCCTTCTTTTCCGAGCCGTACTTCGGGTTCGCGCTGACGTGAATCACTTCCTTGGGATTGCCGAGTTCGTCTTTCAGCCCGTCGCGCTC
>JBAUTX010000178.1:0-5827 GCA_049582405.1 Occallatibacter sp. | reverse complement strand
GCTCCAGTCTGGTCTGTCACGATGCCGGTGATATCCGAGTTGGCCTGTGCAAATGCTCCGGCACATGCCAGCACGAACAGCAACGGCAACAGGAGGAACCTGTATTTCGTATGTCTCATGTGACCTTCCTTTTCAAGGTTGTACTGCTTGTTCATTCGTTGTTGCTGCCCCGTCTTGCAACTGTGAAGGCGATTCGTGCGCATCCTCAGAAACGGTGTTGACTCTGGGAACTTGAATCGATGCCCGCCCTGGGCCGCTGCAGGCTGCTCGAACATTTGCCTGAAGCGCACAGAACGACCCTGCCGCCCTTCGTTCCTGAAAGGCACAGCGATCGCTGCGGTTGTTTTGAAGCCATTGCATTCAAATACATCGATTTTCCAGAAGCCCCTGAACAACAACCGTGCCATTTAATGCGCGCCGCATAACAAATGTCAACTAGAAAATCCCTTTACTACATCATTCGTTCTGCGGTTCAACCCATCTTCACGGTCTGATCTCCAAAGTTCCTGGTGATCGACCCCCGACATTCTCGATGATGTCGGCTCGCGGGGTTTATTTTGTACTTCTCTACCCTGCCAAGGCGCTCCTCAGTACCCCGGCAGGCCACACTTTCCTGCATTCTGCTCCGCACAATTTCGCGGCGGAAGCAACCCTGTTCGGCGCCAGAATCTCCGTACTTGCGTAGATTCGAAAATTCCAAAATACAGCTTTTGGAATTTTATCGCTCAAACGTTTAAGTCGTTTAAGCAGACTGCGCGGATGCCAAGACCGCAGTGATTAAAAGCCCATGAGAGATAAATTGTCAAGAGGAAGTTTCCAAAGGTGGCCGGCTCGGCTTGCGAAGCCTGGCTTGAAATCGCAACTTGTTGATTTGATGGGTATTGTGTTCGTTGCAAAGGGAATACCTCTCGACCGGGGTCGCAAGGCCTCGTCCGCGCGGCGCGCTGATCTGCGTGGGGTCCTCTGCGCTAACGCAAACCGTCGCGCTCGCTGGGCTCTGCTCCAAGCCGGAGACGGGCGCCATCCCGTAACTGGTGGGCTGTCCGCTCCAGGAACTCCTCCGCAGGCATGCCGGGCGGCGGTTCAAGGCCGGACTTCGCCTGGATGGCGGAGGCGATGCGCTGGGCCAGATCCTGCCGCGCGGCGGAGGGCAGATCCAGGCGGCGCGCGAAGAAGCTTTCCATCACCGCAAGATCGGCGGAGGTGAGGCGGGCAAGCGCGGATGCCGGGAGCACCGAGCCGGGTCTTGCGGCAGTTGGCTGGGCGTGATTGGCAGCGGCAAGTTCCGGGACCCTGTGGACGGCAGCATCCGCCCAGAGCGGCGCTTCGTTTGGCTCGTCCCGCACGACGAGCGTACCGGCGGCCAGGTCTCCGAGGCGCTGATGCTGGCGGGTGGTGAAGATCGCGATGGCGCCGATGGCGTAGCAGAACGGAATTTGGTCGATGTACCGGATCAGATTGCGCGCCATCGACTCCAAAAAGCCAATGGCGCGGCCCGAGCGGTGGATGACCCGGATGCCGGCTACGCGCTTGCCCGGTGTGCGGCCACCCCAGAACGCCTCGAAGAGCGTGAAGTAGCCCCAGTTCAGGACAAAGAGCGCGAAGACGTAGATGGCCGTGGCCCACTGCGCAGAGAGCTTCGAGAACGCTCCGAGCGCAGGCCGAAGGAACCACAAGGCCAGGGAAAGGATTGCCACCGCGGCCAGCCAGATGAGACTGTCCAGGAGCAGCGCGACAAATCGGCTGCCGATTCCGGCGAGAGCGATCTCAATGGGCACCAGTTCAGGCGTTTCGATGCTAAGCTGATCTGAATTCACGTCCCTCTTCGCGTCCATGGCTCATGTGCTTTCAAACAAATGGATCAGCAGGCGGCGGCCACACTGGGAGCGGCTGGCGCAGATTTTGACTGAGGCCGATCACAGAGAACTGACGCAGTTGAATCATGCGGAACTGGAAGAACTGGCTCTGCTCTATCGGCAGGTGGCCGCGGACCTGTCAGTGCTCCGCCGGGATGCAACGGCGCGCTCGTATGCGGACTATGTGAATCAACTGCTCGCTCGCGCTCACCATATCATCTATTCCGGAAGAAAGACGAGTGCCCGCTCGATGGTTCGTTATCTGCGGGACGAGTACCCGGCCATCTTTCAGCGGCAGCTTCCCTACGTGGTCGCGTCGCTGCTGATCTCGCTTGCGTGGGGCATGTTTGGCGCCGTGCTGACGAGCGCGCGGCCGGAGTTCATGCGGCACTTTGTGGGCCCCGCGATGATCGCCACCATGGAGCGTCACGAGATGTGGACCAAGTCCGTGGTGACGATGGCGCCGACTGCTTCGAGCGCCATTATGACCAACAACCTGACGGTGAGCTTTGCCACGTTTGCGGGAGGAATCGCCTTTGGGCTCGGCACGCTCTTCTACCTCTATGTGAATGGGATGATGCTCGGCGTGATTGGCGCGGCGTGTCATCAGTACGCCATGTCGCTTGCGCTGTGGAGCTTTGTGGCTCCACATGGCGCGCTGGAGCTGCCCTCGATTGTGATTGCAGGCGCGGCGGGCCTGCGCCTTGGTCACGCCATGCTCTTCCCTGGCGCGCTGCGCTGGCGTGAGTCCGTGGCACAGGGCGGGACAGAGGCCACGCGACTGGTTTCCGGCATCATTCCTCTGCTGGTGATCGCCGGCCTGCTGGAGGGATTCTTCTCTCCCTCTCATGCGCCCATCTGGCTCAAGTTCAGCGTGGGGGGATTGCTTTTTGCGCTGCTGCTCTTGTGGCTCTTCCGGCCCGTGAGCCAGGCAGCGCGCATCTCATCGAGAGGCCATGTTGCCTGATGCTCTTCTCCAGCCGTTGATTGTGCTGGCGGCAGTTCTCACGCTGCTGCCCATGCTCGCGGCCGCGTTTGCGCCGGAGCGCTTTTGTGCGTTGCCCGGGCGGCTTCCTCGCTGGCTGCAAATTGGCCTGCCTGCGTTGCTGTGCGTGCCCTATGCGCTGACGGCGCTGGCTTCAGGCCGCTTTCATCTCGCATGGCTGGCAGCGTATGCTCTGCTCCCCGTGCTGATTGCGTGGATCACTGCGCAGGCGGCCGCTGCGGACCCGGAGCAGCGTGGCAACTGGCGCGATCTGCTTTTGCTGGCCGGGCTGGGGTTGGCCGTCGATCTGCGCTGGCTGGAGCCGGCATGGCCCCACGGCCTGACGGCAATGGGCAAGATGCTGCTGCTCGATGCGGGCATTTATGGGTTTCTCGGCGTGCGGCAACTGCGTGATGTGGGCTTTGACCTGCGCTTACGTGGGCGGGACGTGCTGTACGGCCTGAGGGAGTTTGCGCTGTATGCGCCGATTGCGATTCCGCTGGGAATGGCGATGGGTTTTCTGCACTTTCACGCAGGATGGCCCAGCCCGTCCCGAGCGCTGGTGGCGTATCTGTTCACTTTTTTCTTCATCGCGATTCCCGAAGAGCTCTTCTTTCGCGGGTGGGTCCAGAACCTGCTGGAAAGGCGGCTGGGCCGCACGGCTGCGCTGCTCGTCACTGCGGTGCTGTTCGGGCTCTCCCACTGGAACAAGCGGACGACACACTTCAACTGGGAGTATGTGCTGCTGGCGGCGCTTGCTGGCGTCTTCTACGGGCGGGCCTGGCGGGCCGAGAAGCGCGTTGGAGCATCGGCCATTACGCATGCCACGGTGGACACGGTGTGGTCGCTCTGGCTGAGGTGAAGCGGGCGGGGCGCGCGGTAACGCACATATCCAAGACCGACGCGCATGTTGTGAATCACCGGAGGCGGCAGCATGACGGCGATGGAAATACCAAAGATGGCATGCGCAAGGGCGAGTGGATAAATGTTGCGTGCGCGCAGGAAGACCGTGCAGGCCACGATGCCCCACAGCAGCGTCACAGGTGTCAGGATCGGGTTAGGCAGGTGAGCAAGCGCGAATAACGATGCCGCCGTGAGCGCCGCCCAGCGCGGATTGGGAATGAACCGCAGGATGCGGAGCAGGAAATAGCCCTGGAGCAGGAACTGCTGCATGAGCGACCAGACGGTGTAGCCGCCGAAGGTGCGGACCCAGGCCGCGGGGCCATGCGGCGTGTGCAGTGTGGCGAAGTTGTGTGCCGTGGCCGCGCCGATGGCCGACAGCACCGCGGCGACGACAAGGACCCAGGCCGCGCGCCAGAACCCGGCTCTGCGAAAGCCATAGGCCTGCCAGCCGTGAAAGGAGCGGATCGTGGTGACGACAACCCACGCGAGCGCCGTCCAGTAGAGCCAGCGCTGCAGGGGCCGCGCCGTCCAGATCGTGATCAGGATCAGGGCATAGCAGACGCCGAGTTCGACAAGCGCCCCGGCGCGGCCTGAATCATGGGCCGGGCCGGGGGAGCTTCCCGACTGGAGTTCAATGTGAGTCATAGACCTGACAGGGCAGGATCATGCGCCTCGTGTGTGAATGGACCGCGGCGCGCGGCGAGTGTCATCACACTTTCAAAAAGATTTTCTTCCGATACAGGACCCAGACCGGCACGAAGCACAGGGCCGTAAAGCTGACCGAGAAGGCAAAGGCCGCCCATCCGCGGTTCGGGATGTGCTCGAAGCTGTTCAGAAAGGTCCAACTCATCGCGTCCATGGGGTGTCCACCGGCGTGAAAGCGGATGCTCCAAAGGGCGCTCGGCACCAGCTCGCTGAACATATAGGCGGCAATCGCATTGGAACCGAAGATAATCCAGGGCCAGGTCCAGCCCGTGCGCCAGCCGCGCTGCTCAATCGCCCAGTATGTGAAGGCGAACAGGGCCAGCGAGTAGCCTGCGGCGACGAGGACAAACGAGCTCGTCCACATATTTTTGTTGAGCGGGAACTCCATCGACCAGAGATAGCCGAGCGCGAGACTCACGACGGCCGCGCCGGCAAGACCCCATGCCTTGGCGGGAACGGAGCGTTTGCTGCGCAGCCAGAGACCGGTGAGGATGCCGATGAGCGCCGTGCCAATGGCCGGCAGATCGCTGAGCAGGCCCTCAGGATCGCGCAGGTTATGATCGGGCGGATCGACATAGAGGTGGTAAGGAAACAGGTGCCGGTCGATCCACGAGACCAGATTCTGCGTCTGGTCCATGAAGGGCACGTCGCGGCCCGGCACGCCGACGCCGGGAACAGGAACCCAGCGCACCAGGATCCAGTAACCCACGAGCGCTGCGACCAGAGCAGCGACCTTCGTCCAGACCCGCTGGTCGTAGAGATAGAAGAGGCCGACGACGAGATAGCAGACGGCAATGCGCTGCAGGACGCCGTAGAAGCGCATGTGCGCCAGCCCAAACGACGGGAAGCTGTTGACGATGATGCCGAAGACCACGAGGATCAGGGCGCGCTGCACCGTGTGGCGGGCGAGCTGACCACGGTCTGCGCCGCGCGCCAGGCGCGCATCAAAGGCAAAGACGACCGAGACGCCGACGACGAAGACAAACGTTGGGAAGACGAGATCGGTGGGCGTAAGGCCATTCCACTGCGCGTGATTCATGAAGGGCCACGAGCCGGGGCCACCGTTGTTGTTGACCATAATCATGAAGGCAATGGTGATGCCGCGCAGCACATCGAGCGAGAGCAGGCGCTGAACTGGACTGGGTGCGAGGGCCGGGTTGGTCATTCGGTTTGGATCTCTCCACTGTATCGCTCATAACCCTACGCGCAGAGACGTCCTCTCGCCAAGTCCCGCACGGCGCCGAGGCCCCTGCCTGTGATGCTGCCCGCGTTTGCTGCTACACTCGCCCTTTCGGGGGCAGCACACGTCCGCCCCTGCATGTTGCCTTGGAGGCTTTGCGTGTCGGACTTCCAGCCTTTTGTACCTCCCAGTGAAAAT
>JBAUTX010000177.1:0-3565 GCA_049582405.1 Occallatibacter sp. | reverse complement strand
AGCACCAACCGTCGGTGAGCAACCTGCTCAAGGGCCGCATCTCCCAGGTGAGCATCGAGAAGCTGTTGCGCTATGCCGACCGTCTGCATTTGCAGACGAGCATCGCAGTACGGCCCATCGAGGGGCGAGGCCGGAGTGTAAGCATCCGGGCCACGGCAGACACGCGACGCCCAGCGCGAAAACTGGCGGGTTAGCACGCTTTCCCAGACATCGGGGGCAAGACCTGGGGTGCGCGGCGGGGTGGGGTTCGTTGTTTCCCACCCATGCCGCCCGCTGCGCGGACGTCATGGATGGGGCAGCCGGCCTCGTCCCAAGACCCGCTCATCGCGATAAGGCCGCGATGAGCGGGGCACAACTCCCAACACCCTGTCGCAGGTAAAGTCCGTGAGTGGGCCACCTGCCAACTCACTACCTGGTACTTTCAAGCTGATTGGGTGGCAGCCCCTTTCGGGCGCCGAAACTAAGAGCGCCTCATCGACCTCGCTCAGTCGTCGCCAATTCCTTGTCTGAGAATCGACTCAAATATGTGCCCTGCATCTCTCCGAGGGAGGGAAAAGGCAGATAGGGCGTCGGATTTCTTTTCTTGTTTGCTTCGCGACGTTCGCGCCGAATCCAGTAGGCGCCTACGCAAGCCAGGCCAAGCGCCCAGACCATGAGAAGCGCAAGAGCAATGCCAATTCCGATCATGATGTGGGCCTCCTTCTTTCAATCGCGATGCCGAGGGCGATGAGAATTGTTGCGCAGAGGAGTGTTCCGGAAATCCAGTAAATCAGCTCCCATGGATTGGATGGATTGCTCTTGTAGCCCTCCAGCGGAACAAACACCAAAACCAGGATTCCGATTTCCCGAAGAGATTCACCGATCATTTCGGAAACGGAACTTTTCTCCCGTTCAGACAAGCGCGGACCTCAACACATGAGCTGGGCCAGTTTAACTCACCGTCCGCATTGCTTCACAACTCATTCGATTCAGATTTTTCGCAAAAGTTACCAAGTGGGCACCGCGAGGACGAACTTTCCGGGGCCACCGGTATACGCAGGGCGATTGCAACGACTGCGGGCCCTGTTGCATGGACATCCTTAGAGGTTGAACAGTTCGCGGAGGCGTTTGGTCTGGGCGCGGCTGACGGGGATTTCTGTCTGCTTTTTGTCGTTCATGCGGAGCTGGTAGCTGGACTTGAACCAGGGGACGACTTCGCGGATGTGGTTGATGTTGACGACGTAGCCGCGGTGGACGCGCCAGAAGAGCGCCGGGTCGAGGAGTTCGAGCAGGTCTTCAAGGGTGCGGCACTTGGACTGGCCTTCGAAGCTCTGGGTGACGACGCGGATGACGCCTTCGTCGATGGCGGCGAAGCAGATTTCGGGCTGGTCGACGAGGAGGAGGCGGCTCTGGGCCTGGACGACGAGGCGCTGGGGCTGGCGCGGGGCGGCCTGGGGATGGTGGAGCAGACGCAACAGGGCGTCAAGTTGCGGAGCGGGCTGGGCGTCGGGGGAGTGGCCGGCAAGGCCGCTGTTGACGCGGGCACGGACGCGTTCGATGGCCTGCTCGACGCGCTTGCGGTCAAAGGGCTTGAGCAGGTAGTCGACGGCGTTCACGTCAAAGGCGCGGACGGCGTAGTGGTCATAAGCGGTGGCGAAGACGATCTGCGGGAGGGGTTCGGCTTCGGCGGCAGGCTGGTCTTTATGGCGGCTGAGGAGGCGCTCGACGACGGCGAGGCCATCGAGGCCGGGCATCTGGACGTCGAGGAAGACGAGGTCGGGGTGGTGCTCCTCGATGAGCTCGACGGCCTGAATGCCGTTGCTGCCCTGGGCGAGCACGTCGACGCCGCCGACCTGGTCGAGGAGGTACTTGAGCTCTTCGCGGGCCAGCTGCTCGTCATCGATGATGAGGGCGGAGATGGGCATGCGCCTGAAGATTGATTGTAGGAAGGTGCGGGGGCGGGGTCAAACGGGGGCGAGGCTGGGGGAAGCCTATTCGCCCATGGCGCGGAGGCGCGCGGGCATGTGATCGCGGGCGAGTTCGTGGCCGCAGCGGGTGCAGAACTGGTCCGTGGCGCGGACGGTGCGGAAGCAGTTGCCGCAACTGGCGGTGAGCTGGTAGTTGCACTGCGGGCAGAAGTGGAAGTCGCTCTGGACGTGGGTGGCGCAGGCGGGGCAGCGGGAGACGAGCGGGGCGCGGAGCAGGAAGTAGAGCACGGCGCCGATGCCGCCGGGCATGACAAAGCAGATGAGCATCCAGAAGCGGGCGCTCATGGCGCGGCGGGGCGCGTCCTTGCTGACGAAGCCGACCATGAGGACGTAGAGCGCGGCGAGCAGGCCCCAGGAGAGGTTGAGGTAGATGCGCAGGCCGAGGGGTGGAACGTGGTGCTGGGTGGCGGGAAAGACGACCCAGAAGTAGTACTCGACGAGGACGAAGACGGCGACGCCGGCGAAGATGGACCAGAGCGGAACAAGCCGCTTGTCGTCTGTTGCGTGGATGGATTGAAGATCGCGCATCGTGGATCGTGCTCCTGCGGAGGCCGTACAAAACGTTAACCGCAGCTTCAGGCCTAGTCAATGGACGCGAGGAAGAGAAAGGAAGTTGCGGCGGTACGATGGTTTTGTTGCGGAGGTAACGAGGGGGTCAGGAGCGGCGGCGGAGCCAGCCGGCCACCAGGGCGGTGCCGAGCAAAGCAGCAATGACGAAAAACCCCCAGATGGTGAGCTGGCCGACGAAGGACGAGATGCGCTCGTCTTCGATGAGGATGTCACCGATCCAGCAGAAGGGTGGGGCGAGGACGACGAGGAAGAGGAGCGCGGCGAGCAGGGCGAGGGCGCGGCTGCGGCGGCTGGAGGCTTTCTGGTCCTGGAGGACGCCGAGGGAGGCGAGGACGACGCGGCGGGTGCGGTGGCTGACGGCGCAGTCGCGCTGGGCCTGGGTACCGGCAAGTGCAGATGCGACATCGTGGACGGAACCGGCCCGTTGGGGTTCAGGTCCCGTGTGGGCGACCGGGCCAGGATGGGTCACACGGCCTCCGGGGTTTGCGCGGGCGTTTCCACGAACGGGCGCAGGGTGGCGAGGCCGCGGTAAAGTCTTGATTTGACGGTGGAAAGCGGTGCGCGGGTGACTTTGGCGATCTCTTCCAGGGAGAGATCCTCATGGAAGCGGAGGACGAGGACTTCGCGGTAGAGGGTATCGAGCTGGAGGAGGGCTGCGGCGACGCGCTCGCGGTCTTCGCTGCTGGCGCAGCGGTCAAAGGGGCTGGGCTGGTTGTCGGCGACCTCGAACGCGAGCGGCTTGTCGTCGTCCCCGCCGACCTCGAAGAGCTCATCGAGGCTGGCCATGGTGCGCTTGCGCTTCTGATCGATGACGAGGTTGCGGGCGATGGTGAAGAGCCAGGTTTCGAAGCGGGCCTTGGCGTTGAACTGCGCGCCGCGGGTGAGCACGCGCATCCAGACCTCCTGAAAGAGGTCTTCGGCCTGCTCACGGTTGCCGGTGAGGAAGACGAGATAGCGGAGGAGCCGGTGTTGATAGCGGACGATGAGCTCGTCGAGGAGGCCTGCCTGCTGCTGCTTGAGGCCCTCGG
>JBAUTX010000176.1:0-1960 GCA_049582405.1 Occallatibacter sp. | reverse complement strand
GGCTCCAGTCCAACATTCCCTTCTTCGCAAGCTCCGACAAGCAGTTTGAGGAGATGTACTACTTCCGCTGGTACGCCTGGCAGAAACACGTCGTACCGACCAGCCGCGGCACGCTCATCACCGAGTGGCTCCCCAAACCCGACGCGCCCGACGGCTTCTACGGCGCGCTCCCCGACGCCGCCCCATTCCACCTCGGCGAGGCCCGCTGGCTCCGCAATCCCCATATCGCCGAGGACTACGCCCGCTTCTGGATCTCCCCCGGCGCGGACCCGCGAAAATACAGCTTTCCTCTCGCAGACAGCGTCCGCAACGTCGTCCTCGCCACCGGCGACACCCGCCTCGGCACAGAGATGCTCCCCGGCCTCATCGAAAACGACAAGGCCTGGGACGCCACGCACCTCGATCCCGCCGTCGGTCTCTACTGGTCCATCGACACCCGCGACGCCATGGAGAAATCCATCGGCGGCGACGGCTACCGCCCCACGCTCAACAGCTACATGCTCGCCGACGCCCGCGCCATCGCGGCCTTTGCCACCGCGGCAGCCCAGCCCACCCTCGCCGCGCAATACACCGCCAAAGCACAGACACTCCAGCACCTCATCGATACAAAGCTCTGGAATCCGCGCGACCAGTTCTACGAAGTCCTCTCACCCGCGCGCGACTCCGGCATCCGCCAGGAAAAGCGCTTCAAAGATCCCGGCACCGTCCTCCAGCTCTCCGGCGTCCGCGAACTCATCGGTTACATCCCGTGGATCTTCTATGAGCCGCCCATCTACCACGCCGTCGCCTGGCGGCAGCTCTTTGATCCTCACGGCTTCGCTGGCACATACGGCCCCACCACCGCCGAGCGCCGCAGCCCGCGCTTCCGCTTCGCCTCCAGCGACCAGTGCACATGGAACGGCCCATCCTGGCCCTACGCCACCACGCAAACCCTGCTCGCCCTCGCCAATCTTCTCAACGGCCCCGCGCAGCCTGACGTCACCGCCGAGCAGTACTACCAGCTCTTCGCCAACTACGTCCTCGCGCAGCACATCCGGCTACCCTCCGGCCGCACCATCGACTGGATTGACGAAGACCTCGACGCCGACACCGACGAGTGGATCGCCAAAAACATGCTCCTCGCCAAACACAAGCAGGTCGGCCGCGGCAACTACTACAACCACTCCGGCTTTGCCGACCCGCTCATCACCGGCCTCATCGGCCTGCGCCCGCGCGCGGACAATACCCTCGTCGTGCATCCGCTCCTGCCCGCCGCCCAGTGGAGCTACTTCGCCCTCGACGGCTTGCCCTACCATGGCCACATCCTCACCATCCTCTATGACGCCACCGGCCACCAGTACCACCGCGGCCGCGGCCTCACGCTCTACGTCGATGGCAAGCGGCTCGCCCATCGCTCCACGCTCGGCCCGCTGCAAGCAGAACTCCCACCGCTGCCGGGTGCCCCATCCATGGCGTCTGCGCAGCAGGCGACATGGGTGGGAGTTCACGATTCTCAACGCGCCCTCTTCATCTCGGCCATAACCCCGGGTGCCCCATCCAATGCGCGGCCTCATCGCGCATTGGGTGGGAATCAAAAGTCGCTCGCCGCGCCGCAACCCAACGGGCTCTCCATCGACATGGCGCAGATCCCCGCCGGTTCCTTCCGCATGGGCGCCGATGCGCAAACCCTTCCCGCCGCCATCACCGACGGCTTCGGCGTCATGTCCCCGCGCCCGGCCCATGGCGACTTCGACGAACTCCCCGCGCATCGCGTCAACCTCACGCACAGCTTCGCCATCGCCACGCATCTCATCCCCGTCGCCCAGTTCCAGCAGTTCGACCCCACCTACAAGCCCGTCGCAGCCTATTCCAACTACGCCGCCGGCATCAGCTATCAGCAGGCCGTCGACTTCTGCGCATGGCTCTCAAAGAAGGAAGGCAAACCCTACCGCCTACCCACGGAAGCGGAGTGGGAGTACAC
>JBAUTX010000175.1:0-1985 GCA_049582405.1 Occallatibacter sp. | reverse complement strand
GGGCTGCGCAAGGCGCTGAAAGAGGGAGCGAGCGTGACGGATGCGATCTATGCGGCGGGGTTTGGGTCGCCGAGCCGCGCCTATGAGTGCGCGGCGCTGGGGATGACGCCGGCGCGGTTTGCCGAGGGCGGGCGTGGGGAGCGGATCGGCTACGCGACGGAGCGCACGCAGTTCGGGTGGATGGTGGTGGGCGCGACGGAGCGCGGGCTGTGCTGGCTGGCGCTGGGGGCAACGAAGGCGGAGGCTGAGGCGAGCTTGCGCGAGGAGTTTCCCGCGGCGGAGATGAAGCGCGATGCAGGGCTGGGGAAGTGGGTGGAGGCTGCGGTGCGCGCGGTGACGGGGGCGCGTGGGAAGCAGGACGATATGCCGCTGGATTTGCGGGGGACTGCATTTCAACTGCGCGTGTGGCAGGCGCTGCGGGCGATTCCGCGGGGGGAGACGCGGAGCTACAGCGAGTTAGCGAGGGAGTTAGGCGAACCTAAGTCCACGCGGGCGGTGGCGCGGGCTTGCGCGTTGAATCGCGTGGCGCTGGTGGTGCCTTGCCATCGCGTGGTGGGCGCGAGCGGCGCGTTGACGGGGTATCGCTGGGGCGTGGAGCGGAAGCGGGCGCTGTTGGAGGCGGAAGGCAGCTTCTAGCTGCTAGCTTCTAGCTTCCAGCTCGGTCGCGGCGGGTGATCTCCCAGGCCTCAGAATCGAGACCTGGTGCACCCTGCCTTGTCGCGGCAGGTGGAGGGGCGTGCTCTCCCACCCTTGCGCTCCGTTTTGCAGCGAATCGCAAGGATGGGGCACCCGGCCTGTGGCGCGCAGCTTAAGGTAGAGCAATCAGCAGACCGCCGTTGACCCCGATGGATTGCTCGTGACCTCGCATGAAGTTGTAGTCATAGCTTGGCTCAACGTACCAGCCGAAGTTGTGTTTTCGGGTGGGCCAGTACATGAAATCGATCGCTGCTTCGCCGGCGATGGAGTTGGGCTTGGCTCCATGTTCGGTTGTGTGTACCCATTCCGGGCCGATGCCGGCCATGAACTCGGCTTTGCGAGAGAGCGTCCATGGCTTTTTGAAAAGCGCGTCAGTGTTCCATTCCGTGGAGTGGACGCGGAAGAGCGGCGTTGTGCCTGCCTCGATTTCGAGCCAGTTTTCAATGGGAGTGTATTCGACCGCAAGCGACGGGCCGAAGCTGGAGGTGCCGCTCTTTGGGTCAACGCTTGCCGCTCCGCCAAACTCAACAATGGCCGCGGGATCATTTTCAGGTGACTGGGCCAGCATGGGGAGGACAGAGACAAACACGAATGTCAGAAGCAGCGCCTTCATGCCGAGAAGCGTCCTCATTCAAATCATTTCACAGGTTTTGCGGCGGTAGCCAGCAGGGTCTGGAATTGTGGGGCGGCGGAGTCTTTGTCGACGAGGGAGGCGGATGCGTCGCGGAAGCCGGCGTGCGTGAGCATGGCTTCCAGCTCCGATTCGCTGAAGCCGAGCCACTCGTCGGCGTACATCGCACGCGCCTCCTCAAAGCGATGCTGCACGAGGTCGAGGATGACGATGCGGCCGGCGGGGCGCAGGATGCGTGCGGCTTCCTCAAGGGCGCGCTGGGGATGGAGCGCATGGTGGAGTGACTGCGAGAAGAAGACGAGATCCACGGCTCCAGCGCGGATGGGCAGCTCTTCCATGTCGCCGACGCGGAAGTCGATGTTCTTTGCGCCGAGACGGTGAGCCTGTGCGCGGCCCACATCGATCATCTTTTCTGAGCTGTCGACGGCGATGACTTTCTTGGCGCGCTGCGCGAGGAGCAGGGCAAAGGCGCCCTCGCCCGCGCCGAGGTCGGCGATGACCATGGGCGGCATGAGGCGCAGGAGCGCTTCAGCGAGGCTCTTCCAGGATTTTCCGGGGACGTAGTCGGCACCGAGACGGCCGGCAACGGAGTCAAAGAAGCTGCGCATCTTGTCCTGGCGCTTCTTGAGGACGCGGCGCATGGCGGACTGATCGGTGG
>JBAUTX010000174.1:0-19010 GCA_049582405.1 Occallatibacter sp. | reverse complement strand
GGCCGAGATTCGCGCGAAGATTAGCGCCGCCTACCAGCAGCTTTTTCACGGCGATCCGCAGACGCAGGCGATTGCGTTTGCCGCAGGCGGCAATGCCAACGGACCGCTGATGTATATCACCGATTGGGCCAATCACGATGTACGGACAGAAGGCATGTCGTACGGCATGATGATTGCGGTGCAGCTCGACAAGAAGGCCGAGTTTGACGCGATCTGGAACTGGGCCAGGACGTACATGTACATCAGCGACCCAAAGGCGCCGAGCTACGAATTCTTCGCGTGGTCGTGCAAGACGGATGGGACGCACAACTCCGAGGGCGCGGCGCCGGATGGGGAGTCCTACTTTGCCATGGCGCTCTTGTTTGCGTCGAATCGCTGGGGCGACGGTAAGGGGATCTACAACTACCACGCGGAGGCGGACAAGCTGCTGAGGGCGATGGTGCACCGGGAAGTGATCTCGGCGCCGGGCAGGAATGGATTGCACACGGTGGGGCCGATGATGCATCCCGATCCGCCGATGATCCTGTTTGTGCCGGAGGTGATGCCGCAGCCGTTCACCGACCCTTCCTATCACCTGCCCGCGTTCTATGAGCTGTGGTCTCGCTGGGGGCCGGTGGAGGATCGGTCCTTCTGGGCGCGGGCGGCCGAGGTGAGCAGAGCGTTTTTTGTGAAGACGACGCATCCGGAGACAGGCCTGGCGCCGAGCTATGCGAACTTTGACGGCACGCCGCACGTGAACCGCTTTCCGCAGTCGGGCGAGTTCGGTTACGACGCATGGCGCGTGGCCAGCAACTGGAGTGTGGACTGGTCATGGTGGCACAGGGCACCGGCTGAGCAGCAGCTGAGCGACCGGATTCAGAGCTTCTTTGAGAAGCAGGGGATCAACACATATGGCCCGGTCTTTACGCTCGATGGCAAGGACATGGGCGCGACGCCGGGGCTGACGCATGAGGATCATCCGGCCGGGCTGGCAGGCACCAACGCGGTGGCCGGGCTGGCGGCGACGGATCGCGCGCGGGCGCGGCGCTTCACGGAAGCGCTGTGGAACACGCCGATTCCAGCGGGACGCAATCGCTACTACGACGGCATGCTCTACCTGATGAGCCTGATGCACCTGGGTGGCGAGTTCCGCATCTGGGGACCGCAGCCGCACTGAGAAGGAGCCAGCGCCGCGCAGCGGCAGGTATCATGGCGATGTCATGGCCGCTGGGCCAGCGCAGGAGTCCACCGATGGCCTTTGCAACCCTCCCCGCAGAAGCAGGACAGAACCAGGACAAGCCGCTGATCCCGCACGGCAGCGCCGCGGCGTTTTTTCTGGTGACGGGGCTGTTTTTCTTGTGGGGCATCCCCAACAATCTCAACGACGTGCTGATTCGTCAGTTCATGAAGTCGTTTGAGATTACGCGCCTGCAGGCGGGGCTCGTGCAGTCTGCGTTTTACACGGGCTATTTTCTGTTTTCGATTCCCGCCGCCATGGTGATGCGCCGGTTCGGCTACAAGACGGGCCTGGTGACGGGCCTGCTGCTCTACAGCGTTGGCACGATGTGTTTTCTTCCCGCCGCGCTGGAGCGGAGCTACGGGATGTTCCTGTTTGCCCTGTTTGTGATTGCGAGCGGACTGGGCTTTCTGGAGACGGGCGCGAATCCTCTGATCGCCCAACTCGGTGCGCCCGAGAGTGCGGTGCGGAGGCTGAATTTCTCGCAGGCATTCAATCCGCTGGGCGCGATCTCCGGCGTGCTGATCGGGACGCTGTTTATTTTTTCCGGCGTAGAGCTGGGGGCGCCGCAGATTGCGCAGATGAAGCTGGCTGGCACCTATGACGCCTATCTGCAGCATGAGACGATGCGCGTGATTGCACCCTATCTTGTCCTGGGTGCAGTGGTGCTTGTGTGGGCGCTCTTCATCGTGCGCACCCCGTTTCCGGCCATCGCCGGTCCGCAAGAGCGGGGGACAAACGAGCCGCGAGGAAGCTATGGCGAGCTGCTGCGCTATCCGCATTTTCTCTTCGCTGTCTTCGCGCAGTTCTGCTACGTGGGCGCGCAGGTGGGTACGTGGAGCTATTTCATCCAGTATGTGCAGGACTATACGCACCTGCCGGAGAAGACGGCGGGCTATCTGCTCACGGGCACGCTGGCGGGCTTTGGCGTGGGCCGCTTCGGCTCAAGCCACTGGATGAAGCGCGTGCGGGCAAACCGCTTGATGGGGCTCTTTGCCGCGATCAATCTCGTGCTGGTCACGCTTGCTGTTCTGCTGCCTGGCTGGGTGGGAATGTGGTCGATCTTTCTGACCAGCTTCTTCATGTCGCTGATGTTCCCCACCATCTTTGCACTGGGCCTGCATGGCCTGGGCCGTAACACGAAGGCGGGGGCATCGCTGCTGGTGATGGCGATTATCGGCGGGGCCGTGTTTACGCCGGTCATGGGATGGGTTTTCCAGGCGACGCACAGCATGGCACGCGCGATGGGGGTGGTGTTGTTCTGTTATCTGGTGGTGGGTCTATTTGCCGTGAAGGGAAGCGAGCTGCGGCCACGGAAGACAGGAGATGCGGTGCGGGAAGTGTAGCGGGGCGCCGGAGAAGACGCCCCATGTCGTGTTGTCAGTAGCGCTCCATGAAGTCCGGATCGACGGGATTTTCAAAGAGGGAAGCATCGCGCGTGACGATGGTGAGGCCCGATGGCGTGACGAAGTAGCGGCGCTTGTCCTCCACCGGATCATACCCGATGACCGTGCCCTCAGGAATATGCACGTCGCGGTCAATGATGGCGCGGCGGATGCGACAGTGGCGGCCGATGTTGACATGCGAAAAGATGATGCTCGCGTCGACATCGGAGTAGGAATTGACGCGCACATCCTGCGAGAGCACGGAGTTCGATATCGAGGCGCCGGAGATGATGGCGCCGGAGGTGATGACCGAATTGACAGCCATGCCCGTGCGGCCCGGCTCTCCGAAAACGAACTTGGCGGGTGGATACTGGCGCACGCGCGTGCGGATGGGCCAGCTATTGTCATACAGGTTGAAGACCGGCGAAACGGAGCACAGGTCCATGTTCGCCTCGTAGTAGGAGTCCAGCGTGCCCACGTCGCGCCAGTAAAGCGCTTCCTGCTTGTTCTCGTCGACAAAGCTGTAGGCGACCATCTTCTTCTTGCCCAGCAGATTCGGCAGAATGTTGTGGCCGAAGTCGTGTTTCGAATCGGGATCTTCGGCGTCTGCGATGAGGGCCTTCAGCAGCACGTCGGTGTTGAAGATGTAAATGCCCATCGAGGCATCCACGGCATTCGGGTTGAAGGGGGAACGGAAGCTGGTGGTTGCCGGCTTCTCCTGGAATCCCTGCACTTCGCCGGACTGGGCAACCTCGACCACGCCGAAGCGCGACACCTCGTCGGGGGAAATGGGGAGCGTCGCCAGCGTGATTTCCGCCCCGGTCTCCTTGTGGTGGTCCAGCATGCGGCTGTAGTTCATCTTGTAGATGTGGTCGCCGGAGAGAATGATGATGTACGTGGGCTGCTCGCTGCCGATGGAATAGATGTTCTGGTAGACCGCATCCGCGGTGCCCATGTACCAGTTGGCGCCGGTGCGCTGCATGGGCGGCAGCATCTCAAAGAACTCACCCAGCTCAGTGGCCACAACACTGGTCCATCCCTCGCGGATGTGCCGGTTGAGGGAAAGGGCTTTGTACTGCGTCATCACGTAGACCTTGCGCAGTCCGGAGTTGATGCAGTTGGAGAGCGTGACGTCGATGATTCGATAGTGGCCGCCGAAGGGGACGGCTGGCTTGGCGCGATCGCGGGTAAGCGGAAAGAGCCGCTCGCCGGCCCCCCCCGCCAGTAGAACTCCAAGGGTATCCCTCATTTCCATCTGTCGCTGCCTCGTGTGGGTTCCCTGCCCGGCGTCGCGATCCTTTGCCGACCTGGTGTCGCTATCCGGTACAGGATTTTCTTCAGTGACACTTTCCCACCGCCATCACTGAACGGGCGAGAATACCACAGGAGCGCAAAGACTCGCCCCTCATCGAGAGAGGGGGTGGGTCATCTGTGTTGAGTGCGCGCAAAAAAGCCGAAGGCTGAATGCGCAACGTGCGCGGCACAGACTTCGGCTGGGATGGAGCTTCTCAGGCGCGGAGGCCTGAGAGAAGCTCTATCTCTTCTTTTTTGTGAATTTGTAGGAAACGCCGACGGAGATCGCGAAGTTCACATCGTTGTAGGTGCCGCGGTCGCCGTAGTTAATGCTGTAGCGAGTGAGTACGGCGTCCGGCGTTATGCGGAAGACCCAATGCTCGTTGCGGTTCAGGTCCATGTGGCCGCCAATGATGCCTGCGAAGGCGTTCTGGTCCGGGTAGAAGCCAACCACCGAGGGAGGCTGCCCGCGCAGATTCTGCTCGAAGTTGCCGTACACTCCGCCGAACATCGCGTGCGCGATGATGTCGCCGTGCTTGTTGTGCGGTCCCAGCCATTCGGGCCCGGCCCCATAGAAGATTTCGCTCACAAAGGGACCTTCAATCGCATAGGCATTCGGAGCGGCGCCGCTGGTTCCGAGGTAGTAACGAACAGTACCCTCCGCACCCCAGCGCTTGGTGAGCCAGTAGGAGCCTTCAAGGTCCAGGCCGCCCAGATTCGCACCGGACAGCAGGTTGGGGCCGGCCTTCATGTGGTCGTAGGCCATGCCCAGCGAAAGGTCGTACCGGTTGTCGTAGCGTACCTTGGCCAGCGGATCAATCACGATGTAAGTGCCCGTGCCGGTGGTTTGCTGCTCGGAGCTGCTGCCGACGGCTCGCTGCGTCGTGCTGCTGGAAGAAGACTGGGCTCCGGCGCCCGGGAGGACGCACAGAACGAGGGCGACAGCGGCAAAGGCTGAGGGAATACGTACGGAAAGATGCATCCTCATCAGCTTACAGGACGGGGCCGAGGCCGGACAACGCAGCTTCCAGTGCGATCAACCAGCAGAAAGTCCTGGAGCTAGGCGATGCAGCGCTCCGCCCAACTGGAGTAGAGCAGATAGTAGAGGGTCTTCAGGGTTTCAAGGCCGGCGGCCGCCATGTGATCGGTGGATGATTCCGGCTCCATGGGCGGTGCCGCATGCGTGCGCCACTGGATGGGGTAGTGGCCGAAGATCATGGCCGCTCGCGGCAGCTGGCTGGGGCTGGAGACGATCTCCGCGGAGTTCCAGCCGTGAGCGTGCAGGATGCGCGTGACGTAGCAGGCATTGCGGATCGTATCGTTGGCCTGCGTCTCTTCGAGGATGGCGGATGCGGGGATGCCCTGGGCTTCGGCCGCCTGCGCCATCACCTGCGCTTCAACAAACCGGTTGGCGACCGCGCCGCCGGAAAAGATGATGCGCGGGGCCACGCCTCGCTCGTATTCGGCAACGCCCTCGGTCACGCGCGCCAACTGGCGTGGCGTGGGGTCGCCGTCGCTATCCGCCCGCGTTCCGAGGACAACGATCGCGTCAAAGCGCGTGCGCGCGTTGTTGGAGGCGGGCGCAAAATGCCGGGCGAGCAGGGCCCAGGTCACGAGGCCGAATCCCAAAGCGATGACGAACAGGAGTCCGCGACGGCGCCAGTTTGCGGTGGTACGCCGCGAGGAGGCGTGCCGAGGGCCGGGTCTGCGGGAAGGCGATTGCCGTCGCGGCGCACGTGTGCGGGCCAAGAATGAATCCTCCAGACATCACTCTATCGCGCCGCTTTGGGGTCGAACCTTCAGCCGAGCCCGGCGGAGCGGCCCCAGGTGGAGAAGACGAATGCGTCGAGCGGCTTGCGCGTACGCGGTGTTGTCTCTTGTGCAATCAATTTCTCATCAGGCAACCTGGAGGGTTCCCCCAGATAGCCCAATGCAATCACTGCGCCAATCAGATACTCCGCTGGTATGCCCAGTGTCTCGCGTACGGCTGCATGGTCGAAGGCACCCATCTGGTGCGCGACGAGTCCAAACTCCGCTGCCTGCACCACGAGCAGCGCTGTGGCGGCGCCAAGATCATACAGCGCGTAATCGTTCACGGAGTTGTCATGGCTGAAGCGGGACTTGGCCACGCTGAGGATCAGCAACGGCGCATTCGATGCCCAGAGCTGGTTGAAGGGGATCAGGGCTGAAACGATCCTGCCATGCGTGCTGGAGCCACGGCGAGCCACCAGAAAGCGCCACGGCTGCTCGTTGTAAGCAGATGGCGCCCAGCGCGCGGCTTCAAACAGCCGGGCCAGATCGGCGGGACCCACGTCACGGTCATCGAAGGCGCGCGGGCTCCAGCGCTGGTGAATGGCCGGCAGGATGCCTTTCACTGCGGGGGCTTGTTTCAATGCATCCACGGCTTCGGCGGTCCATGTCATTCCTGCACCTCATTGGAATCGAGCGTTATCCCTTAGATAACCCAGACTGCTCTCGGCATGCTGTGACGCCACGCAGAGCAATGCCGGTTCCGCGCATGCACGATGGAGTCAGCCGGGCTTCCGGTTCACAGTCTTTTCACGGAGATCTGGGATGCTGAATGCGAACCAGAATTCCACAGAGGATTTTGTTGTCGTGCGCAGAATCACATTTCTGAACGGTCCCGGAGTTGGATAATGTCGCTCGTCGGCCCAGTTTCCATGCTGTTGAAGTGACGGACCCGGAATCTCAAAGAAGTCACACAAAGCACGATGCAAGACTTTAGGAGAGCCAATATGCGAACTCATCATTTTCTCAATCGATTTCCAATTCTGTGCTTCGCTTTATTCTTGCTTCTTCCCTGGAGCGCAACCATCACCTTCGCACAGACCGCGGTCGATGGCGCCATCGGCGGCACAGTCCTGGACAGCACGGGAGCTGTGGTCGCGAACGCAAATATCACCGTTCACAATGTGGGAACCAATGCCGAGCAGACTGCGGCGACGGATGCTTCAGGCTATTTCCGCGTTCTCCATCTGCAGCCAGGGGCCTACAACGTATCGATCAAGGCTGAGGGTTTCAATGAGTATCGCGCGGTGAATGTGACGGTGCAGGTGGGCGTGCTGACGGATGTGCAGGCCCGGCTGACCGTGGGCGGATCGTCCCAGACGGTGGAAGTGACGGGCGAAGCGCCGCTGGTGAACACCACCTCGCCGGACTTCGCCGGCGTAGTGCCGCAGTTGGCCCTGCAGTCTCTGCCTGAGAACAACTATCGCTGGTCCGCCTTCGCGCTGCTGACGCCGGGCGTGGTGAACGACTCGAATGGTTACGGCCTGCTCAGCTTTCGCGGACAAAGTACGCTGCTGAACAATGTGACCATCGACGGCACGGACGACAACCAGGCGTTCTTCTCAGAAGAGCGCGGCCGTACCCGCGCAGGCTATTCGACCATCAAGGCTGCGGTGCAGGAGTTCCAGGTCAACACGTCGAACTATTCGGTTGAGTACGGGCGGTCCGCGGGTGGCATTGTGAACTCGGTGACCAAGAGCGGCACCAACCAGTTTCACGGCGAGGGCTACTACTATGACCGCGACAGCGCATGGGCGGCCCAGAACTCCTACGTCACGCATCCGGTGCAGGTTTCGTCAAACCCGATCACGTACGAGGTGCAGTCCTTCAAGCCGACTGACCTGCGCCGTCAGTACGGCTTCACACTGGGTGGTCCCATCCTGAAAGACAGGCTCTTCTTCTTCATCGCGGTGGATCGCTTCTATCATGACTTCCCGGCAGCGGCGACCATTGCCGGAACCAGTGCGAACGCCAACTTCTACACGCCTGCCGATTCCACGCTGCCCACGGGCAAGACCTGCGGGGTGACCTCCGGCTCGGCGGCTCCGAATTATCAGGACTCGCAGGTCTGCCAACTGGCAAAGAATACGGGCCTGTCCTATACGGATGCCGCGAACGATTATGCGAGCGGAATCGTTGGGCTGACCTCCATGCTGGGCACGGCGCCACGCATTGGCGAGCAGGTGATCTACTTCCCCAAGGTGGACTGGCAGGTCAACCAGAAGAACCACGTGTCGGTTGAGGGCAACCAGATGCGCTGGAGTTCGCCTGCGGGTATTCAGACGAGCCCCGCGGTTGCGTACGGCATGTCGAGCTTCGGCAACGACTATGTGCGCGACAACTGGATCGTGGGCAAGCTCGATAGCTTTTTCACGAACTCCGTCAGCAATGAAGTGCGCTACATGTATGGGCGCGACTTCGAGTTTGAATTCAATCAGACGCCCACGGGTTACGAGCAGAACAACCTCGTCAACACGCCTACCGGATATGCCAATCCGCAGGGTCTGCCGCCGAATGTGTACCTCAGCGGCTTTTTCCAGTTCGGTACGCCGCAGTTCCTGAACCGCGCAGCCCTGCCGGACGAGCGCCGCTGGCAGATTGCAGACACGGTGGTGTGGGTGCGCGGGAACCACACCTTCAAGTTTGGCGAGGACTATCTGCATACCAACGATCTGATTTCAAATCTCTACAACCAGTACGGCGGTTTCAGCTACAGCGGAAACACGCCACTGGGCAACTACTTCTCTGACCTGTATCTTTCGCTGAATCCCGTAGCGGGCAAGACGGCGAAGAACTACACGTACTTCAACCAGGGCGTGGGTGCGCCTGGTCTGGAATTCACAACCGGCGACTACGCGCTCTTTGCGCAGGATGAGTGGAAGTTCAACCCACGGCTGAGCCTGACAATGGGCCTGCGGTGGGAGTACGAGCAGTACCCGGACCAGCAGCTTCCGAATTCGCTTCTGCCGCAAACTGCGTCGCTTCCGGACCACAAGTTGAATCTGGCTCCGCGCGTCGGCTTTGCTTTCGACGTGTATGGAAATGGAAAGACGATTCTGCGCGGCGGCTGGGGCATGTTCTATGCTCGCGCCATCAACTCCACGCTCTATCAGGCGCTGATTGGCACGGGCGTATCCGCGGGCCAGGTGAATCCCACGCTGATTCCGACTGCGACTTGCGCGCCCCTCTTCCCGCAAATCATCCCCGCCGCTTCGTATGGAACCTGCCTGACCGGTTCCAGCGGCAACGCCACGGCGTATTACATCGACAGGAACTTCAAGCTTCCTGAGGTTCCCATGGCCGACCTTACCCTGGAGCAGCAGGTCAGCAGGAACGATGTGTTCAGCCTCTCGTGGCTCGGGTCATGGGGACGTCGCCTGCCGACCTTCAGGGATACGAACCTGCCTGCGCCAACGCCGGTGAGCTTCACGGTCAAAGATCCGAACGGTGCGGGCCCGCTGGCGAACGGCACTACCTTTTCAACAAACGTGTATTTCTACGATGCGGCCAATCCGAATCACCGGCCGAATCCGAACTTCAGTTCGATTACGGACATCTTCAGCGGCGTGACTTCGAACTACGAGGCGCTGGTGGCGCAGTACGCACATCACCTGTCGAACCATGTTTCCTTCAATACCAACTTCACCTGGTCGCACGCTCTGGACTATGGCCAGAACAACACGACGGGCGCAAGCGCAACCGCCATGTTCGACCCATCGAACATCAAGTACGATTACGGCAACTCCAACCAGAACGTGCCGTACCGGTTCATCTTCTACAGCGTGGCGCAGTCTCCGTGGCATGTGAACGGGCCACTCGGCTACCTGGTGAACGACTTTGAACTTGCGCCGGATTTCCAGACGCAGAGCGGCCTGCCGTACTCTGTCGGGGTCAGCGGGTCCTCGTCGAAGCTCTACCTCACGCCGGGTCAGGCAACGCAGGCTTCGATCATCAACACCAGCTCATTCAATGGCTCAGGCGCTGGCGTGGCGAATCGCATTCCACTCTATAACCGCAATGCCTTCCAGCAGCCGAAGACCTGGTTCATCGATCTGCGCGCATCCAAAAAGATCGAGATCCGCGAGCACTACAATCTGGAGTTTCTGGCGGAAGCCTTTAACCTGACCAACCACCAGAACGTGACCAGCGTGGGCACCTCTGCCTACACTGTCTCGGAAGACACAACCAACCACGTAAACAACTTCATTCCCTATACGGCCACGCCATTTAGCAAGGTGACGACGACGAATAACAGCAACTTCGCCTACAACATTCGCCAGATCCAGATGGCGGTTCGGTTCACCTTCTAACGCGCAAGCGCGCAAAGCAAAGAACGCGGCAGCCCAGGCTGCCGCGTTCTTGTTCCTGTGCAGGATGCGGAAAAATCAGGGATAGATGCGATGCAGCGTGCGAGCGAAGGGAATGGTTTCGCGCACGTGGTCGAGCGCGCAAACCCAGGCCACCACGCGTTCAATGCCCATGCCGAAACCGGCGTGAGGGACCGAACCGTAGCGGCGCAGGTCGAGATACCATTGGAAGGCTTCAAGAGGAAGCTGGTGGTGCTCGATGCGGCTCTTCAGCAGCTCGTAGCTTGATACACGCTGCGATCCGCCGATCACTTCCCCGTAGCCCTCCGGCGCAAGCACGTCCACGCAGAGCGCGAAGCGCGCGTCCTTCGGGTCCGGCTCCATGTAGAAGGCCTTCACGTCGGCGGGGTACCGGTGAACCATGACGGGCCGGTCAAACTGCGAGCTGAGCCACGTCTCGTCGGGCGAGCCGAAGTCGTTGCCATATTCGAATGCATTTTCGAGCTCGCCTTTCCTGTGTGCTTCGTTGAGCATGGCTACGGCTTCGTCATAGCGCAGGCGCGGAAAAGGCGGCAGGATGCTCTGCAGCTTGGTGACGTCGCGGCCGATGACCTGCAACTCGGCGGCGCGGTTCTTCAGAACGCTCTGCACAATGTGCGAGAGGAAGTTCTCGGCGAGCTCGAGCAGGCAGTCCAGATCGCAGTAGGCGACCTCGGGCTCGATCATCCAGAACTCGGTGAGGTGGCGTCGCGTTTTCGATTTCTCGGCGCGGAATGTTGGCCCGAAGCTGTACACCTTGCCCAGCGCGAGCGCTGTGGACTCGATGTAGAGCTGACCGCTCTGGGTGAGGAATGCGGGATCGCCGAAGTAGTCGACCGGGAAGAGTGTCGATGTGCCTTCGCAGGCAGCGGGCGTCAGGATAGGAGGATCGGTGCGGATGAATCCATTCGTGTCAAAATACTCGGCTGCGGCGCGCATGATTTCAGCCCGAATGCGCAGGATGGCCGACTGACGCGGCGAGCGCACCCAGAGGTGGCGATGCTCCATCAGGAAATCGACGCCGTGCTCTTTGAGCGAGATGGGATAGGGATCCGACTCCGGGACGCGCTGAACCACCTGCAGATCTTCGACGTCGAGCTCATAGCCGCCGGGGGCGCGCTTGTCGGCGCGGACCTTGCCGGTGACGATGACCGAGGACTCCTGCGTGAGGCTCTTGAGTGCGTCGAAGGCTTCAGGCGAGACGCTCTTGACGTGGGCCACGCCCTGCACGGTGCCCGTTCCATCGCGAAAGATAGGGAACAGCAGCTTGCCGCTTTCGCGCAGGTTGTAGAGCCAGCCGCGCAGCGTGACGGACTGGCCTTCATGATGGCCTAGAGTGGCAATGGTGGCGACAGGCGCGGCGGGCTTTGCAGGCGTGGGCGTGTTCTCTTCGGGCATGTGCGGTGCGCTCTCTCTTGGGCGCACCGGACTTCTGATTGTGCGCCGGAATGTCTAGGATAGCGCGGCGAGCCGCAGGTTGTTCCTGGCGGTGCACTCGCCGCATGCGCCCCGGTTGGTTTATTGTGCAAAGCATATGGCAGGCACATCGACTTCCGCGCAGACGCAGAACCAGGCGCCTCGTCCCCGGCCTGAGGCAGAGGAGATCTACCGCCGGTGGGTTCGCTTCCTCGACGAGGAGTTCACAAAGCACCGGTCGCCCCAGCGCCGTTCGGAGATTGTGCGCGACCAGCTCTACCAGGTCTATCTGGGCCGTCCCTATGAAGGCAGGCGCGCCGTCACGCTGTCCACGGAACTGCCGGGCGACGTGCTCAGCCTTTCGCTCGACCCGGAAAATGTGACCCTGGAAGCCGAGCATTATGGCGAAGTGGACCAGGAGCTGTTTGCGGTGCGCAAGCCGCTGCTCTGGTTCTGGCAGATGTTTGACCGCTCGCCCATCGGATTGAATCTCTGGCTCGGGGTCCGTGTGCGCTGCATGCTGGGGCGGCACATCTTCAAGTACATGGGTGCTGGCGTCAAGATTCATCCCGGCGTCGATCTGACCTATGGCTACAATCTGTCGGTGGGCGACGGCGCGATCATTCGCAAAGGGGCCATGCTGAACGACCGCGGCGGCATCACCATCGGCAGGGGTGCGCTGATTGGGTCGTTTTCGCGTGTGTTTTCTCATAGCTATGCGCAGGGTGATTTTGACCATGTGACGCTGCATCCTACGACCATCGGCGACCGCGCACGTGTTGCCAGCCACGCGATCGTCCTCGCGGGCCAGGATGTGCCGCCGGACGGTGTCGTGGGCACGTTCCCCGCGGACCGCATCTAGGGCGCAACTCCAGGGTGCGGTGGAAGCCTGCTGCTCCCGTGCTACTCTGAGCTTTTCGGGCCTCAGTTCACGGGAGTTTGTCTTTGCAGCCGATCGCGTTCATCATTGCCCTGTTCGAGTTCGTTCTCCTCATCTTTTCGCTCAGCTTTCATGAGTGCGCCCATGCGTGGACAGCGTCCCGGCTGGGCGACCACACGGCGCGCCTGCAGGGCCGCGTCACGCTGAATCCGTCGTATCACGTGGATCCTGTCGGAACGCTGCTCTTTCCCGCGCTGATGATCTTTGGCCCGCTCTTCGGGCTGGGCATTGGCGGCATGCTGGTGGGCTGGGCCAAGCCTACGCCCGTGATTTCGCGCAACTTCCGGAAGATTGTCCGGGATGAGAACCTGGTCACTCTTGCCGGGCCCGTTTCGAACCTCATCCTGGTCATTGCGGCGTTTCTGGTGCTGGCCGTCATCTGTCTGGCGGTGCCGGGTGGGCGGATGCTGGTGCTGGCTTCCATGAGCGGCATGCTCAGCCTTGGTGTGCCTTCAGGATTGCAGGCCGTGGTGCTGCTGGCCCATCTTGCCATCCTCATCAACTTGTCCCTGTTCTTCTTTAACCTGCTGCCCATTCCGCCGCTCGACGGCAGCCATCTATTGCGCAACATGCTGCCGTATAGCGCTCTGCAATACTATGACCGTCTCGGTGGCTGGCTGAGCTGGATCCTGATGATCTTCTTCGGCGGCTTTATTCTCCGGTTGCTGCTGGGGCCGGCCCTGGCCGTGGTCTACTTTGGCCTTTCGCACATGTAAGCGCCGCTGCGCCTCCGGCTTCGCCCCGCTACAATGAACAGAGCCGCTCATCGCAACTGCCCAGTCCCAGCGGCTGCATTCTTGTTTGCACTACCCCGGAACTGATACGGACCATGCCCAATCCATCGACTTCATTTTCTCGTCCGCGCGTTTTAAGCGGGATGCGCCCCACCGGCAAGCTGCACCTTGGCAACTACATGGGCGCGCTGGCCAACTGGGTGAAGCTGCAGGACACGTATGAGTGCTACTTCTTCATCGCCGACCTGCACGCGCTCACGACGGACTATGCAGACACTTCGGCCATTGCGCCGAACACGCTGGAAGTGGCGCTGGATTTTCTCGGTGCGGGCCTCGACCCGGAGAGGTCCACGATCTTTGTGCAGAGCCAGGTGAAGCAGCACTACGAGCTGCCGCTTCTGCTGGGCATGATTACGCCGCTCGGCTGGCTGGAGCGCGTGCCCAGCTACAAGGAGATGATCGAAAATCTGGCCCACAAAGATCTGACGACGTATGGATTCCTCGGTTATCCGGTGCTGATGGCGTCGGACATCCTGCTCTATCAGCCGCAGTTTGTGCCCGTGGGACAGGACCAGCAGGCGCACGTGGAACTGACGCGCGAGATTGCGCGGCGGTTCAACCAGTTCTACAAGCTGGGGGATGGCGAGGTGCTGCCCGAGCCGAAGGTGCTGCTGACGCCGTCGCCCAAGCTGCCCGGCACCGACGGCCGCAAGATGTCGAAGAGCTACGGCAACACGATTCAGATGACCGACCCCGAGACGGTGGTGCGGCAGAAGCTCAAGACGATGGTCACGGACCCGGCGCGCATTCGCCGCACGGACAAGGGCGACCCCGACAAGTGTCCCGTGGGCGATCTGCATAAAGTGTTTTCGACGCCCGAGACGCTGGCGAAGGTTTACGAGGGTTGCCGCTCGGCGGGCATTGGCTGCATCGAGTGCAAGGGCTGGGCAGCGGATGGCCTCGTGCAGATCCTGAATCCAATTCAGGAGCGGCGCGCCAGCTTCACCGAGCCGCAGGTGGCGGAGATTCTGCACGCGGGTTCGGCGCGCGCGCGCAAGCGGGCCGAGCATACCATGCAGGAAGTGCACACGGCCATGCAGTTGACGCTGACGGGCGCGGCAAGCTAGCAATCAGAGATACGCCTTGCATCCAGAGAGCGCAGTGACTGAAGAAAAGACCAATCCGGCAAAGGAAACCGCAGAGAGCGCCTCCGTTCCCGATGCGCACGAAGCTGCGCCTCATGCTGAAGCGCCTCCGCTCGTGCTGGTGTCCCCGCCCGTGGCCGAGGATAAGCCGGCCAAGACCGCCGCGAAGCAGAGGAAGCAGGCCGAAGATCCGGAGCAGTCGCCATTTTCCGTGACCGTGGGCCAGGTCTATGACGGCCCCCTCGACCTGCTGCTCGACCTGATCCGCAAGCAGGACATCGACATCTACGACATTCCGATTGCGAAGATCACGGCGCAGTTTCTGGCGTATGTAAATCAGCTCAAGGCGAGCGACGTGGATGTGGCGGGCGAGTTCATCTACACAGCGTCCCTGCTGATTCATATCAAGAGCAAGATGCTGCTGCCGCGGACCGAATCTGCCATGGGCGAAGTGGCTGAAGACCCTCGCCGCGAGCTGGTGGAGCGGCTGCTCGAACACGAGCGCTTCAAGAACGCCGCACAAATGCTGCAGCAGAAGCAGATGCTCGAAGCGGCGACGTGGACGAACCCCGGCCTTCGCGAGTTCAAAGGCGACGTTGCCACTGAGCCGGAGATTGCCGCCGATACCGTCGACCTGGTGCGTGTCTTCCGCGAGATTCTGGACCGCGCGCGCAAACGGCCCACCTTCAACGTGGAAGACGATTCCGTCACCGTGGGCCAGATGATTCAGTTCCTTGCGCGGCGTTTGACCATGGAAGACAAGCCCGTGGCGCTGCGGCGTCTGCTGAGTCACACACGCTCTGAGCGGGCGCTGGTCGCCATGTTCCTGGCGCTGCTCGAGTTGGTGCGCCTGCAGGCCATTCTGCTGCGGCAGGACGGCGCCTTCAGCGAGATCTTCATCAAAAAGCAGGCCGGATTTGACAAGGTGATGGACGAAAGGCTCGCCGATCTCCGCGACGACTGGCGCTAAGATCTCGCCCCGATTTCTTTTCAGAGATTTAAGGATTTCCGAGCTGAAGCGCGGAGCTTGCTGCGCGGGCGCGTCCAGAGCCTTTGCCACGTTCTGGCAGTCTCATGCCGATCTGCACCTCTTTTTGTGCGCCCCGTCACAGCTCGCATTCCTGTCACAGACTCAGCCCCTCCTTACGGGTGTAGAATCAGTGCGGCGGATGAGCTCCTGCTTTTGCAGTGCAAGGAGCCGTTCAGCCTGCGGTTGCCGGGGTTTTATGCAAGCTCTCTCGCCGGGCATTTTTCTCTCCAGCTCCTCCGCCTTTCCATCCCGCATCTTTCGTGTTCCCATCCGAGCCGGGGCCTTTTCGGGCTCGCGATGCAGCGCCCGGCAGCTGAGCAGCGCGGGGCGGCAGCATGGCTGATCTGGTGGCGACTCAGGTACTTGCCGAGCCGGCAACCCTGCTGGATCGCAAGCTGACGCGTCGGCCCAGCCGCGTGGGGCTGGCTGTGTTCCTGGCGGCGCTTGCGGTGAGTCTTGGCTACATCGCAATCCATGTGGCGCGGGATCTTGCACCGGTGCAGATCGATGGGCACTCGGCATTCATTCTGCTCGCGTTCACTCTGGCCATCGCGCTGGGCTTCGAATTCGTGAACGGCTTCCATGACACGGCCAACGCGGTCGCCACGGTCATCTACACGCACTCCATGGAGCCGCGTCTCGCCGTCGTGTGGTCCGGCATCTGCAACCTCGCCGGCGTGCTCCTCTCCACCGGCGCCGTGGCGTACGCGGTCATCGCGCTTCTGCCGGTCGAGCTCATCCTTAAGATCAGCTCTGGCGCGGGTTTCTCCATGGTTCTCGCCCTGCTCGTCGCCGCCATTCTGTGGAACCTGGGCACATGGTGGTTCGGGCTTCCGGCGTCGAGTTCGCACACCCTGGTGGGCTCCATCATCGGCGTGGGACTCATGAACCAGTGGCTCAACCCGCACGGCGGCGCTTCGGGCCTGGACTGGGATCAGGCCATCAAGGTGCTGAAGGCTCTGCTGATTTCGCCCATTGTCGGTTTCACGCTGGCGGGGCTGCTGGTGCTGCTCTCCAAGTGGACCTTCCGCTATCCAGCGCTCTATGAAGCGCCCAAGGACAATCAGCCGCCGCCGTGGCCCATCCGCGCACTCATGGTGCTCACCTGCACGGGCGTCAGCTTCTTCCACGGATCCAACGACGGCCAGAAGGGCATGGGCCTCATCATGCTGATTCTGATCGGCACGGTGCCTGCGGCGTACGCCCTGAACCACGGGCTCACCCCGGAGGAGATCCGGCAGTTCCTCTCGAATTCCGCGCAGGTGGAGCATATTCTCGACCGCAAGGCTGGCGCTGCAGGCACCCCAACTGCCGATCCGCACGCTGCACTGGCAGAGTACGTGCGCACCCGGCAACTCGCGCCCGATACGGTTGCGGATCTGAAGTTGGTTGTGCTCGACCTGGACCGCGAGATTGCACGCTACAACGGCGTCCGTGGCATTCCGGCGCAGGATCAGACCCGCGTGCGCAATGAGATGTATGTGGCCAGCGAGACGCTGCGGCTGATGGACAAGGCGTACGCGCCTGCCTTTACGCCCTCCGAGCGATCCACACTCCGCAGCTATCGCGGAAGCCTCGACAAGTCGACGAAGTTCATCCCCACCTGGGTCAAGGTCGCAGTGGCGCTGGCGCTTGGCCTTGGCACCATGGTCGGCTGGAAGCGGATTGTCATCACAGTGGGCGAGCGCATCGGCAAGGAACACCTGACCTACGCACAGGGCGCCGCCGCGGGCCTGGTCGCCATGGGCACCATCTTTGCCGCGGACAACTTCGGCCTGCCGGTTTCCACGACGCATATTCTCAGCTCCGGCGTGGCCGGCACCATGGCTGCGAACGGCAGCGGGCTGCGGCTTTCCACCATTCGCAATATCGCCGCGGGCTGGGTGTTTACTTTGCCGGCCGCCGCGCTGCTCTCCGGGTTGCTTTACTGGATCTTCCGGTTCATCGCTTAGAAAACAGCCAGTTTTTCCCGCAGTTTGCACAGCCTTTCCTGGCACGGTGCGGTTCTCTGTCCTCGGCATCCGGTACCATAAACGAGGTACCAATTGCCGAATGAGTCTGAAAGCAAAGCTTGAAGCTGTCATCTACGCCGCGGAGGAGCCCGTTACACTGGCTCAGCTCGCCGCATTGTTTGCCGCAGAAGCCCTGGCGTACAAGGCTGAACGGGATGCGGCTCTTCCCGCTGCAGAGCCACAACCGCTGCTGGCTGAGGGGCTTGAGTACCTTGGGCTGGAACAGAGCCAGGCCGGAGCCCCCGCACCTGCACCGGCGCCAGCGCCTGTCGCAGAACCAGAGGCAGAAGCGGCAGAAGCGGAGGAGAACGCGCCCGATGCAGATGCGACCACAGGGCCAGGGGCCGATCTCCCGGCGGAAGCTGGCGATTCTGAAGCGGAAGCCAAGCGCGAGGCCCGCCAGCGCGACCGCGATGTGAAGGCGATTCTGCGTCAGGTCCTCGACGAGATCATGGCCAGCTACGCGCAGGACGATCGCGGCATTGAGATGCGCGAGATTGCCGGCGGCTATCGCATGGCCACCAAGCCCGAATGCCACGACGCCGTGCGGTTGTTCATCAAGAGCCTCAAGCCGCCCATGAAGCTCTCCCTGCCCGCGCTGGAGACACTGGCCGTGGTTGCCTACAAGCAGCCCGTGACCGCGCCCGAGGTGAACGAGATTCGCGGTGTGGAGTCGGCAGGCGTGCTGGGCTCGCTGCTCAGCCGCAAGCTGATCAGCACGGCGGGCCGCAAGCAGGTCATCGGCCGCCCCATCCTCTACAAGACCACAAAGGAATTCCTGCTGCGCTTCGGCCTCAAGGATCTTGCCGAGCTGCCCTCGATGGAGGAGTTTGAGAAGATGGCGGCGATGGAGCTCAATGAGGGGCCTGGCGCTGTCACCGAAGAGGTAGAGTCTGGCTTTGAGCATGTGCCCGACGTGGGTCTGGAGCTGGACGAAGACGCCCCTGAGGATGCCGAAGACACACCGGATTCGTCCGAGAGGGAAGTGAAGCCGTCCGCCGACTCAGCCGAGCTGGCCGGGGCGACCTCCGAAGCCGGAGCGGAAAGCCATCCGGCAGAACCGGCGCCCGACGAAGGGGCAGAAACTGAGACGCAGTCCCATGACTGACGAACACGAACCTGAGGAACTGGATCCTGAAGCTGCCGAACCGGAGATGCACGAACAGGCAGAGGCGGAACCTGCCGAGGTTGAGCCTGCCGACATCGAGGAAGAGGCAACCCCTTCCGGGCCTCCGCCACGTCTGGAGCGGCTGCAGAAGATTCTGGCGCAGGCCGGCATTGCCAGTCGCCGCCACGCCGAGGAGCTGATCACCGAGGGCCGCGTGCAGGTCAACGGCCAGGTGGTTACTGCGCTGGGCACCAAGGCCGATCCGGCGCGAGACCACATCCGCGTCGACGGCAAGCTGCTGCAGGGCGCCGAGCGGTTGCGTTATTTCATGCTCAACAAGCCGAAGGGCTACGTCACCACGGTAAGCGATCCCGAGGGTCGGCCAACGGTGATGCAGTTCTTCGCGAAGATGGGCGAGCGCCTATACCCGGTGGGTCGCCTCGACTACCTGAGCGAAGGCCTGCTGGTGGTGACCAACGACGGCGAACTGGCCAATGGCCTGACCCGGGCTGCCTCCGGCGTGGAAAAGACCTATCTCGTGAAAGTGGCGGGACAGCCCGCCGAGGAGGATCTGGA
>JBAUTX010000173.1:0-3532 GCA_049582405.1 Occallatibacter sp. | reverse complement strand
ATCGCAGCCGCACGGGCACGGCTCGATAGGGCTCTGAACGGATGACGCCCGGCAGACGGACGAACTCAAAACGCGTGCGCGCGGAGTGCACTTCGTTCAGCGTAACCGCAATATCCTCGCGCTGCGCATCACGAAACTGCAGTTCCATCATGCGATCCATGGCGTCGAACATGCCGAACTCAACCACCACAATCATGATGGCGCAGCAGATGGCGAAGGCAGAGGCCAGCGCTCGCAAGGGCCTGCGCTCAAGATTGCGCAGCGTCATGCGCAGGGCGGGAGTCATCCACCGCACGCGCAGCCTGTCAATCAGCCTGGGCCGGAACTCCGCCGGACGCTCCGGGCGCATGGCCTCTGCCGGCGGAAGCGCGACAGAGCGCAGCACGGCGCCCGTTGCGCCTGCAATGGCGGTCGCCGCGGTGATCAAGCCCGCCCACACAAAAATCTGAATCTCAGGCTTATAGGTGAGGATGGGGAAGCGGTAGAACTCCGCGTACAGCGAGGCCAGCTGCACTCCGAAGTACCAGCCGACGACACACCCGAGCACGTAGCCCACCGACGCCACAAGAAGACTGAACTGCACGTAGTGGAGGCCGACTTGCCAGTTCGAATAGCCGAATGCTTTGATCACCGCGATCTCCGGGCGCTGCATGTGAACGAGACGCGTAAAGGAAAGATGCACCAGGAGCGCCGCTACGGCCAGGAAAATTGCTGGAATGATCGTAGCGCTGATTCTGTTCTGCGCAATCTCATCGGAGATAAACCGGTGTGAAATCTGGTCGGCACGGCCGTAGGCTCCGAGACTGCCATACCGGTCCAGAATGCGGTCCATCTGCGCAAGCACATCGTCTTCCCTGGCGTGTGGCTGCAGCGAGACGGTGATGGAATTGAAGGCGCCCTTCATATCCAGCGCCGCTTCCAGCGCATCGCGCGACATCCAGAGCACACCAAATCGCTTGTTGTCGGGAAAGAGCGATCCGCCACCTCGAATCTCGTAAATGTACTCGGGAGAGAGCGCAATGCCCACCACGGTCAGTCGCTGCCAGCGGCCATTGATGACGGCTTCAATGCTGCTGCCCGGCACAAGCTGATTTGCCGTTGCGAAGGCCTCACTGGCAATCACTTCATGGCTGCTCGCCGGTGCAAAGGTGCGGCCCTGGCGCAGGAAAAGCGCATTGAGCCCTTTGCTCTTTCCTGGATCGTACGAAATCAACCTGCCCACCGCGGGCTCATTCAACCCTGGCACATCAAGAGTGACATCCATCTCGATGCGGGACTCTGCCCGCGCCACTTCGGGGATCTCGCGCACGCGGTCCGCCACCCATTCGGGAGCACGCTTCAGCTCCGCAAACAGATCCGCAAAGTTGTATTGCGCGTAATAGTCCGCCTGAGACAGCAGCAGCGAGCGATACATGGCCCGCATGGTGACGAACGATGCAACGCCGCACGCGATCACCAGCGCAATAGAGATGGCCTGGCCCCTCATGTGGAAGACATCGCGCGCGAGTTTGCGGTGCAGGGTTGCCATCGCTCACCAAACCAGTTCGTCCGGCCGGGCCCTTGTTGCATTCTTCTCGACCTTGATGATTTCTCCGCTGCGCAGGCGGATGACGCGGTCAGCCATGGCCGCGATGGCGGTATTGTGTGTAATCACCGCCACCAGGGTGTGGAGATCGCTGTTGATGTGCGCCAGCACCTCAAGCACCAGCTTGGCAGTCGGGAAATCCAGAGCGCCCGTCGGCTCATCGCAAAGCAGGATGTCGGGATTCTTAGCGATGGCGCGCGCAATGGCCACACGCTGCTGCTCGCCACCCGAAAGTTGCGCTGGAAAATGATGCAGGCGCTCCGTGAGTCCTACAAGCTCCAATGCTTTGCGCGGGTCCATCGGACGCTCAGCAATCTCTGTGACCAGGGCAACGTTTTCAAGCGCGGTGAGACTGGGAATCAGGTTATAGAACTGGAAGACAAAGCCCACGTGCTCCCGTCGAAAGCGAGTCAACCCCGCATCGTCGGCCTGAGACAACCAATGATCCCGGAACCTCACATCGCCTGAAGTGGGCGTATCGAGTCCCCCAAGAATGTTGAGGAGGGTGGATTTTCCGCTGCCTGAGGGACCCAGGAAGACGACGAACTCGCCCGCCGCGAGATCGAGTTCTATCGAGCGGAGGGCCGTAACAGCAACATCGCCTGTCTGATAGGTCTTGGATACCGATCGGACATGGAAGACAACCTCGGGTTCGCCTCCAGCGTGGCTGTTCGATGCAGTCGCCATGCAGCCCCACAATCTGAGCAACCCCGGCTCAACTCCCTATTCTGGCGGATTGTCGGGTTGCAGGCGGTGATTCAAATCACGCGCACGAGTGGGCAGGCGAAGGAAACCCTATCGTTTCAGAGGAAAGCGGCGCGATGACCTGCGCGCTTAGGGCGCATTGCGTTCTTTGGGTAGGGGCAGTCAAGATGGGCTGGAAGGAGCAAGGACCCGTGACGGAAATTGCCAGTCAGACCCCGAAAAGAACAAAGCGGACTTCGCAATCCGCTTTAATCGCTTGATTCTAAATGATTTGGTGCCGAAGAAGGGACTCGAACCCCCACACCCTTGCGAGTACGTGGACCTGAACCACGCGCGTCTGCCAATTCCGCCACTTCGGCACGGGACACGCATCTGGCATCAATGCTTTACCAGACCGGCAGCAATTCTGAGTCTCGCAAAAGCGGCCGTTTGTGTCAAATCTTCCACCACCTGCTGTCGCCACTGGCATGCAGGCCGCCCCACGGCTTTGAGCACGGCCAGAACCGGACATCACGACGAGGGACTGCGGCTCCTCCCGTCCTGCGATCCCTGCACCCGCAATAACAGTCCCGTTCCGCTCCGCAGCAGCAACCGTCCCTTGTCGGTTGCCAGCACGATCTCGCCGGCCGGATTGTCGCGTCCAGCCTCCGCGATGTGCAGCTCCCCATACCCGTAAACGCCGCACGCATCGGAAGAGAAGAGCCACAGCGCCTGAGGTTGTCTGTTTCCGGCGACGCTGCCGCGGCAGGGCATGCCGGGCTGCGCGCGGGGCGTGACCAGCACTCCATACGGCACCGGATGGCCCACCACCGTGTCGCCGGAGGCAACCGGACCGCCGCCACGGTAGACCTGTTCCCCGCCAATCTGCCGGGTGGTGGCCGTATCGGGCGTGATGCCGCGGCTCGCGCTCTCTTCCGGAATCTCGGCTTCCTCGACCTCAAGGAAAGACGCCAGTGCGCGAAGGTTGACCTGCAGGGGGATGCGCTGCTGGCGTGTCTTCAAGGTGTCAAAACGCATTTCCACTCTGGCGGGGCCGTGCTGCGAGGCTGTCACCTGCACCACCTGACCCAGCACCTTTGCGCCCCGACGGATCGACGTGCCGGGGATGTTCTGCATGATGGTCCCCTGGATGGGTTGGCCAGGATGGGCCTTGCGGCTGTTGAGGCTCGTGTCAAGGCTGACGGGAAGGAGGGTGCCCGCAGGCAGTGCGCTCTGAGCCACCGCCGCAAGGGGTAGCGAGAG
>JBAUTX010000172.1:0-21410 GCA_049582405.1 Occallatibacter sp. | reverse complement strand
ATTTGAAACCCGCGCCGCCCAGCCCTTCGCGCAGACCTTCCCCACACTCATCGCACACGCCCGCGCACTCATCGCGCAAGCCACTCGCGCCCGCCGCAGCATCCGCGCCATCAGCGTCTCCATCGGCGGCCCGCTCCGCATCGAGGAGGGCTTCCTCATCAATCCGCCGCATCTGCCCGGCTGGCACGCCGTCCCGCTCAAAGCCGAGCTCGCCCGCGCCTTTCCCGGCCTGCCCGTCTTCGTCGAGCACGACGGCAACGCCGGCGCACTCGCTGAATTCCATCACGGCGTCGGCAAAGGCCGCGCCCATCTCCAGCACCTCATCTTCCTCACCTTCGGCACCGGCATCGGCGGCGGCTTCATCGTCAACGGCCGCATCCTCCGCGGCGCCACGGACACCGCTGGCGAAGTCGGCCACTGGCGCCTCGCGGAAGATGGCCCGCCCGGCTTCGGCAAGCGCGGGTCATGGGAATCCTTCGCCTCCGGCGCGGGCCTCGTCGAACTCGCCGCCGAAATGTTCCCCACGCGCTGGACCGCTCAGGCCCCCATCCGCTCGCTCGTTGAAGCCATGCTGCGCGACGACCCAGACGCTCTCGCCGTCGCCGCCGTCGCGGGCAAGTGGATGGGCCGCGGCCTCGCGCTCCTCATCGACGCGCTCAATCCGCAGATCATCGCCTTCGGTTCTCTTGGTGTGGTGCTCGGCGAGCGCATCCTCGGCCCCGCGCGCCAGGTCATCGCGCAGGAAGCCCTGCCGCAGGCCGCCGCCGCATGTGAGCTGCTGCCCGCCGCGCTCGGCTCCGCCATCGGCGATGTCGCCGCGCTCATGGCCGCGCTCACGCATCCCAGCGCGCGCAGCCTCTTTGTGCCGTAGCCGTCAGTACGCCGCCAGCCCAGTCAGGTGCTGCCCCAGGACCAGCGCATGAATATCGTGCGTGCCCTCGTACGTCTTCACGCTTTCCAGGTTCATCATGTGTCGCATGATCGGGTAGTCTTCCGTGATCCCGTTCGCGCCCAGAATGTCCCGCGCCATCCGCGCGCACTCCAGCGCCATCCACACGTTGTTCCGCTTCGCCATGCTGATGTGCTGATGCCCCACCGTCCCCGCATCCTTCAGCCGTCCCACCTGCAGGCTCAGCAGTTGCGCCTTCGCAATCTCGCTCGCCATCCACACCAGCTTCTCCTGAATCAACTGGTGACTGGCGATCGGCTGATTGTGAAACTGCTTCCGCGTCTGCGCATACTGGAGCGCCGTGTCATAGCAGGCCATCGCCGCGCCAATCGCGCCCCAGCTGATCCCATACCGCGCCTGGTTCAGACACATCAGCGGGCTCTTCAGCCCACCCGTTCCAGGCAGCAGATTCGCCGCCGGCACGCGCACATCTTCAAGCGAGAGCCCGCTCGTCACGGACGCGCGCAGGCTCCACTTCCCATGCACCTCCGTCGCGCGAAATCCCGGCCGGTCCGTCTCCACCAGAAAGCCGCGCACGCGGTTGTCCTCGTCTTCTACCTTCGCCCAGATGACCGCCACATCGGCTACATTGCCTGACGTGATCCACATCTTCTCGCCACTGAGGATATACTCATCGCCCGCCTTGCGCGCCGTGGTCGTCATGCCGCCAGGGTTCGATCCAAACCCCGGCTCCGTCAGTCCAAAGCACCCAATCTTCTTGCCCGAAGCCAGTGCCGGCAGCCATTGCTGCTTCTGCACTTCCGTGCCAAAGGTGTAGATGGGATACATCACCAGCGCCGACTGCACGCTCACAAAGCTGCGCACTCCCGAGTCGCCGCGCTCCAGCTCCTGCATCACCAGCCCATACTCCACATTCGACATCCCTGCGCAGCCATAGCCTTCCAGGGTCGCGCCAAAAAAGCCCAGCTCGCCCATCATCGGCACCAGTTCTCGCGGAAACCGTTCCGTGCGAAAGCACTCTTCGATGATCGGGATCAGGTTGTCTTCCACAAACTCTCGCGTCGTGCGGCGCACAAGCAACTCGTCTTCTGTAAACGTCGCGTCCAGATTCAGAAAATCAAAGCCCTGAAATTTAAATGCCATGATGCATCCCTCTTTTCAAGCCACAACTCAAACCTGCAAGCCTAGCAGAAAGGCCAATACCCCAGCCAGTGCGCCCGCGCACATCACCAACTTCAGCCTTTGCGATGGAAACACGATCGCTGCACGATCTTCCGCGGCAGCGCCGGTTATTCGTCTTCCTGAAGATCGTCCGCGTAGGTTGGATACGGCTCCGGCGCGCGGCTCGTGTGCATCGTTGCCAGTGTCTGCAGGTCCGCCTCCACCTGCGCCCACCGCTGCGGATCACGCTTCGTCGTAATCGGCGCATCCGGGTTCGCATAATACGCTTCAATGTTTTCTTTGATCCCCGGCGGAATCGGCTGTGCAGGCCGCCGCGCCAGCCGCCGGAGCAGGTCCGCATAGGTCGCATCCGTCAGCGGATAGCCGCCCGGCTGCACCAGGTACCCCGTGTCCAGGTCGCGATTCGGCAGCGGATGCCGTGAATCGTTCGACCCCTGCAACACATCCTCTTCCGCGTCCGGCCGCTCCAGCATCTGCGCCAGCATGCGCCGCGAGAATGCCTTCGGCGCATCCGGCCCGGGCGTCGCCTTGCGTGAATCCGGCGGCGTAAACTCTGCCAGCATGTGCCGGAACTCCGCCAGGGACAACGTGAGGCTGTGGATGTAATCCTCCTCGGTTCTGGAGCTCGGATCCTTCACAGCGGCCAGCCTCAGCGGACCCACTCTCGGCACAATGGCAAGCAGGCCCGCAAGCGCATAGGTCTCAAAGCCTGCTTTCTCGCGATACGCGCTCCAATGGTTTTCCGCGGCAACATTGTCAATCTCTTTCTGCAGCTCCCGCACCTCGGCATTATCCGGCTCCGTGGGTTCGCGCCTGCGGTGCAGCATCGTCACCGCATAGGCCACGCGCGGAATAAATGTCCGCGTCGCAAACCGGTAGCCGGGCACGTTGAAGCGCCGCCCCTTCACGACGGAGAAGTCTTCCGTCAATCCATAGGTCTGATAGTAGGCAAGCGCCAGTTGCCGCACCGGCACGCGCAATCCAACCTGGCGCAGAAAGTTGATCGGCGCCATCCGGTGGTGTGCCACTTCATTGATGTCAAAGCCAAATTCCGTCTGTACATGCTGGTGTGGGCCCTCCGCATAGCTCACCACCAGGCCATACTTCTTGCGCAGCCGCGGAAAGTCCAGCGGCACTGCCAGATTCGTTGCCGTTGAGTGTCCCACAGAGTCGCCCACGTAGTGCGAAAGTGCACCCACGGCAAACGCCAGTTCGTTCGGATTACGCGCATTGCGGAAGAGGTTGACGACAAAATCACCCGAGCGCACATAGTGCGTCAGATTTGAGAAGCGTGGGTCGCCAAACGGATAGTAGCCAATGTCCTGGATCACGCAGCCGCCGTACGCATAGGCGCGCGCCTCTTCCAGCTCTGCCGGCGTCAGCGTGGGATACTCGCTCAGGAGCAGCGGCACAATCGAGTTCTGCCACGTCAGGTCGATCATTTGTTCATGGGTCAGCAGGGAATACGGATGGGCTCGTTGCGGCAGCCACAACAGCGCCAGCAATGCCATTCCCGCAAGCAGCCGTCGCCCTCTCATCGTTCGTTCCCGCCCATTCCTCTGTACGGTCTGTATGTTCCGCACTCTGCGGCTACTCCAGAAACTCGCGCACAAAGGGATTCTCGCTCTTCACCAGTTCACTCAAGGAACCATCAAAGATCAACCGGCCTTCGGACAGAATCAGAAATGTCGTCTTCGGATCTGTCTCGCCTTCCGGCATCGGAACCATGCCATTCACATTGGAATCGAACCGGTGCGTGCACATCGTGAAGGCATCCTGCAGGCGCTGTGTCACCAGCAGAGATGGTGTGCGGTACACATCGCGCTGTTTCACAATCAACTCGATGATCGTCGTAGACGTCACCGGGTCCAGCCCGCCCGTCGGCGAGTCATAGAGCAACAGCTCCGGCCGATGAATCAGCGCGCGGGCAATTGCCACTCTGCGCCGCATGCCGCCGGAAAGGCTGCTTGGAAACATCAGAAACGTCTCCTCCATTCCTACGAATCGCAGCGCCTCCAGGACGCGTGCATCAATTTCCTCGTCGGCTGCTTCATCCTGGATAAATTGATACGCAACATTGTCGCGCACCGTCAGCGAGTCAAAGAGTGCGCCCTCCTGGAAGACCATCCCTGTCCGCGTCCGCAGCGGAAACAGATCCTCCTCGCGCATGCGCGAGATGTCTTGCCCAAAGAGGTGAATCGTTCCTGCATTCGGCCGCAGCAGTCCGTTCGCCAGCTTCAGCAGCACGCTCTTGCCCACGCCCACCGGCCCCAGCACAACGCGCGTCTCGCCCGGCGCAACGGTAAAGCTGATATCCTCCAGCACCGGTGGACCGTCAAAGCTCAGCGTCACATCGCAGAAGCACAGTACCGCGGCGGCTTCGGGATGAGAAGCAGCACTCGGCGCGGTCTGTGCAAATGAGGCAGTCACATCCACCCGGCAAAAAGCGTGAGGATCACCCGGCTGATCAGAAAATCAATGAAGATAATGAAGACCGACGCATTCACCACGGCCTGAATCGTCGACCGTCCCACACCCTGCGTGCCTCCCGTCGTGCGGATGCCGTAAAAGCATCCAATCGACGAGAGGAGGTAGCCAAAGAACAGCGGCTTCACGAGCCCCTGCACAATGTCAGGGAAACGCAGGTGCTCCCACGCCATGTTGAAGTACTGCGGCCCATTCTGGTGATTCATGAAGACCGTCACCAGTCCACCGCCGATAATGCCGCACGCATCGGCAACAATCGTCAGGAAAAACAGCATCAGGATGCTCGCATAAATACGCGGCGTCACCAGCTTGCGCAGCGGATCCACGCCCAGTGCGCGCATGGCGTCGATCTGCTCGGTCACCACCATCGAACCAAGCTCGCTGGCCATCGACGAAGCATTGCGGCCCGAGACCATCACGCCCGTCAGCACCGGCCCCAGTTCGCGAATCATCGTCAGACTCACAAACTGTCCCGTCACCGCCGTCGCGCCAAAGGCGGACAGCGTTGCCGCCGACTGCAACGCCAGCACGCCTCCCGTCGAAAGTCCCGACAGCACCACAATCGACAGCGATCCCACGCCGATAATGTCCGACTGCATCAGAAAATCCGTCCAGTAAATCGGAGGACGAAAGAGATTCAAAAAGGCGTTGTACGCGAACAGGGAATAGTCCTGCATGGTGAGGACGATGCGCTTGGCCGTGCTTTCAATCGGATCGATGGCCATTCCCTTGCCTGAGACGTCACCTGCAGGATCGAGAGCACAAAGCTCTCCTGCTCAGAATAGCGCATGCCGCGGCCCTCTGGCGTCCTTTGCGCGGCTGAAAGCCACAGGGCCATCTCACGCGCGCTGGACATGCGATCCTCTGTGCAATGAGTGCTTCACATCATTTTTATCTCACTCAATTCGTGGAGCTTAGCCGTTCTCGTGTCGTTTGCATGCTGTCCACAGCCGCAGGAACGCATCTAATTGGGCATACGATTAGATAAGGAGGAACCACATGCACAAGTTCCGTCTGCGCCTGATTCTTGCGCTCGTTGCATGCGTCACACTTGTCTCAGTTGCCTCCACGTATTTTGATGTTCTCGCGCACAAGCACATCCTTCGCCAGGAACTCGCCAGGCGCACGCAATGGATGGGCCTCAGTATTCAGCCTGCCATTGAGCAGGCGCTTGCCGCCAGCAACAGCTCCTCCCTCACGGACCTTGTCGCACAGGCCAAACGCGATACCTCCGCCATGGAGGTCGTTGTCTATGATCCGCACGGCGGCGTCCTCGCCTTCGCCGGCGACGTAGCCCTTCTGCGCGCTCTCTCCAGCGCAACACTCGATCGTTCCCTCCGCAAGGGGGCCGTCGTCAGCAGCTTCAGTCACGCTGGCGACCTCCAGTGGCTTGAGGAAGTCTTTCCTCTGCACAATGGCAATCAGCTCACCGGCGCACTCGCCCTCATTACCGATGCGAGCTACATCCGCAGTGAAGCCTACGGCGTCTGGACACGCAGCTTCTGGCGCTTCCTCGCTCTCGTGGTCCTCATCGCGGGCATCACCTTCGCCATGGTGCGCTGGTTCCTCATGCAGCCCATGACGCGCCTCGTCGAGCGGCTCCGCACCGCCCGTACCGGCCACCCCGTGCGCACCGGGCAGGCAACGGCAAAAGATCTCAGTCTCTTCACGCCTCTCGCGCGCGAAGTGGAAACCATGGCCGAGAGTCTTCGCCATGCCCGCGCCGCTGCAGAGGCAGAAGCACGCCTGCGCGAAGCAGGCGAAAGCCTCTGGACTGCCGAGCGTCTCGCCGTACACATGCGCGACAACGCGGGCGACAGCCGCATCTTCGTCGTCTCCAATCGCGAGCCGTACGTCCACATGCGACAGGGCAAGGCGATCGTCTGTCACGTTCCCCCCAGCGGGCTTGTCACGGCCATCGAGCCCGTCCTGCGTGCGTGCGATGGCGTCTGGGTCGCCAGCGGCAGCGGCACCGCCGACGCCGAAACCGTCGATGAGTTCGACCGCTTGCGTGTTCCGCCCGAAGATCCCCGCTACACATTGCGCCGCGTCTGGCTCTCCAATGAAGAGGAGTCCAACTACTACGACGGCTTTTCGAATGAAGGCCTCTGGCCGCTCTGCCACATCGCGCACACGCGCCCCATCTTCCGCCCCGGCGACTGGGCCTGCTACCAGCGCGTCAATGAGCGCTTCGCGGCCGCGCTCCTTGAGGAGATGAAAGACTGCGCCACCCCGATCGTCTTCGTGCAGGACTATCATTTCGCTCTGTTGCCGCGCCTCATCAAAGCCGCGCGCCCCGACGCGCGCGTCGCCATCTTCTGGCACATCCCCTGGCCCAACCCTGAAGCCTTCGGCATCTGCCCCTGGCAGGCGGAACTCCTCGACGGTCTGCTCGGCGCGGACCTCGTCGGCTTCCACATCCCGCTTCACTGCAACAACTTTCTCGCCACCGTCGACCGCACCATTGAGGCGCGCACCAGTCGAGAGCAAATGACCGTGCGCCGCCATGGCCACGTCACAGCCGTGCGGCCGTTCCCCATCAGCGTTGCCTTTGAGGACCCGCCCAGGGTGATTGCGGATGAACAGCACGACGCCGAAGCCGAAGCTGTCCGCGCGGCACTGCGCAAGCAACTCCTCGCCGAACACGGTGTCCGTGTCGAGGCCATTGCTCTCGGCGTCGATCGCATGGATTACACCAAGGGCATCGAAGAGCGCATGCTCGCCTTTGAAGAACTTCTCGAACAGCATCCATGGCATCGCGAACGCCTCACGCTCGTGCAGATCGCCGCCCCCAGCCGTACGCGCATCCCCTCTTATGCGAACTTCAAGCGCCGCGTTGAAGAAATGACCATACGCATCAATCAGCGCTATCAGACCGCGCACTGGCGCCCCATCGTCCTCATCGAGCGTCAATGCAGCCACCAGGAAGTCGCCCGCTGGTACCGCATCGCAGACCTCTGCCTCGTCACCTCGCTCCATGACGGCATGAACCTCGTTGCCAAGGAGTACGTCGCCACGCGCGACGATGAAGATGGCGTGCTCATTCTCAGCCGCTTCACCGGCGCATCCGTCGAGCTCCGCGACGCGCTCCTCGTCAACCCGTACGACATTGCCGGTGTTGCCGATGCCATGCATCGCGGCCTTGAAATGACCCGCGACGAACGTCGCCAGCGCATGCAGCTCATGCGCCGTCAGGTTCTCGAATTCAACATCTACCGCTGGGCCGCAAGCGTCCTGCGCGCCCTGCGCGAAGTGCGCCTTGAAGCGGATACCACAGCCGTTGCACTCCCGCCTGAGAGTGAGTCCCTGCTCTCCGTTGAAGCGCAACGTAAACTGGCATAGAAAGCAGATGACACCAACCAGCGTGCAAACCCAGGGCCGAACAGACAAGGAAACACACAACCCCGAGACCGCCGCGAAGCTCGATCGCTTCTTCCATCAGCTTGCGCACTCCCGCCATCGTCCGCTGCTCTTGCTCGACTACGATGGAACCCTTGCAGCCTCCCGCATCGACCGCTTCCAGGCGCGCCCGTGGGCTGGAGTGCGCCAGCAGTTGCAGCGCATCCAGCGCCGCGGCCACACGCGCATCGCGGTCATCACCGGCCGCCCCGCGCATGAAATCACCCCCATGCTCGCTCTCGATCAGCCCATTGAGGTCTGGGGTCTTCACGGCGCCGAGCGTCTTTTCCCAGATGGCCGCCGTCACCTGCAGGACGCACTCCCCGCCACGCGCGCCCGTCTTGACGAACTCCGCGCACGCCTGCGCAACGACGCTCTGGGCGGGCTCTTCGAAGACAAGGCAAACGCCGCCGTCATCCATTGGCGCGGCCACGCGCCTTCGCGCGCCAGGCAAATCGAACAACGCGCCCGCGCTCTCTTCGAGACGTTTTTGCACCTCGAGGGCATTGCCATCCTCGAGTTCGACGCTGGCCTCGAACTCCGCGTCGGCCGCGACAAAGGCGGTGCCGTCCGTCAGATCATCGAAGAGGAAAGCGAAGAAGCACCCATCACCTACCTCGGCGACGACCTCACCGACGAAGCCGCCTTCCTCGCCGTCAACCAGGCCCGCGGACCTCACCTCAGCGTGCTCATGCGTCGCGCCTGGCGCACCTCCTGCGCCGAGGTCTGGCTCCGCCCGCCTGCTGGATTACGAACGTTTCTCGCTCGCTGGGAATCGGTAGCCGCCGGAAAAACCCTGAGTGTATGATGATGGGACAAGAGCGCCGCATGCAGGCTTTGCTTCTGCTGCGTTCATCTGACATCCCCGGCCGGCAGATCTGCTTCGTTGCCGGCGACATCCCGGAGAGCGCACACGCGCGCTCCTCTTCAACCAAGAGGAATCTCACCATGCTGAAGATCTTTTCTCCTAAGTCGGCCCCGGTCCTTGCCACCGCGCTGGCATTCGCGCTCGCCACTTCCTTCGCGGGCTGCAAGAAGACCTCCTCGCCCGACGCGACCACACAGAGTGAAGCGCAGCCCGGCACACCCGGCGCCGCACCCGGAGGCCCGGGCGCACCCGGGGCTCCCGGCGGTCCCGGCCAGTACGCAAGTGGTGGCCCTGGCGGTCAGGCCCCAGCTCCCATGCCTCAGCCCGTTACGCTCACCGTTGCGCCCGGCACGGACATCAACGTGCGCATCAATGAGACACTCGACTCCCGCGCCGCGAACGTGGGCGATCCCTTCACCGGCGAGCTCACATCCGCGCTCACCACGCCCACGGGCGACGTCGTCTTCCCGCGCGGAACGCAGGTCTCCGGCGCTGTGGTCTCCTCCAAGAATCAGGGCCGTTTCAAGGGTGCCGGCGTACTCGCGATTGAGCTGCAGCAGATTGGCGGCCGTCCCGTCAGCGCCACGGAGTATGTCGTGAGCGAAAAGGGGAAGGGCAAGCGTTCCGCGGCGCTCATCGGAGGCGGCGCCGGAGCAGGCGCGCTCATCGGCGCACTCGCCGGCGGTGGCAAAGGCGCGCTCATCGGCGGCCTGATCGGCGGCGGCGCAGGCACGGCTGGCGCAGCCTACACCGGCAACAAGCCGCTCGTAATTCGCTCCGAGTCGATTGTCGTCTTCGGCCTCACGCAGCCCGTGTCCGTCACGGTCCAGCGTTAACGCGCTCACGCGCAGACACACAAACGCCGCACTGCACCATCCGCGCCCTCTGGGCCTCCGATGGCTGCGTGCGGCGTTTTGTTATTCCCGTGCGCGCTTGCGGATCTCGATGTTCAGCCGCTTGATCTTCTGATTGAGCGTCGAAAGCGGAACCCGGAACTGCTCCGCAGCCTCCGTCTGGTTCCAGTTGCAGCGCTCCAGCTTCTCCACGATGATCCGCCGCTCAATGTCCTCGATGATGTCGAACAGCGACGCATCGGGATTGTGCTCCAGCAGCGCATCCTGAAAGCTGCGGCCCGTAATGTGTCCCGGCAGCAGGTCCGATCCGATCAGAGGCCCTGAGGACAGCACCACCCCGCGTTCAATCGAGTTCTCCAGCTCGCGCACATTGCCCGGCCACTCATAGTCCAGCAGCGCGCGCATGGCGTCGGCAGAGAGCCTCCGCTCCGGCAGTCCATTTTCTTTCGCGTAGAACTCCAGAAAGTGTTGCGCCAGCAGAGGGATGTCCTCGCGCCGCGCCCGCAGGGGTGGCAGGTCGACCGTGATGACATTCAGCCGGTAGAACAGATCCTCGCGAAAGCGCCCGTCGCGCACCGCTTGTCGCAGGTCCACATTCGTCGCGGCAATAATGCGCACATCCACCTGGATCTCCTGAATCCCGCCCAGGTGCATGAATCGCCGGTCCTGCAGCACGCGCAGAATCTTCGCCTGCGTGTCCATGCCCATCGTGGCAATCTCATCCAGAAACAGCGTGCCCCCGTTGGCCACTTCAAACAGGCCCTTCTTTGAAGCAATGGCCGACGTGAACGCGCCCTTCACATGCCCGAAGAGCGTCGACTCCAGCAGCTCCGACGGCATTGCGCCCGTATTGATCGGCACAAACGGCTTGTCCTTGCGCGGCGAGTTCGCATGAATCGCCTTCGCGATCAGTTCCTTGCCCGTCCCGCTCTCTCCCTGGATCAGCACCGTCGACCGGCTCGGCGCCACCTGCGCCACCAGGTCAAACACCCGCAGCATCAGGTCGCTCTTGCCCACGATGTTCGTGAAGTTGTACCGCTGCTTCAGTGTCCGCTTCAGTTGCAGATTTTCTTCTTCTGCCCGTCGCCGTGCCACGGCCGAGCGAATATCGGCCATCAGCTTCTCGTTGTCCCAGGGCTTCTGTACAAAGTTCTCAGCGCCCGCGCGGATTGCCTCCACCACGTTGTCCACTGTGCCGTACGCCGTGATCATGATGACCGGCGTCTCCGGCTGCCGCTCCTTGATCTGCGGCAGCAGCTCCAGTCCGCTCTGGCCCGGCAGCGCCAGGTCCAGCAGCACCAGATCAAAGTTCTCCAGTTCTAGAATCCGCAGACCCTGCTCGCCGTCGCTGGCCATCTTCACCGTATAGCCTTCCAGCGTCAGCAGCACTTCCAGCGATTCGCGAATCCCCGCCTCATCGTCAATCACCAGGATGCTCGTGCTGTTTGAAAATCCCAGCGCCCCCGGGGATGCGGCAGAAAGATTCAACGGCTCATCAAGCTCAGGCATGTACAGACTTCCTCATCAAGGGAAATTCAAGGTGGAATGTGGTTCCGGCGCCGACCGCGCTCTCAACTTCAATCTTGCCTGCGTGCTCCTGAATGATGCCGTACGATACCGCCAGGCCCAGCCCCGTGCCGCGTCTCTCGCCCGGCTTGGGCATCGTCTTCGTCGTAAAAAATGGATCGTAGATCCGCTTCAGATGCTCCGGCGCAATGCCCGCCCCGGAATCGGAGATGCTCGCTTCTACGTGGCCGTTCACTGCCGTCTCAATGCGCAGCGTGCCGCCCCCCGGCATCGCCTCCTTCGCATTCAGCAGCAGATTCAGAAACACCTGCTGCAGTTTGCCCGGATTCCCGTGAATCGACGGCAGCTCCGCCGCCAGCTCCGCATTCACTTCGATCTTCGCCGTCTTGAACTGATGCTCCACCAGCGACAGCGTCTCGCGAATCACCTGGTTCAGATCCGTCTCGCGAAACTCTGTCGTTGACGTTCGTGAAAAATTCAAAAGCCCGTTCGCAATCTCTGACGCACGGAAGCTCTGCTGCGTGATCTTCTCGAGCACCGGCCCCAGCCGCGCATCGCCGCGCATCTGCTTGCTCAGCATTTGCGCATACGACGAAATCACCGCCAGCGGCGTGTTGATCTCATGCGCCACGCCCGCTGCCAGCAGGCCAATCGAGCTCAGCTTGTCCGCCTGCGACAGTTGCGCCTCCAGGCTCACCCGTTCCGTGATGTCATCCACCAGGAGGATGCGCCCCACCACCACAAACTCCCGCGACATCAGCGGCGCAATCGCGATATTCGCCGTTCTCTGCTCGCCCGCTCGCGTCGTCAGCGGGAACTTGTACAGGTTATGCACGCCCGGCTCATCGCGCACTTGCTCCAGCGCCTCCATGAACTCCGCCGGAAACACCTCCGCCGCCGGCTGCCCAATCGCCTCCGCGCGGCTCAGCGCATACATCGCCTCCATCTGCGCATTCCAGCTCTCGATCCGGTCCTCCAGGTCCAGCGCCAGAATGCCCACATTGATCGACTCGACGATGTTCTCGTTGAACTCCTTCAGCCGCTCAAACTCGCTGATCTTCGTCTCCAGCCGCGCATAGAGGCTCGCGTTCTGCAGTGCGATCCCGATGTAGCTCGCCAGCGACTCCAGCAGTTCCACGTCCTCGCTCGATAGAAAATCCCCGCCAATCGTGCGCCCCAGCCCGATCACCGCAATCGTCCGCGTCGTCGTGCCGTCCTGCACGCGGCACGGCAGGTAGTAGTTCAAGTCCAGCGCCGCCGCAGTCTGCCGCTCTTCGTCCGGCAGATGCAGCGCCTGCTGCGCGTTCTCCAGGAAGATGTGCGTGTGATCCTTCGTGCGGTCAAAGTCCAGGAAGCCAAGCGCCAGATGCGCTTCCCGACGCGCAAGCTCTGCCTGCAGCCCATGCGAGGCCGCCAGTCCCATCTGCCCGTCCTCGCCCCGCAGAAACACCGCCACGCGCGCCACCTGCAGCGTTCGCGGCAGCCGCTCCACAATCGAGTCCAGCAGTGCTTTCAAATCCGTCTCTGAATTCAGCCCGCGGCCAAACTCCACCAGCGCCTGCCGGTAGTCATACCGCTTCCGGTCAAACGCCCGGTCCACCCAGTCCTGAATGCGTCGCTTCAGCGGATCAAAGATCGCCGCCGTCAGCAGGATCGCCACCACCAGCGCCCACTCGCGCATCGTCTCCGGCAGCCGCTGGTGCACCACCTCTGCCGTGATCGCGATAATCCCGAAGTAGCCGCCCAGCAGCAGACCTGTCGTCAGCGTGTAGGCCACGCCCCGCTTGAAGATCAGGTCCGTGTCCATCAGCCGGTACCGCACAATCGCCCACGCAAACGTCAGCGGCAGAAACACCAGCGACAGCCCCGCCACCTTCGTCAGCAGGTCCGGCATCCGTACGTCAAACAGGAACGGCACCGCATACAGCAGCGTGAATGGCACCACCGCCAGAAACGCCCCGCGCCACAGCCACTTCAGTTGCTGCCGCTGCAGCGGGGTGTTCGCCCGCCGGTAGCTGTGGTAGAACAGCACCGCCGCCAGCACATAGAAGATCGCATCGTAGGCCGTTCCCGCCTGGTCCAGCCGGTGCTTCAGCAGCTCCGTCGCCTCCCAGCGGTTGATCGCCGTCAGCCACAGTCCCAGCAGGGCCGCCCCCGGCGCATACACCAGCGGCAGCAGCAGCCTGCGCCGCACGTTCTTCAGCCGCTCTTCAGGGAAGCTCAACGCGAAGTGCAGAAACAGCGCCGGCTGCAGGCTCTCCGCCGCCACATTCAGCCAGAAAACCGTCCAGTCCAGCCCGTCCAGCTTCCCCGTGTACTTCAGCGCGTTCAGCGCAAACGACACCAGGCAGAACAGGTAGAAGTGCGTCGCCCGCAGCGCCGTCCACCGCCGGAACAGCACATACACCCCAATCGCCAGATAGATCAGACCGATCAGCCGCAGCGCTTCCTGCACGCTCCGGTCCGGCGGCTCGGGAATCACCACCACCGGCGTGTCCAGCGGAATACGGTCGCGCGTGATCGTGTAGTTGGCCTTGCCGTACACCTCGGTCCGGTAGAGCTCCCGGTCCAGGTCCGACAGATGCAACGTCGGGTCGTCGTTCACCGCCGTCAGCAGATCGTTCGGCTGAATGCCAGCCCGCTGCCCCGGACTCTCCGGCAGCACCCGTTCCGCCACCAGACCCCCCCGGCCCTCCATCCACCACACGCCGTCATACGGCTGCTGGAACTGGCTCTCCTGCCGGAAGTTCAGAACCGCAAGCACCACCACGCCGACCGTTAACACGGCCAACAGCGTCGCCTGCAGGCGGTTCATGAGATGGGTCTCCATGGGGTGACCTGCGCTAAAGGGACTGGCAAGCACGTCTCATGCCATGCCGCAAAGAGCGTGCGTCTTTGTCATGACGAAAGCCAAGTCGCTTATTCAAAACGAGTTAATGGTTCGCATCCAGGCGCAGTCAGCGCCGCGCACCGGCGCCGCTACCCACAGAATGCAGAAAGCTGTACACGGCCTACGAAAAAAAAGATGGCCTATGGTTTTTCGTATCGACGGGCAATGCCTTCCCGCGCCGCGTCCAACCCTCTATTCTACGCCGTATTGAACCTGTCTGTTCCCCTTCTGCCGAGCAAAAACAGAGTAAAAATGACATTCTCGCCGTCACCGGGCAGTCACTTCTGCCCGTAGGTCGCCTTCGGCCCGTGCTTCCGCTGGTAGTGGTGCGCGCCCACGTACGCCGGAATCCCCGCAGCCTCGGGATGCAGCAGCACAGTCCGGAAGGCAAGCCGCGCCACGTACTCCAGCACATCCGCATGTTCCACCGCCGCCGCCGCCGTCTTGCCCCACGCAAACGGCGCATGACCGGCCACCAGCACCCCCGGCACTGCCGCCGGGTCCAGGCCCCCGTTCCGGAAGCGCCGCACAATCACCGCCCCCGTGTTCCGCACATACGCCTCGGCCACTTCCTCCGCCGTCAGGGGATCGGTCACCGGCACCGGCCCGTGAAAGTAGTCCGCATGGGTCGTCCCCAGGCAGGGAATCGGCCGGCACGCCTGCGCCCACGACGTCGCAAACTCCGAGTGCGTGTGCACAATCCCGCCAATCTGCGGAAACTCGCGATACAGCAGCGTGTGCGTATCCAGATCGCTCGAGGGCCGCAGCTTGCCCTCCACCACCCGCCCCTGCAGGTCCGTCACCACCAGGTCCTCGGGCGTCAACTGGTCATAGTCCACGCCGCTCGGCTTGATCACCACCAGCGGCTTGCTCCCCGTGCGGTCAATCCCGCTCGCGTTCCCAAACGTGTGCGGCGCCAGCCCCCGCCGCGCAATCTCCCGGTTCGCGTGCAACACCTCTTCCCGCAGTGCCTCCAGCAGCATCTCGTCCGCTCCTCCATCGCTCTGCGCCTGCCGCACGGGGCGCGGTGTCTCCTGCGCCATCCCGTCCAGTAAGCGTTTTCCAAACTCCCCAGTCTACCAGCATTGTGCAAGGAACCCCACGCATCCTGCTTTCATCCCCGGGCAGGTGGCCCGGCCACGCGAATCACACCAGGCAGAATGAAGCTGTGCCCAGTTCATCGCGTTCTTTGCGATGAGCGGGCGTTGGGGTAAGACCGTGGCCGGGCGCCCCCGGTCTCGATTCTGAAGCCGGGTGCCCCAGGTCTCGATTTTGAGACCTGGGAAAGCACGAACCCCACCCCGCCACCAGCAAGCTGAAAGCTGACGGCTGACAGCCGCATTCATGTCAAGAGACAAATTTTCTAACTCCAATCCTCACAACAACTTCCATTTGCATGTTATCTCCCTCCATTGGCGCACAATCAAATCATGCCCAAGCCCCCTGCCAACTCGATCTGTCTTCCCTCGCCGCGCTGTGCCGGGCATGTCCCCGGTTCAAAATGTCAGCCATGCGCCCGGTCCGTACCCACCGGAAATACCCCACCCCCCATACGATATTTTTCTTTTCCACAGTTTTGTTGCACTTTTTCCCAAATCAGTCTTCGCCAAATATTCGCTTTTCCCCTCCATTGCCTTCGGCCGGCCTGGCCCCGCTCACCCAACGAACGCAGCTAACCTCGCTAACTCCGCTAACCCCGCTGTAAACTTGCCTCCTGCGCTCACGTCTACCCTGTTGATGGCGACCGGAGCGACATTGGATCGGATCGAGATGGCTACGGCAGACGACTCCGCCGCGCAGCAGTTCTCGGATGCAGTTGCAGGCTACCGCCCGCACATCTTCCGATTCCTGCTTGCCTCCACGCGCGATGAAGATCTCGCCGAAACGCTCACACAGGAGTGTTTCCTCAAGGCGCATCGCAGCTGGGCGCAGTTCCGCGGCGAATCCAGCGTCATGACCTGGCTCATGCGCATCGCCATCAACCTGCAGAAGGACCACTGGCGCAACCGCCGTCTGCAGTTCTGGCGTCAGGCCAGCCAGCACTCCGTCGACCTCGACGAAGCGCACGACTGGCTCCCCAGCGGCGAGCGCTCCGCCGAACAGCGCCTGCTCGCAGCCGAGCGCGTCGCCCAGGTCTGGCAAGCCGTCAAAGGTCTCAGCCAGCGCCAGCGCACCATCTTTCTCCTGCGCTACGTGGAAGAGATGGACATGAAGGAAATCGTCAGCGCCACGGGCCTCAATGAAGGCACCATCAAGGCGCATCTGTCGCGGGCCCTCGCCAGAGTGCGGGCCCGCATGGGAGGCACACAATGAGCTGGTTCAACCGGTTCGCACATCACGACACACACCACGAGCCCGAGCTTGACCCGGAACTCAGCCGCACGCTCGCCGACTTCAAGGCCAGCGTCCACGCCTGGAGCGACACCGCCTATGCCCGTCCCCGCGCCGCGCATCCGGCCCTCGTCCACCGCACCTGGCGCCTCGCCGCCGGATGGGCCATGGCCAGCGTACTGATCGCCGGCGCCGGCTCGGCTCTCATCTATGAACACCACGAGCGCGTCGAGCAGGCCCGCATCGCCGCCGCGGCCAGCGTCGCCGAGCAGCAGCGTCAGCTCGCAGCCCAGCGCGCCCACAGTGAAGAAGATCTGATGAACAAGGTGAATACCGACGTCTCCCGCGATGTACCTGACGCCATGCAGCCGCTCGCCGCCTTGGTGTCGTACGACAGCACGCAATCCGGCAACTGAAGTTGCCACTGGAACTCAGGGAGGAAACCAAATGAAGGCAAGCAGAACCATCTATACCGCTATCGCCGCCGTCGCACTTCTTACGGTCGGCATCGCCGGCGCGCAGTGTCCATGCGCAGGAACGGGCGCAGGCATGGGCGCGGGCATGGGGCCCGGCGCAGGCATGGGCTTCGGCCCGCACCAGCCGCCCATGGAGCGCGCGCTCGGCATGGGCGGCATCCACGGACGCTGGTGGAACAACCCCAACATGATTGACCAGCTCAAGCTCACCGATGACCAGCGCAAGGCCATGGACTCGATCTTCCTTGCCCATCGTGAGAAGCTCGTCGATCTCCGCGGCAACCTCGAAAAGGCAGAGCTGGACCTCCAGCCCCTCATGAGCCAGGACCAGCCCAATGCATCCGCCATTCTCGGTCAGGTGGATAAAGTCGCCGCCGCGCGCACCGAACTCGAACGCGCCAATGCCCGCTTCCTGCTCGATATTCGTGCCAAGCTCACGCCGGAGCAGTGGAAGACCGTGCGCGACAACTGGGCGCAGAATCGCGGTTGGGGTGGCCAAGGCCGTGGCATGCGCTTCCGTGGCGGTCCGCCTGCGAATCCACCGCAGCCTCCTGCTGCTCCCGCACCGCCCAGCAACTAGGCCATGGATCTCATGATTTTGTGTAAGTTGGGTGCCCCAGGTCTCGATCTTGAGACCTGGGAGAGCACGAATTCCAGCGAACAGACTCCTGCGGTCCGCGGCCTGATCTGGTGACTGCGTCGTTCAACGCTTTTGCAGAGAGCAATTTCGGCGGCAGAAGGAACTTCCTCCTGCCGCCACTTTTTTGTCCTTACTTGGGCAGCGCCTCGCTGCCCGTCACCGTGAACGCTGCCTCCTGCTTCGCCTGCGTCTCTTCCGGCTGCGCCCCGCCCACCGTCAGCGTGTACTTGCCCGCCAGAATCGACCGGTTGCCCGCATCGTCCACGCTTGAGAGCGACCGCGCATCGATCTTCAGCGTCACGTCGCGGCTCGCGCCCGGCGCAAACGACACGCGCGCAAAGCCCACCAGCGAGTGGATCGGTCCGTCCGCCTGCGGCGTCTTCAGGTAGGCTTCCACCACTTCGTCGCCGCCCACCTTGCCCGTGTTCGTCACCGTCACCGTCGCCGTCAGCGGCTCCCCCGCCTTCAGCGTCTCCGCGGAGAGCTTCACCGGCCCGTACGTGAACGTGGTGTAGCTCAGCCCGTAGCCAAAGCCCCACAGCGGCTTGCCCGTGTAGTAGCGATACGTCCGGTTCTTCATCGAGTAGTCGACGAAGGGAGCCAGTCCATCCAGCGATTTGTAGAACGTCACCGGCAACCGCCCCGCCGGATTGTTCAGTCCCGCCAGTGTCCGCGCAATCGCGTCTCCACCTGCCACGCCCGGATACCACGCTTCCATCACTGCCGCGGCATGTTCGTTGGCCCAGTTCAGCGCCACGGCGCTGCCGCTCTGCAGCACAACGACCACCGGCTTGCCCGTCGCAGCCACTGCTTCCAGCAGCTTCTCCTGCGGAGCGGGCAGGTCCAGGCTCGTGCGGTCGCCGCCGTCAAAGCCGGGAACTTTGATCCGCATCTCTTCGCCCTCAAGCTGCGGCGACAGGCCCACAAACGCCACCACGACGTCGGCTTCCTTCGCCCGCGCCACGGCCTCGTCCAGTTGCACCTGCGCCGGCGCCTCCCACTTCAGCGTCACGCCACCGCCCGCGCGGTCGCCCGCATGCGAATACTCCAGCACAAATGCATGCGGCTTCGTATCCGCAAAGTCCACCGGAATCGACGGATTCTTCGGGAAGGCCATCACCGGCGGAGCTGTTGGCGAAGCGCCCGGCGCGGCCTTGAAGTTCCCCATCGCCGAAAGGTCATGCTGCGAATCGCCCGCCTTGGTCACATCAGGCCCCGCGCGCAGGCTGCCCTCTGAAATCACCTTGCCGTCCATCAGCAGCCGGTAGCTCTCCCGCGGCGAGTAGGGGAAGCTGTCGCCCGGCTCCAGCGTGAACACGTAGTGTCCCGCCGCCGGCGGTGTCAGCGTGCCCGTCCACCGCACGGAGTAATTCTTCGTATCCACCTCCGGCGCTGGCTTCGCATTCTCCCAGTCCGCCTGCACCAGCGGCTCTGTCGTCACCGCCACCGGACGCCCCGTCCAGTCCGGCGTGGCAAAGAACTCCGTCTTCAATCCCTTGCCCAGTCCGAACGCCGTGCGCGGCACCGGCACGCCCACGCCCTCGGCCAGCGTCGAGCCCTGCGCATACAAGATCGGCGTGCTCTTGAACTGCTGCAGCATGCCATCCAGCGGCGTCACCGGGCCCAGCGGCGTACCGACATAGTTGCCCAGAATCGACGGCAGCAGATCCGCCGTCGGGCCCACCACGGCAATATGGCTCACGCTGCCCTTCAGCGGCAGCACGCCATTGTTCTTCAGCAGCACAATCGCCTTTTCGGCGGCCTTCAGCGCCACTGCGCGATGCGCCGGCGACGCCGCATCCGAGAACGGAATCTTGTCCAGCGGATTCGATCCCTGCGGATCAAACAGTCCCAGCTGGAACCGCGCCGTGTAGAGCCGTTCCGCCGCCTGTGTCACCAGGTCTTCTGAGGCGAGTCCCTGCTTCACCGCGTCGGCCAGCGTGTTAAAGCCCGGTGTCCAGATGCTGCATGAGAGATCCGTGCCAGCCTTCAGCGAAAGCGCCGCCGCATGCTCGATGTCCGCCGCCTTCTTGTGCCCTTGATAGACATCCACAATCGCGCCGCAGTCCGACACCACAAAGCCCTTGAAGCCCCAAGCATCGCGCAGATGATCTTTCAGGAGCATCGTGTTCGTGCACGCCGGCCAGCCGTCAATCGAGTTGTACGCGCACATCACCGACTGCACGTGCCCGTCCATCACCGTCGCCCGAAACGCCGGCAGGTACGTCTCTTCCAGATCGCGCGCATTCGGGTCCACGTTGAAGCCGTGCCGCAGCGGCTCCGGGCCGCTGTGCACCGCGAAGTGCTTGCTCGTTGCCACCGCGCGCAGATGATTCGGGTCGTCACCCTGCACGCCATCAATAAACGCAATGCCCATGCGGCCGGTCAGGAACGGGTCCTCGCCATACGTCTCCTGCCCGCGTCCCCAGCGCGGATCGCGAAAGATGTTGATATTCGGCGACCAGAACGTCAGACCAAAAAAGATGCGGTGGTTCCCCTCGCGCTGCGCCTGGTTATACTTCGCACGCGCCTCGCTTGAAATCACGTCACCCATCGCATGCACCATCGACGGGTCCCACGTCGCCGCCATCCCAATCGCCTGCGGAAACACCGTCGCATAGCCAGCGCGCGCCACGCCGTGCAGCGCCTCGTTCCACGTCTGATAGTCCGGCACGCCCAGCCGCGGAATCGCCGTGGCATAGTCCTCGAGTTGATTGGCTTTCTCTTCGAGCGTCATGCGGCTCACCAGGTCGTGGGCCCGCTCCGCCGGCGAGAGCTTCGTGTCAAGATAAGCAGGTGTCTGGCCCGGCAGCAGAACAGCACAGGCAGCAAGCGCAAGCGGCAACGCGGCGAACCAACGGCGCAGCGACATCGGACTTCCTCCTCGAACGGCGCACTCGCGCAGGATCAACCCCATGGGCCGGCCTGTGTCTCAAAAAACACGACGCAGAGTGCAACCGAAGGAACTCTACTAGGTCCAGCCAGGCATTGGCTAGCTTTATCGCTTTACTCGCACATGTTTTCGGGATTCCCGATCCGTCTCAATATTTTGACTTGAGCGCGTACGTCATCCCCATCGTGAACTGGAACGAGTTGTGTTTGGTCGGTGGAAGCGAGGCTGGCGTGTTGTTCAGGTAGCTATCCATCGTGCCCATCGAGAAGCTCAGATTCTTGTACGCCGGAAACGCAAAGGTGTTCGTCTCATTCGCCGAGTACGCCGACAAGTTGTTGTACGCCGGAATGTATGCGAGACCTTGGATGTAGGTGAGCAGCTTGAGGTGCAGTGCGTATTGGGCCGCAAAGGTCGAGCCCACCAGGTTCAGGCTGTTCGGCGTGCCCGTGATGAACAGTTGCTTCTCATACTGCATGGTCGCCTTCAGGTCCGCTTCCTGCCGCGGTGTGCTGAACATCGTCCAGCCAATGCCGCCGCCGTAAATCTGCTGCAGGTCAAGGTTCTGGCTGAAGTTGTGGTCAAAGGCTGTCTGCGCCAACGCATAGAAACGAGGCGAGAAATACTCATCGCGTTCCGCTTCCGCATGGTAGATCGCCGACTTGCTGACCACCTCCGGCACCAGCACGCCTGCTGCCACATAGGCTGGTTGCGTGATCTTGCCGTACGACCCAGTGAAGCCGAGCGAGCTGCGGTTGCGTGGCGACAACCAGTTGGCTGTCGGCACCACGCGCACCAGGCCCACGCCACCTGAAAAGGTGTACTGATTTTGCGTCGCAGTCACAATGGCCGCCCCCGCCGTCGCCGCGCCATTCCAACCCTCCATCAGGCCCGGACGATGATAGATCTGCTTGTTCAGTGTCGCTTCGTCGGTAATGTAGGCCACGTCCTTGACC
>JBAUTX010000171.1:0-3998 GCA_049582405.1 Occallatibacter sp. | reverse complement strand
AGTCAAGACGATAGGCCCTGTTGGCTTCGTGCGGCAGATTCACACCGGGAATCTTTGGAAACGCATATTGATCCAGCGGTACCAGCGTGCCATCGGCAATCCTGGGATAACTGCTCGGAGCTGGAAGTGTGCCGCTCCGCACCCATGCATCCATATTTCGGATCATCGCGCGCCAAAAGTACCGGACTGGCAGCGGTGATTGTGGCTGCTGGCCGTGCAGATCGCCTTCGCCTTTCCGCGGCGGAAATGGGCCGGAGAAGTGCTGCAGGCCAGTGAAGTGGTAGATGCGGACGGAATCGCTGATCTGCGCGTCCCGCTTGCCATCCGCCGTGGTGTGAATCAGAGAGGCCACCCGCCCCCAGTACTCAAAGGAGGTGTTTGATAAAAAGATCTTCGGCACGACATGCTCGGCTCTCGCCCTGTCGAGCAGACCGCCGGTGTCTCCAGTGAGCGGGTCGCGCTCCGGCAGATCGGTAAATGGAAAGATGTCCACGGGAAAGAAGATGGAGGATGTGGGCTGCCCGTCGCGTGAGGGCTGCGCAAATCGAACGTTAAAACTGCCTCGCCCAGCGCCTGCCACGTGCGCCAGTACTCCATCCAGCGCAATTCTTCCATCCTCATCCGCGTTGAACCCCTGATAGAGAAAATCGCGCAGGAAGCGCCCGTCCTGCGAGATACCCTCACCGTACACGCGAGCCACCGGAGCCACAGCATCCGCTGCGTGCTTGGAGTAGGAGGCGAAGTCGCGAATCGCCGCAAATCCTCCGCCCGCGACGACAGGGTCAGCGACCACGTAGACGTACTCATAGATCTTTCCGGGCTGGAAGCTTCCGTTCAGGTGGATAAAGCGGTCGCTTGGCACCAGTGCACCGTTCACTGTATGCGCAAACTGCCATTGCGATCGCGGAATGACCTTTCGCTCCGCCTCGCGCGACTCACGCACGGTCAGCACATTGCGGGGATCGTCTGGTGCCGCGACGGGATACTCACTGCCCCCGATGTTGCCAAGGATGAGATGCCCGAGCGGGATCTCATCCATCACCTTTGCCGGCATCAGGTCCCCGCGCAGTAGACCAGTGATTGATTTGCCGTGATCCTTCGCAATCGGCGCGGAGAACGCCAAAGCGTTCTTGCCCGACGCGTCCCACTGCCAGCCAACGGTGGCGATGGTGTATCCATTTCGCAGCAGCCAGGCATCCCCCGCATCGGTTGCCAGGTTCCAATCTCCTCCATCCACGAGGGAGATCAGGCCGCTCCGGCCGCGGTTCGGCACTTCGAGGATCATGGAGCCATTCCCCTTGGCTGTCTCCTTGGGACGGACCACGATGAAGTCTGAAGAAAAGGTGACTTCACCATGCTCGATGTTGACCGCGTTCTTGAGGTCCACGATGCCCTGATTGTGTGGATTGGCGATGGGCAGGGAAAAGTACACACGACCCGCAATGCGCTCATAGGCTCCGGCGCCTCCAAACGCCTTCCCGTCGAGTACGTCTTTTCGGGAATCGATTTCAACCCGGACGACACGGGCTTGCAGGCGGAGACCTGCACAAGCCAGGAAAAGAAAGATGGAGGCAAGGCATCGAAGTAGACGCATGCGGGGACTATAGCACGGCCTTTTCGGGAACCTTGAACAGTGGACCGCTTCCCCGTCTTCGATGCGCTCGAATCTTCATCGTCTGACGGAGAAAGTGTTCTGGCAGTGCGAGAACCGGCAAGTCCATCACGAGCCTGGATCTCCGGAAGAATGCTGCGGCTCTGTTAGACATTGCGTGTCCCTTCTGGAGCCACTGCGTCTTGGAACAAGCATTTCGCCCATGCGCTTTGACGCGCGTCACTTTGCGACGGCGATCGGCCCCCCGGCGGAAAAGATTGAGACGATGGCGCACTGTTTGGCGCTTCCGCCAGCCTCGCACTGCAGCATGTCCTCGGCGAGCAGATTCCAGCCCACAAAGCCTGCAAATTTGCCGCCAGGTGACTGGGCAGGCGTTGGCGCCAGACCTGCACCCGTCTCAGCGTCGTAGTCCTCGTGCATCGATCCCCATTGGGCGATGTCGCGATGCAGCATTCCGGCAAGCGTGACAGCCAACCAGTGCGCCTCCACTCGATAGCCGTAACGGCGCAGGGCAATCCAGTGAACGAAATTGGCGTTCATCCAGATGGGCCCGCGCCAGTTGGAGTAAGGATTGATGATGGCCTCGTTGTTGTAGGCCGGGTCACTTTTTGCCAGGCTGCGAAAGCCAAACTCGGATTGCATCTCATCAGGGTTCAGCAGGTGCTCGCGGATCATCCGCCGTGCGTCCGCAGGCGCCAGGAGCCCTTCCGCAAGCGGCAAAAAGCTGGACCAGCTGATGACGCGAACCCATGCCCCGGTATCGCGGCGGCGGTTCAGAAAGATTGCCTCCTGCGGCCGCCAGAGATTCTTCAGGATTGCCCGCCGCGTTGCGTTTGCCTTCGCGCGATACGCCTTCGCTTCGTCAGGGTGGCCGAGCCGGTCCGCCAGCGCCGCCATGGCAGAGTATTCGCGCATCGCCCAGACGGAAGCGTCCACCGCAAGAATGGCGCTGCGGTCCTTGGGGTCGTTGGTCAGCGCCGCATTGTTATCGGCGCCGGACTGCATGGCGTTGTCCCAGAACCACAGCCCCCACTTGCTGTCGAACTGCGTTCGCTCGCGGTACGCAACGATGCGCTGCATGGCCGGCCAGATGGGCTTGAGCCACGAGTCATCCTGCAACCGCTCTGCGGCCGCCAGCGCGCCTTGCGCGAGAAAAGGCTTCATTGCAAACTTGCCGAACAGCGGCCGCGGGCCCTTGGGCGTGATGCACCCTGCTACGTACCCGTCTGAATCCGCGGAGTTCGCAAAGCTGACGGCCCAGTCGCGCAGGTACTTCGCGTCGGCAGGATTCTGGTTTGCCCAGTGCAGGCCGATGAAAAATCCATCCCAGTCCCACATCTGCGGATAATAGCCAGCGGGAATCAGATAGGGTTGCTTGATGTAGCCGTCAGCGTTGCGGATGGTTTGTGGCGCAAGGCGCGCGAAGTCGGTGGTCAACGCGGCCAGGATCTCTCGGTCCATCGCGCCGGCTCCGCGGGGTTGAGTCCACGCGAGGTGGCCATTGGCAGTCGAGAGCGCGAAACCCAGCAAAAGGAGCGCATTGCGGAGGCGGAAGGCATGCAGATTCATCGCGGCATCCCCTTCAAGCAATACCAAGTCTGCAAGCAGCGACTTTCAATCTCCACGACGATCATGGCAGACTCCCTTGCGGTAGCACCTCAATATAATCCAGTGCAGCTGCGTCCGCGCCGTCAGGCGTTCCCTGCACGCGAAGTACATCGCCCGGCTTCAACGCCACGTTCCGCACCGTGTGCCGCATAGAGTTGTCGCCATGGGGCCGTTGCGAAGGCAGGGTTGCATCTGCCTTCCATGTGGAGTCTGTGACCGCAGGCTTGCCGTTGATCGTGCATGCGAACTGCGCTGTGCCGCCCGGCAGATCAAAGTATTGCACTGCGATGTCGTATGTTCCCGCGTGCCCGGCATAGGTCCACTCCGCCGCACAGCTTTGCGGCCCAGCACATGAGACAGCCTTGCCTTGTGATGCGTCTTCCCACGGGTTCACATCGATGATGCTGTATCCGGTCAAACGCGCATCCTCTGCTTCCATCCTGTGTGGATAGTGCCCCGCACGTCCGCGTTCATCTGGAATCCCACTCAACTTCAGAAAGTACTGGGTCACGGCATCGCGCCACACAATTGCGTGTCCTGCCTGATATTCGAGCCGGCCTAGTACATCCGCGTACAGCCCGTCGTCGATGCGCCCCTTCAACGAAGCCCAATCCTGCACAAACTCCGCTGCCTGTGCCGCGCCCGCGTAGTGACTGTCATAGATGTACTGAATCACGGTCGACCCGTCGTGCAGCTTGTCGGTGTACGGCACGTGATGAAAGAAGAGCAGAAGATTGTCCGGCGTTGTCGCGGCATCTTCGTACAAGCGCGCCACATC
>JBAUTX010000170.1:0-5275 GCA_049582405.1 Occallatibacter sp. | reverse complement strand
GCACGCGGCCACGCTCATCGGCCAGCTTGATGACGAACTCTGCCATAAATTCAGAAACTTCCCGTACTCGCCCGGCGCCAACACGACGCAGGCTCCGCAGCCCTGTTCAAGGGTAACAGCCCAACAGCACAATAGACGTGGCACTATCTCGCACCGTTCGAGTCGAATGCAGAAAGGCAGGCGGGTCGGGAAGGGTCGCCTCATTCCGCTTCCGCAGGGCAAGGCTGAAGCCTTTCCCGAACTGGCGCATGTTCTCTATAAGCCTGTGTCGCTGAACCTCTCCCTGCCTTGCCCTCACGGGTTTACAGCATGCGTCGATGAACCTTTTGGACTCCTCTTTGCCTTCCGTGCCCAGGAACACTGAGCCAGGAAGTGCAATGGGTGATTCCGCGGTGATGGCGGCGGAGTGCCAGCAGGTGCATACTGTCTCCGGCATGGGAACCGGGCGGAATCGTGTTCCGTATGGTGACGGGAACGGGATTGCAGAGACGGGGCGCAGAGGCTGCGAGAATCCTGAAACCTTTCCGGCCTTGCTTTGTCTAATTTAGATAAGTTGATAATGGGAGACTCAATGTCGAATCCAACCTCCATCCTGCCCCCGGAAGAACCGATTACCGCGCGGAAGACTGGTGTGCGCCGGGTATCCGTGTTGCCCGTCCGCGATACGGTTCTTTTCCCACATGCTGTTCTGCCGCTTACGGTTGGCCGGGAGAGTTCGATCCAATTAATCGAGGCGCTGGGCGAGGAGCGGTCCATTGTCGTGGCTGCTCAGATTGACCCCCGGCTCGACACTCCCACGCCTGCCGACCTGCACACGGTCGGGACCCTGGCAACGGTCCACAAGGTGGTCCGCATGCCCAACCAGAGCCGCTTTGTTTTTACGGAGGGAGTGGAACGGGTACGGCTGCTGCGCTTTGTGCAGACGGAGCCGTTTCTGGTGGCCGAAGTCGAGGAACTGGCAGAGGCGGGGCCGGAGTCGACCGCGAGCGTGGAAGCGCTGGTGCGCAATGTGGTGGGCCAGTTCCAGCAGATCGTTTCCGAATCGCCGACCCTTTCCGATGAACTGCGCACGATTGCGATGAACATTGAAGACCCCAGCCGGCTGGTGGACTTCGTCGCCTCGTCGCTGCCGTTCCTGACCACGGATGACAAGCAGCGTCTGCTGGAGACGCCCAGCGTGCTGGACAGGCTGGAGCAAATGAACAAGCTGCTGGCCAAAGAGATCGAGGTCCAGCAGCTTCGCTCGAAGATTCAGTCCGAGGTGCAGGACCAGGTCCAGCAGTCGCAGCGCGACTACTATCTGCGCGAGCAGCTGAAGGCCATCCAGAAGGAACTGGGCGAGCAGGACGAAGGCCAGCGGGAAGTGGAAGATCTGCGGCAGAAGATTGACGCCGCAGGGATGCCTGAGGATGTGAAAAAGGAGGCTCTCAAGGAGCTCTCGCGCTTGTCGCGCATGTCGCCCATGGCGGCCGACTACTCGCTTACGCGGAACTACATTGAGTGGCTGGCGATCCTGCCCTGGGCCAAGAGTTCGGGCACCAAGGTCGATACGGTAAAGGCTGGTGCGATTCTGGATGAGGATCACTATGGCTTGAAGAAGGTGAAGGAGCGCATTCTCGACTACCTGAGCGTTCTGGAACTCAAGCCGGATATGAAGGGTCCGATTCTCTGCTTCGTGGGGCCTCCGGGTGTGGGCAAGACCAGCCTCGGCAAATCCATTGCCAGGGCGCTTGGCCGCAGGTTCCAGCGCGTTGCCCTGGGCGGCATGCACGATGAGGCCGAGATTCGCGGCCACCGGCGCACCTATATCGGAGCGCTGCCTGGCCAGATCATCCAGTGCATTCGGCGCGCGGAGACCAATGACCCGGTCATCATGCTGGATGAAGTGGACAAGCTGGGCCGTGACTTCCGCGGCGATCCGGCGTCGGCTCTGCTGGAGACGCTGGATCCGGCGCAGAACAACACGTTCCGTGACAATTACCTGGACGTGCAGTTCGACCTGTCGAAGGTGCTGTTCATCTGCACAGCGAACATGCTCGACACGGTGCCGCCGCCTCTGATTGACCGCATGGAGATTATTCCTCTGGAAGGTTATATCGAGGAGGAAAAGGTCCACATCGCGTTCCAGTACCTGATCCCGCGCCAGATCAAAGAAAACGGGATTACGAATGAGCAGATCGAGTTCCCCGAGGAAGCCGTGCGGTATATGGTTCGCCACTACACGCGCGAAGCCGGCGTTCGCAAGCTGGAGCAGACGATTGGGACGGTTTGCCGCAAGCAGGCGCGACGGGTGGTCGAGGGGAAGGCCGACAAGCTCGTTGTCACCAAAGAAGTGCTCAAGGAGTTCCTGGGCGGCATCCAGGTGCGCGTGGAGACCGAGGTGGCGGAGCGGGTGAAGCGGCCCGGTGTGGCCGTGGGCCTGGCCTGGACTCCGGCCGGCGGCGACATTCTCTTCATCGAAGCCAACAAGATGAAGGGCAAAGGCAGCTTTACCATGACCGGCCAGATTGGTGAGGTGATGCAGGAGTCGATGCAGGCTGCACTCACCTGGGTGCGGTCGAATGCGGGCATGCTGGGCCTTGCGGAAGACTTCAACAAGGATCTCGATATCCACATTCACGTGCCTGCTGGCGCCATTCCCAAGGACGGTCCCTCGGCCGGTGTGACCATGGCGACCGTGCTGGCCTCGCTGCTGACGGATACGCCGGTGCGTCCGCTGACGGCAATGACCGGAGAAATCACGCTGAGCGGGAATGTCCTGCCGGTCGGCGGTATCAAGGAGAAGTTCCTGGCGGCACGGCGGGCCGGGGTGGAGACCATCATCCTGCCTGCGGAGAACCGCCAGAACGTGGAAGAGGACTTGGCGCCGGAGATGATGGAGGGCGTGACCGTCCACTATGCCAACCGGATCGAGGATGTGCTGGCCGTGGCTCTGCCGCTGCTCAAGCCGCGCACGGACGCGCCGCCTGTCGCGACGGAAGAGGCAGTGCACGCAGCCTGACCGGGAAGCAGCAAAGACCCTGGAGAGCCGGCCAACCTGCCGGCTCTCTTTGTTCTGCCCCCTGAGACTGGGCCGGGATGGGCTGAGCCCCCGATGATGGTCAGGCGCGTCTAATCTTCAGCAAGAGATATGCTTTTCCTATGACGCAAGTTCATGTACTCGCCTTCGGCGTCCTCAAGGATGCGCTAGGGGCCCAGGCGCTACCGGTCGCACTCCCCGAGCGTGCCACCGTGGCCGATCTGCTGACGCACCTTGGCCGCGAACATCCGGGATTGATGCTGAAGGGCATTGCCGTAAGCGTAAACGCCGAGTATGCAACGGTGGCCCACTTGCTCCGCGATGGCGAGGAAGTGGGACTGCTGCCTCCCGTGTCTGGAGGCGTCGAGCAACTGCCGGGTACGAACGACGAAGTTGCGGATGCCGAGCTTCTGCGCATTGCGCTCACCCGCGAGGCCATTGACGCTGAGAAGCTTGTGGCTGCAGCCAAGCGTGGCGAGGATGGTGCGGTGGTGGTCTTTGACGGCATCGTGCGCAACCACACGCGCGGGCGTCAGACCCTGCACCTGGACTATGAAGCCTATGAAGAGATGGCCGCAAAGCAGATGGCGGAACTGGCGCACGAGGCACGCAGCCGCTTTGGCGTGCGCCATGTGACGATCGTCCACCGGCTCGGGCGGCTGGCTATTGGCGAGACGAGCGTGCTCATCGTGGTCTCTTCGGCGCATCGCGCACAGGCCTTTGATGCCTGCCGCTGGCTGATTGACACGCTCAAGAAGACGGTGCCGATCTGGAAGAAGGAAACCTTTGTCGACGGAGCGGTCTGGGCGGATGGCGAGCCCTTTCCAGCTGCGCTGCACGTGGAGGCCCCGGATGCCACGTAGGCGGGCCTGGCGCTTCGCGGTGGCTACGTGTTCGCTCGCACTTGCGTTGTGCGGAGGGACTCATGGCGGCGCGCAGGATGTCACCTTCAAGGTGGACGTAAGGCTGGTCAATGTCTTTGTGAACGTGACGGACCAGAATGGTGCAATTGTGGGCGGACTCACGAGGGACGATTTCGCGATCACTGAGGATGGCCGATCGCAAAAAATCGCTCTTTTCGATCGGGAGTCGGAGATGCCGTTGAACATCACACTGGCGATTGACACCAGCGAGAGCGTTTACAAGGATCGCGCGCTGGAGCGAGACGCCGCCAGGCGGTTTGCGCGGAACCTGATGCGCCCGCAGGACCAGATGAGCGTTTTTGAATTTGCAACCTACGTCACAGAGCGGACCGCATTCACGAACAGTCTGAAGCAGATCGAGCGCGGCCTGGACAGCCTCCGCGGCGGCGATGCGACGGCGCTTTATGACGCAATCTACCTCGCGTCGCAGCGGCTTGGGGCCAGGCAGGGGCGCAAGGTGCTGGTGCTCGTCTCAGACGGCAGCGACACCGTGAAAAGCACAACCTACCCGGAGGCCCTTGAGCAAGCGCTGCGTAACGAAGTGATGATCTACAGCATTATCGATGTGCCGATTGAGGCCAGCGCCGGGCGCGACACGGGCGGCGAGCACGCATTGATCACATTGTCCGATCAGACCGGCGGCAAGAGCTTTTATGTCGATCAGGGCGGGCTGGACCAGGCCTTCGCCAAAGTGAGCGAGGATCTGCGGACCCAGTACTTGCTGGGCTATTACCCACAAAACCAGGAGCCGGGAACGAGCTTCCATCGCATTCGCGTGACGATTCCGCGCGCCGCTTCTGAGGCGTACACCATCAACTATCGGACTGGGTATTACTCTGATCCGCCCGCCAAGGCGCGTCATATTCCTGTTGATTGAACGGACCCTCGCTTCGCTACAATGCGGCGCATGATGCGATCGGATGTGCGCGAGATTCTCACCTTTGTGGCACTCGTCTTTGCTTTCAGCTGCGTGCCCTATGCGGTCATTCTCCACACGGGTCACGTCGGGGCGGGGCAGGGCATGGTGGTGCGCCTGGTGATGTGGTGCCCTGCACTGGCGGCGCTGGCGACCTGCACCATTTTCCGGTTGGATCTTGCAACGCTGGGCTGGGCATGGCGTCCCACGAAATACGAATGGCTCGGCTACCTGTTGCCTTTGCTTTATGCGCTTCCGGTCTATGTGGCCACATGGATTGCTATTCCGGGTGCATTCGCTTTTGGCGGATTCGCGCAACAGATTGCAGCAACCTATGGGCTTGCGCATGCACCGCGTCTCGCAACGCTTATGCTGGGCATCCCGCTGATTGCGACGCTTGGACTGCCCCTGAGCATG
>JBAUTX010000169.1:0-5672 GCA_049582405.1 Occallatibacter sp. | reverse complement strand
TTATCAACACGGCAGTTGATGCGGCCCGCGCGCGCGAGGCCGCGCGCAAGGCCCGCGACCTGACGCGGCGCAAGGGCGCGCTGGATGGTGGCGGCCTGCCCGGTAAGCTGGCCGACTGCAGCGAGCGCAACCCGGAGCGCTGCGAGCTCTACCTGGTGGAGGGTGAGAGCGCAGGCGGCACGGCGAAGCAGGGCCGCGACCGGCGCTTCCAGGCGATTCTGCCGTTGAAGGGCAAGATTCTGAACGTGGAAAAGGCCCGCTACGACAAGATGCTGGGCCATGAAGAAATCCGCGCCATGATCACGGCGCTCGGTTGCGGCATCGGCAAGGACGACTTTGACCCGTCCAAGCTGCGCTACAACAAGATCATCCTCATGACCGACGCGGACGTGGACGGATCGCACATCCGCACGCTGCTGCTGACGTTTTTCTTCCGCCACATGACGGAGCTGATCAAGCGCGACAATGTTTATATTGCGCAGCCGCCGCTCTACAAGATCAAGAAGGGCCGCTTTGAGCAGTACGTCAAAGACGATCGCGAATTTGTGAAGGTGATGGTCAACCGCGCCTCCGAGGGCATCGTGGTGCGCCACGGCGAGGCTGCCAGCCGCATCGAGGGCGCGGATCTAACGCGCTTCATGAGCACGCTGAATGACTATCTCGGCTTTGTGGAGAAGGTGGACAAGCGCATCCGCAACGAGAAGCTCACCGAACTGCTGGCGCGTGCGGAGCTGACGCAGCGTTCTGACTTTTCTTCCAAGACCGAGGGCGAGGTGCCTGCCAAGCTCGCCGCGCTGCATGCGCAACTTGCCGAACGTACCGATGAGTTCCAGTTCAAGCTGTCCAAGCCGGTGGAGGATGAAGAGCATCACACCTGGTCCATCAGCTTCCACGATGCGCAGGGAGCCACGCGCAGCATTGACTGGACGCTGATCTCAAGTCCCGAGTTCCGCCAGATGATGTCGAAGTACACGCTCATCAAGCAGTACCTGGAGCCGCCGTTCCTGATTGAATTCGCGGCAAAGGCTACGACGGCCTCTGCGGACGACGAAGAGGGAGAAGAAGGCGAAGCACAAGCTGAGGCCAAACCCGCACGGCGAGGGGCACGCATTCCGCGTGAGCCGGTGGAGAAGCAGACCGCGCGCGAACTCTTCAGCTACATCGTGGAGCAGGGCAAGAAGGACTATCAGGTGCAGCGCTACAAGGGACTGGGCGAGATGACCTCGTCGCAGCTCTGGGAGACGACGATGGATCCGGAGCGCCGCACTCTGCTTGTCGTCAAGCTCGAAGATATTGCGGAGACGGAGACCATCTTCACCACGCTGATGGGTGAGGACGTGGAGTCACGCCGCAAATTCATTGAGGACAACGCGCTCGACGTGAAGAACCTGGATATCTAGCCGGTCCATTTCAACTGAGACATTTGAATCCTGTTTGGGGTTTGCACCACCATGTCGAATATTCTGGAACACCTCCCGACCGGCCAGAAGGTTGGTATCGCGTTCTCTGGCGGGCTTGATACGAGCGCCGCGCTGCACTGGATGAAGCAGAAGGGCGCGCTGCCCTACGCCTACACCGCCAATCTGGGCCAGCCCGATGAGTCCGATTACGAGCAGATTCCGCAGAAGGCGCTGGAATACGGCGCCGTGAAAGCGCGCCTGGTTGACTGCCGCGCGCAACTGGTGCGCGAGGGATTCGCAGCCCTGCAGAGCGGGGCCTTTCATATTTCGACCGCGGGCGTCACCTACTTCAACACCACGCCGATTGGCCGCGCGGTGACTGGCACCATGCTGGTGAGCGCGATGAAAGAGGACGAGGTCAGCATCTGGGGCGACGGCAGCACGTTCAAGGGCAACGACATCGAGCGCTTCTATCGCTACGGCCTGCTGGTGAATCCCGATCTGAAGATTTACAAGCCGTGGCTCGATGAAGCGTTTATTGAGGAACTGGGCGGACGTACGGAGATGTCCGAGTTCATGCGGAAGTCGGGCTTCGAGTACAAGATGTCGGCGGAGAAAGCTTACTCCACGGATTCGAACATCCTGGGCGCGACGCACGAGGCCAAAGACCTGGAGCACCTGAGCACCAGCATGAAGATTGTGGTGCCCATCATGGGAACTGCCTTCTGGCGGGACGATGTGGCGATCAAGCCGGAAGAAGTCACCGTGCGCTTTGAAGAGGGATGGCCGGTCGCTTTGAACGGAGTCGAGTTCCCTGATCCTGTCGAGATGATGCTGGAGGCAAACCGCATCGGCGGCCGTCACGGCCTGGGCATGAGCGACCAGATTGAGAATCGCATCATCGAGGCCAAGAGCCGCGGCATCTATGAGGCGCCAGGGCTCGCGCTGCTCTACATTGCGTATGAGCGCCTGATTACCGGCATTCACAACGAAGACACGATCGAGCAGTACCGCGAGAACGGCCGCAAGCTCGGCCGCCTGCTCTATCAGGGGCGCTGGTTCGATCCGCAGGCCATCATGCTGCGGGAGAGCGCACAGCGGTGGGTCGCAAATCCTGTCACAGGCGAAGTGGTGCTGGAGCTGCGCCGCGGGAATGACTACTCCATCCTCAACACGACGTCGCCGAATCTGACCTTCAAGCCGGAGCGCCTGACGATGGAGAAGGGCGAATCGATGTTCTCGCCGCGGGATCGCATTGGCCAGCTCACCATGCGGAATCTCGATATTACGGACACGCGGGAAAAGCTGCTGACGTATGCGCACAGCGGCCTGCTCACCATGCCAACGGAAACAACGGTTCCGCAGCTCCACACGGGGGGCGAGAAAGAGCACTCCTGATCGCGTGATCGCGCCGCGGTCGGCTGGCGCTCATCCTGCAACGGAGGTCGGCGCGCTTTGATCGAGCATCGACAAAAGCTGGTCCACGCCATCGAGCATGAGTGGCCGCGCAAGCGAGTCCTCGTCGTGGGCGATGTCATGCTCGACAAATACCTCTGGGGCGACGTAAAGCGCATCTCTCCTGAGGCTCCTGTGCCGGTGGTCCTTGCCTCCCACGAAACATGCCAGCCGGGCGGCGCCGCGAATGTCGCGATGAATCTGGTGCGCCTGGGCGCCGAGGCGCACGTGTGCGGCTTTGTTGGCGACGACGAAGCCGGCCGAACACTTGCCGAACTGCTTCGCCGGAACGGCATTGCCTCTTCGCTGGTTGTGAGTCCTGACTTCCCGACAACTTCAAAGTTGCGGATTCTTGGAGGCGGGCAGCAGATGCTGCGCATCGATTCCGAGCGGCATGGCGCTCGCCCGGACGATGAGCGCCGGCAATTGCTCGACCATGCGCTCGATGGGCTGTCGTCCTGCGATGCCGTTGTCCTCTCGGATTATGCCAAAGGCACGCTGAGTCCGCAGGTTTGCCGCGTCCTCATCGATGCAGCGCGGCGGCGCGGTCTGCCGGTCATCGTCGATCCCAAGAGCACGGACTTCAGCCGGTACGTGGGCGCCACAACGGTTTGCCCGAACCTGGCGGAGTTGGCCGCAGCCTTGCACGAGGACGGACACGACCTGCACCGGCTTCTGACCGCCGCGCAGTCGATGGTCGAGCAATACGACCTCGAATTCCTGACCGCGACACTTAGCGAAAAAGGGATCGCGCTCATTCGTCCGTTGGGCCACTCGATCGCACCTGCTGCATCCCGTGCAGTCTTTGACGTCTCAGGCGCCGGTGACACGGTCATTGCGGTGCTCGCGCTGTGTTTGTCGTGCGGCATCGCGCCGGATCAGGCTGTGCGCCTCGCCAATCTGGCGGCCGGGATCGTGGTCGGCAAGACTGGCACCGCACCGGTGGATAAGCCGGAGCTGCTCGCTGCGCTGGCCCACGAGGCGTCGCTCCCCGATCGGCAGAAGCTCATGTCGCTCGACGACGTGGCGGCGCAGGTTGCGCAGTGGCGCATGAACGGCGAGCGCATCGTCTTCACCAACGGTTGCTTCGACCTGCTCCACGTGGGGCACACCACGCTGCTTGAACAGGCGCGCCGGTTTGGAGACCGCTTGATTGTCGCGCTCAACAGCGACGTATCCGTGCGAGTCCTGAAGGGCCCAGGCCGGCCGATTGTTGCCGAGCGCGATCGCGCGCATGTTCTGGCGGCCCTGGCATCGGTGGACGCGGTTGTCCTCTTCGATGAGCAGACCCCGTTGAGCCTGATCCGCGCCATCCGCCCAGACGTCCTTGTCAAAGGCGGCGACTACACGCCGGAAACCGTCGTCGGCGCGAAGGAAGTTGCATCGTGGGGCGGGCAGCTCCGCATCATTCCGCTCGTCGAAGGAGCCTCAACAACACAGCTCATTAAGACCATGGAGATGTCCGGTTCTTCAGCCGACCCTGCGGCTTGCTCTTCCTGATGAAAAGGTGTTCCAAAACCCACTGCGTTTGAGCCAAAGCCCGCATCCATCAGCTCAAGAATGGATGCTGTTCACAGATCATCGATGTTGCCGCTCTGCGTTCGCAGTTCATAAGGAGAACCAAGGGACTGCGCCTTCGTTTCAATGCAGAGTTGCACTTGGCTTCAATGACAGGGACCGGCGAAGGAGTGAGAGTTTTGAGGCGACTTCGGGGTCATTCTTCATGTGCTGCAGGCCCGCTTGCCAAAGTGCAAGGAAGATTCCAACAAAAAATCCCACGAGGGTGGCAAGAATGACGATGAGTGCACGCTTGGGGAAGGATTTCTTGTCCGGCGGGATGGCTGGATCCACAACCTGAATGAGCGCGCCCTCTTTGGCTTCATCAAGCTTGGCCATCTCAAACTGCCGCGCGAGAATGTCGAAGATGGTCTCGTTGTATTGCACATCGCGCATCTTGCGAATGTATTCGAGGCTGGCCGTGGGCACTTCGCCTTTTGGTACGATCAACCCTCCACCGCTGTCTTCCGATCCGCCCAGCTTACCCAACTGGGCGCGCAGACTATCCAGTTCCTGCTGCGCTTGCACGAGCTGGGAGTTTTGGCCGGTCGCATAGGTCTGCATGGACTCGATCTGCACTTCCTTTGCAGTGATTTGCGCACGGAGCGTTGCGGCAGCTTCGATCAAGGCGCGAGTCTGGCTATTCATCTGGATCAGGCCGGTTTTTTGCTCCGTCAGTTTCAAGGCCTCTTCCGCATTTGCCAGGTTATCTTTTGCCTGTTCGAGTTGCTGCTGGAAAAACAGCCGGCGTTGCCCCGCTTCAGAAATGGCCAGATTCTCAGACAGCTTCCGGAACTGATCGACGTAGCCATTTGCCAGCTCCGCGGCGCGTTCAGCGGAACGATCCTCTACAGAGAGGTGGATCAGGCCATCCTTGCCGCTGCCATCCACGGTCGTGCGGCTCTCAAATTCCTTCCGCGTGTCAGAGAGATATTTCTTCTTGTACTCCTGCATCAGGCCAAAGCGTTGGATCATCGAGTCTTCAACCGTTTGCGATTTGAGCATGCCAACATAAAGATCGTTGGGATTCTTAAGCCCGAGGCTGCCGCCGGCCAGTGCGGCCATGCCTCCCAGGCTGCCTAACTGCGAAGCCAGGGCAGCGCTCATCGAGGAGGTCTGTTGTGGTGGCAAGAGCGTGACGGATGCGGTGTAGCGCTTGGGAAGAATAAAGGAAACAATCACTGCGAGAATTGCGAATGCTGCTGTCACCCGCAAGATCGTCCGCTTCCGCTCCGCAAGGACGATGAGCAAATCCAGGAG
>JBAUTX010000168.1:0-4788 GCA_049582405.1 Occallatibacter sp. | reverse complement strand
CATGAAGAATTTCTCCGCGGCACGGTTGCTGAGGTCCGACGCACTCTCGCAGACCGCGACCGCATCCGCGGCGAATTCGTCCTGCTCGTCGAAGCGCCCACGCACTCCACTGGCGCAGGTACTCCAGGTCCGGATTCTCGGACCTGGGAATCGATATCCGCCCGAGTCGCCCGCCTGCAGTCCGAGTCCGGCCTCGACGAAAAGGAAGCCCTCAAGCGCCTCGCCCGCGAAACTGGCCAGTCCAAAAGCGAGCTCTACCGCGAACTCCAGCGCGAACGCGCCAAGCGCAAGTAGCCGCTCCCACTCCCGGCCGGGATTCAGGGCAGGTTCGTCACCAGGCTGTTGCCGCTGCTCTCGGCCACCACATGCACGCGGTCCTTGCCCGCCAGCTCGCCCACATGCGGCAGGTCGGTGTCATAAGCCAGCAGATAATAGCGCGCCCCGCTCGTCCACAATCGCCGGAACTCGGCATCGCCGATAAAGACCTGCGGCGCATCCGGCGCATACGATCCGTATTCCAGGTTGTCCTTGCGCCCATTCCACAATAGCGCTGTCCGGTTGGTGTAAAAGAACGCCGACGAAAATGCATAGTACGCATCGGCCTCAATCAGCACGCCGGGCGGGCCTTCCATCAGCCGCTGCGCCAGCGGATACGAGCCCAGATAATCGTCGAACCGCACCAGCGCCAGCCGCGCCGCCTGGAAGAACACGATCATCATGGCCGCCAGCACCGCCACGGTCTGCGCCGTGCTGCGCCGCGCCAGCCACAGCCCTGCCGCGCCCGCGCCAAACGCCAGTGTGGCCACGGCCAGTGGCAGCTTGAGATACGCAAAGGCAGCCAGCGTCAGATCGCCCATGTGCCCCAGCGAAAGCGTGTACATCTCCGGATGCTGCACCAGCGCCTGCGCAATCTCTCCCGTCACATGCGTGCGGGCCACCAGCGCCAGCAGCGTGCCCAGCACCACCGCCAGCAGCGCACTCGCCACCAGCAGAAGCCGCGATCCCCAGCGAAAAAAACGGCCCTCCGCCAGCGCCGATCCAATCAGCAGCGCCATCGCCGGGTAGATCGGCATCGAGTAGTATTCCTGCGTCGTCGAGAAGGTGAAGAACAGCATCACCGCGCCCATCCAGCACAGCGCCATCAGCCGCACGCGCCCCGCGCGTGTCTCCGCCGAGTAGCTCAGCCGCGCCGCGCCCGGCAGATACGCCGACCACGGAAACAGCCACACCAGGTTCAGCGCCCAGAACAGCGCCCGCGGCACCGTGTTGTAATCCCGCGGATAGCGCAGATTGAGAAAGCGCAGCAGATGCTCGTTGAAAAAGTAGAACCAGAAGAAGCCGCGATACTCGCCCGGCCCGCTGTGCATTGAAAACGCAAACAGCGGAGGATTGCGCACCATCGCCAGCCAGTGCCACGGCACGGCAATCCCCAGCGCACACAGCATCACACGGCCGGGCGCCAGCCGCCGCCACGTCGCCCACCGGAACAACTGCCGCGTCAGTGCCAGATATGCGCCGATGGCCAGCGCCGGAAAGACCACCGCGATCAGCCCCTTCAGCAGCAGGCCGCAGCCCAGCGCCGCGCCCAGCGTCACCATCCACGCTCCGCGACGCGGCTCGTCGGGCTCCAGCAGCCGCATCGCCGCCCAGATCGCCGCCGTCATCGTCAGCGTCAGCGTCGCGTCCGGAATCAGGATGCGCGTGAAGAGGTACAGACCCGCCGCCGTCGCCAGGCTCACGCCCGCATACACGCCGGCACGTTCGCCCATCGCCCATCGGCCAAAGCGATACGTCACCCAGCACAACAGCACAGCGGCCAGCGCCAGCGGCAGACGCGCCGCCCAGTCGCGCACGCCCAGCACGCGATACGACGCCGCCATCATCCAGTAAATGAGCGGCGATTTCTCCAGATACGCCACGCCGTCCAGCCGCGCCGTCACCCAGTCGCCGCTGGCCAGCATCGTGCGCGCAATCTGCGCCTGCACGGCGTCCACATCGTCCATCAGGTGCGGGGGGCTTACGATATTTGCGCAGAATACGAGGCAGGCTGACAGGACAACGAGGGCTCCGCCACGAACTCCTCTTCCGGATCGGCGATCATCGCCGGCGCCATCGCCGGAGCCTCCACGTTCCATCGCCGCATCCACAGCACCAGGGTCAGCAAACCCCATAGATGGTACCCCCAGTTTGCCTTTCGTTCTACATGCTCCTCGATGAGGCGCTCAATCGCCGGCCAGTGGAAAAGGCCCGACTCAGCCAGCGCGCTCTCACGCAGCGTGTCCAGGAGCAACGGCCGCAGCGCCCCGCGGAACCACTCATGCACGGGAATATCGAATCCGATCTTCGGGCGGCGCAGAATCTCGGGCGGCACCACGCCTTTCATGAGGCGCCGCAGCACCACCTTCGTTTCCAGCCCGGCCATCTTGTACCGCTTCGGCAGCCGCGCCGCAAAGTCCACAATCCGATCATCCAGAAACGGCGGACGCACCTCCACCGCATGCGCCATGCTCATCCGGTCCACCTTGTAGAGCAGCCCATCCGGCAGCGCATAGCGCTGGTCAAAGTCAAGAAAGCGCTCGAACGATTGCCCCGGCCGAATCTGGTCCAGCACCTGCCGCAGCGGCGCCGCATCCGCAAAAGGGAAAAACGCGCGCTTCTCCTTCTCCGTGAACGTCCCGTTCCAGAACACATGGGCCACCTCCGGAGAAAGCAGCGACCCCTCAAGAAAGCGCTTCAACTTGTACTCAAAGCCGATCTTTTCATCGGACACAGGCAGACGGCGCGCCCACTCCAGCGCCTTCCGGCGCACCACCCGCGGCAGCCGCGAAACGCCGCGATGGTAGCGGTCCGCCGAGTAGGTCAGGTAGCCGCCAAACAACTCATCGGCGCCCTCACCGCTCAGCGCCACCGTCACATCCTTGCGGCTCATCGCCGCCAGATACCACACCGGCACCGCTCCGGCATCGGCGCTCGGCTCATCGGAGTAGTACGGCATCCTGCAGATCACATCCGCAAGATTGGCCCCGTCATTCAGGTCAAGCTCCGTGTGGTCGGTGCCAAAGTGCCGGCTCACCGACCGGATGTACGCGCCCTCATCAAACGACTTGCCCTGAAACGTAATCGAGAAGGTCTTCAACCGGCCGGCATAGGCTTTCGACGCATAATGCGTCACTGCCGAGGAATCCAGCCCGCCGCTAAGCCACACGCCCACCGGAACCTCGGACACCATCTGCTCCGCAACCGACTGCTGCAGCAGCCCATCCAGCTCTTCGCACGCTTCGTCGAGCGAGCGCGGCGCGGGCTGCGGCGCTGCCGCACGCACATACGGACGCGTGACCGCAACGCCCCCGCGCCATTCCAGCATGTGCCCCGGCATCAGCTTTCGGATGCCTTCAATCAGTGTCCGCGGCCCCGGCACATAATTCAGGCTCAGGTAGCAGTTCAACCCCTCCAGGTCAATCCGCCGCGGCACCTCCGGGTCAGCAAAGATGCACTTCAGCTCCGAACCGAAATACAGCTCGCCCTTGTGCTCGGTGTAATAGAGCGGCTTGATCCCCATGCGGTCCCGCGCCAGCACCAGCCGCCGATCCCGCTCGCTCCAGATGGCCACGGCAAACATGCCGCGCAGCCGCGCAAAACACTCCGTGCCCCAGGCCTGAAACGCCTCCAGCACCACCTCTGTGTCGCAGTGGGAGCGGAAACTGTGGCCAAGCCCTTCCAGCTCTCGCCGCAGCTCGCGATGATTGTAGATCTCGCCGTTGAAGGCAATCGTCGTATTGCCGTCCCGGCTGTGCAGCGGCTGGTCGCCACCCTCCAGGTCAACAATCCGCAGGCGGGTCGCGCCCAGCGATGCGTGCGCGGTCTGGTAGTGACCCTGCTGGTCGGGGCCACGATGCACAATCGCGCCGACCGCCTCGGCAAGAACCCACGATGGAACACTACGTCGTACGTGTGTATAGCCAGCAATTCCACACATCGCGCGCTCCAGGTGAAGGAAGTTGTTCAATTATCTACGGTTTTTGGCAGGATGGGTAATCTTTCTGCGCTCGCTACCGTCTATCCAAGAACCTCCCGCCCCAGTACCGCGCGTGAGATTTCAGGCCATCAAAACGGAATATCGTCGTCCGAGATCTCCGACGCCTGCGTGTACTCATCCTGTGCCGCCGCGGCAGGTCGCTGATCGAAGCTCGCCGTCGTGCTCGACGATCCCGCACTCCGGCTGTAGCCGCCCGCGCCCTCTTCACGCCCCGACAGCAGCGAGATGTCATTCACGATAATCTCCGTGCGATACCGCTTCGCTCCCGTCTCCTTGTCGTCCCACGAGCGCGTCTGGATCTTGCCCTCAACGTACAGCTTCGATCCCTTTTTCACGTAGTCGCGCACAATCTCGGCCAGCCGCGTGAACGCCACCAGGTTGTGCCACTCCGTCCGGTCCTGCCAGTTGCCCTGCGCGTCCTTCTGCCGGTCGCTCGTCGCCAGCGTGAACTGTGCCACCATCGTCCCGCCCGCCGTCGAACGAATCTCCGGGTCCTTCCCCACGTTGCCCAGCAGAATCACCTTATTGACTGACTTCGCCATATTCGCGCTCTCCCGTCCCTCAACTCTCTCGCATCGCGGCAGCCCTGGCCCGCGCCCACGCACCAGGCAGACTATCCGCGGCTGTCCAACCATCCGCCAGCCAGACGCTTGCAACCGGACGCTTGATGGAAGCTTGATTATAGACCAGCGCTCGGCAACCTTTGCGCCCCGCCATCACAGCGCCGCAAGCATCTCCATCGCCTCGGCGGC
>JBAUTX010000167.1:0-15006 GCA_049582405.1 Occallatibacter sp. | reverse complement strand
TTGCGGCGGAGGCGCGGGCCTTCCCAGAGCTTGCGTCGGCGACCTGGATGGAAGGGCCAGGACGTCTGCGAACGCGCTTGCGCAGTTTTTCGATGAGCAGATCGTCCTCAAAAGACTGGCGAGTTCTAATCCCGACTTCGCGGCTGAGCAGTTCCTCGGCTTGCTGGTGGGTCCGATCATTGGCCGCTTGCTGTTCGGGCGGCCTTCATACTTCGAGAGCGAAGAGCACGCCTCCTCTTATATAGAAGCGGCAGTAGATCTCTTTCTCGCAAGCTATCTGACGGGCGCCGGATGGAACACCAAGAGTTATATGGTTGCCGCGAATGCTCGAACGGCAATCTGCTTCGCGTTGAGCCCAGGCAACGAGCACGATGCGCCAGCCGGCCGTGCGCTGCTCGAAGAGTTGGGAGAAATGCCCAAAGGGTTGCCGCTGCTCATGGATCGTGCCTACGAAGGCGATGAAACACGGCAATTGGTGCGGATTTCGGCATGACCCCTGTGGTGCCACCCAAGTCCAACCGCATTACACCGTGGCAATACGATCGGGCGCTTTACAAGAAGAGAAACGAGATCGAAAGGCTATTTAGAAGACTCAAGGGATTCCAACGCATCTTCTCAAGATTTGAAAAACTGGACGTCGTCTTCCGTGCCTTCCTGGACTTTGCTCTTATCGTCGAGGCACTCCGATTAGTGTGAACACGCCCTAATTGCTGAAGGGAACCCCAAACGTGAGGAGAGCTGTGTGCGGAGGGCGAACTTGCGCGCCAATGATTTTGGGTGCTTTCCCCATCTGCTCCCAGACCCGACTCGCCGCTGCATTCATATAAAGCAGGCGTATCTGCTCGCGACTCTCACCCCGAAGGCTATAGATGCTGATTGTCCCCAAGAGGCACGTCTGTCCAGACTTGAGCAAGTACGGTCCCATGCTCACGGCGGGAGCATTCTCGATGTTCTGCACGTCCTCCGCGCTTTGCGCAACGATCTTATAGCTCAGAACTGCCGGGGCGTGTTTCGCGACAAGGCTGCGAAGAAGATCATTCGACGTGGGACCGGAGTCATATTGCAGGGTGCTCATGCTGCGCCTCGTATGGAAAGCCAGTAATATCGCCGCCAGCAAAACTTGCAGCGAACCGGGCGGAGAGCAAACATGCCCAAGAGGCCATCGAACGAACGCAATTCGCCTGGCTTGAATTGAACCGAGTTGCAACGAGGGCACACTCGTCGAACCCAAAGTACCCGCGGCAACCAATTCGGCCACTTCATCGTGTCAACATTCATTCGGAGTTTCCTTTCAGAGAAATGATGGCGCGCATCACTGCGCAGGTATGTCTCCCACGCTGGAATTTGCGTCCAGCCATGAGAGCAGACAACGTATACTGCCTGTAGCCATCGCCATGCAGGAATCGGCGGCCCCGTAATAGAGATGAATCGTATCCCCATCTGCGCCGATGGTTTGGCCGCAAGGAAACACAACATCGCCGACGTCTCCGCCACGCTCGTATGGGGTTTCGGGACCGAACATCCAGGAGTCTCCCCGTTGCAAGCAGATCTCTGGCCTCTCCAGATCAAACAGTGCGAGGCCCAGGCGATAAATGCTGCCCGATGCGGTCTTCCGCACTCCGTGATAGATCATCAACCAGCCTTGCGGCGTTTCGATCGGCGGAGAGCATAGTCCAATTTTGTTCGCATCCCACCAACCGCCGCGCCGAGCTTCCAGAATGATTTTGTGGCTTCCCCAATGCCGCAGATCTGGCGAGTAAGAAATCCACATATGAGTACCAAGCGTGGTCATTGGCCGATGGATCAACGCCCAGTAGCCGTTGATTCTCCGCGGCAGCAGGGCGGCATCCTTATCTTCAGGCGGCATGACCACGCCGAATCGTTCAAAGCTCTTGAAATCTTTGGTCAGCGCCAAGGAGACACCAGGGCCACCGCGTGCAAATGAGGTGTACGCTACCGCATATCTCTCGAGCTCAGGCACGTAGGTAATGCGCGGATCTTCGATACCCCAGATTTCTTCAGGATAGTCGTGCGGACTTGCCATCAGCGTGGGCTTGGCATCGATACGCCATCCGTCGACTCCATTCGCTGAACGTGCCGCGCACAGGTGAGACAGGCCACGCCGGTCTTCCACGCGACAAAGCAATAAGGTGTCTCCGTCGGCTAGGCGCACGGCTCCTGCGTTGAAGACGCTGTTAATCGGATAGGGCCAATTCTGGCGGCTGAGAATCGGATTGCCGGAGTAGCGCGTGAATAGAGGAAGATCCGCGCATGCTCCCGCTTTCGGCTGTGCCAAAGCAAGAGCCCCTGGATCAATAAGTGGATTCAAAGAGAGACACTCATCTCGTGGTGCAGTTCTTCTGCGATTGGGAATTGCGCTCCCTGCATTTCCAGGAGCGCCATCAGGAACGAAAGCGTCGATTCCGCTCCCTGGTTCTCATTTACGCGGTCGGGATGGAGCCCGTCTCTGCATCCGCCCGTGCTTGCATCGTAGAGGGGCACCTGCAGATCGTTCTTGCCGAGAAACCAGCGGAAGACACGATGGGCTTCTTCACGCCACTGCTCGTCGTGCGTCAGCCTGTATGCCTCAAGACATGCAGAGATCGTGGCGCATGCTTCCACCGGCTGCTGATCGAAGCGCGCCTTCTCCGCGCCCTCGGTGAAGACTCCGCTGGAACCTATCGGCACAAAAATCTCTTTGTCACCGCGGTGCTGCGCGGCAACAAGCCATTGCAGCGATTCGATTCCCGCTGAGATCATTCTTTTGTTGTTGCCGCGCCATCCGGCGAGAATGAGTGCCTGCGGCAACCTTGCATTTGAGTACGAAAGGCTCTTCTCAAACCAATGCCAGGTTTCTGAGTGACTGCGCTCGTAGATATCCAAGAGACGGTTGGCGAGCGTGTTGCGAGCGCCTTGAATGGCCCTGTCGCCGGGGAACCAGTCCAGATAGGCCTGCATACCCAGAACGCTGAATGCCCATGCTCGCGGGCTGCTGAAGGTTAAGACCGCGGGCACGGCAGCCTCAAAGAGTCTTCCTGCCGCTCCGCGCAATCCGGCATTCTGTGAATGGCCAAGAACAGTTCCCAAGGCCCACAGCGCTCGGCCATGGCTGTCTTCCGAGCCAACGTCCTCCAGCCATTCGCGGTCGTAGCCAAGAAAATTCCTGAACCGTCCTGTATCGGCATGAAATGCAAGCCAAAGGAAGGCCAGATACCGCCGAGAGAGGCTCGGATACTGCTCTTTGTCCTCATACGTGAGGCTCTCATCTAGCCGAGTGGACACGATGAGCGCACGTGCGTTGTCGTCGGTCGTGTAACCCTCGCGCGTATTGGGCACTGAGAAGATTGCGTGCTGCAACATGCCCGTGTCGTCAGTCATCGTCACTATATGACTTGTGTTCAGAGTGGGCAGGTGATGCATCGGGTCTATCGGATCCACGACGGCATCGTCCATCTGGGTGGGCTTTGGCTGCAATGAGCGCTCGAAGCGCGCCCGCTGAAAGCTCGCCATATAGGCTTTCGCCGTCTTCGGCCATGTTGTTCCACGGGAGTGCAGATAGGCCCTTTTCCGCATTGCATGGCGCTCCGCATCGTTCTCCAGCAATGCCAGAACCGCCTCTCCGATGGCATCTGGATTCTCAAAAGGAACAATCACGCCTCTCTTCTCCGCAAGCAACTCCTTGGCGTGCCAGTACGGCGTGGAGATGATCGCCTTGCCCGCCCCAAGCGCAATGGCCAGGGTGCCGGAAACAACCTGCGCCTCCTGCCGGTAGGGCGTGATGTAAATATCAGAGGCGCCTACATGCTCCACAAGCTCTTCTGCGCTCACAAAGCGATTGTTGAGAATCAAATTGGAGGAAACGCCAAGCTGCTCGGCCAGCGCCTGCAGCTCTTCGCGATAGCGCTCGCCTTCGCGTCGCCGAATATGCGGATGCGTCACTCCAGAAACGATATAGACCACGTTCGGATGGCGCGCCAGAATTGCAGGCAGCGCACGAATCACGTTTTCAATTCCCTTGTTTGGCGACAAGAGGCCGAATGTGAGCAGAACGGATTTGCCCTCCGTGCCAAACTTGTCTTTGAAATAGTTGGGGTCCATGAATGGCAGATCCGGCACGCCGTGCGGGATCACATCGATCTTTCCGCCCGGAACCGCATACACTTCGCGCAGCAATTGGGCCGCCAGTTCGCTCATTACAACCATGCGATCCGAAAGCTGCGCGATCTCTTCGAGCACCATGCGCTGATTTGCGTCCGGTTCGCGCAGGACCGTGTGCAGCGCAGTGACAAGCGGCATTTTCAACCTGCGCAGCAAGACCAGAATGTAGCGGCCCGCGCTGCCGCCGAAGATGCCATATTCATGTTGCAGGCAGACAAGATCGTTGCCATTGAAGTTAAGGAACTCGGCGGCGCGCTCATAGGAGGCAAGGTCCTCCTGCGTAATCTCCAGGCGTACCTGCTCAGGATAGTCATAGCTCGAATCAGGATCGTTGACGGGAATCGCAAACAGACGTCCTTCTCCGTATTCGGCTGCGAGCGCGGTGCACAAGTCGGTCGTGAAAGTAGCGATGCCGCACTCGCGCGGCAGATAATTTCCAATAAATGCAATGCGCGTAGGCAAAGGCAGGGTGCAGGCTTTCAAAGCGCCGGGCAGAGCAGACGTGGGAACTGAACCTCCAACTGCTCTCATAGAATTCATCGTTTCAGGGATAGACACCTTATCCTGCTTTCAATCGGGATTCAGGTCATGCACCGATACACTGCACGATTTCCATGTGGACACATGGCACATGGTCTGGAGTGCGGTTCTCATGCGCCGTTACAATCGGCTTATCGCGCGGAAACTGCCCGTGGATGCCTTTCGTCGACAATGTCCAGCGAAGTGTGTTGCTGAATCTGGCGAGGTTGCATTGTGACGTTCGCGATCTGAAAGCCTGGATACTTTGTGATCTGAACGGAATCAAGCTTCGCGGCGTTGAATCGCCTCGTGAGTCCCTTGAGCGCACGGACCAACGCTCGATGCGTCGCCTCTTCCTGGGTTGAGCCAAGACCTCTTCGAGAACAGGAACCCTGCATCCACATGAAGTGCCAGCGCGCCTGGCGGATCATCGTATCGAAAACCGGCGCAGTGATCTCTTCTATCAGCGTCCAATCGTCGCCAAAGGGCTCCCTGAACAGATCCAAACGATCCGGCAGGATACACTCTCTGCGCAGGAAGACGGAGTGCAGCTTCACGCTTGCGCGCTTTTCGGCACGGCTGTCGCCACGGCATCGCTGGAGCTGGACACAATCACAATCGGCAGGGTGTCCGGTCCACTTGATGAGGGCTCCTTGAGTGGATTCACAATCGGAAGGTCAGTATTCGGATCTGCAGGCCCACCTTCCACTCCCGAGAAACCGGTTGCATCGGGCTGGCTGACTGGCCGGTACAGATGGTTCCCATTGTGCCGGCGGGCAGAAAGATGATTCTTTACGTCGCTTTTCTTGATGAGGCTCATGGCGCCTCCAGTCGTTTGGTTGCTCACTTGAACGGTGCTCGTCTGGAGCGAAGCCAGGAATGCCGAAGGCGAGAAGGGAAAGCGAACTACTATATCAAGCATACGCCTACCGGAGCCCGCGTGCCTACGGGCCCGTAAAATGCGCAATGCTCAAATTCGGCCAGGGTTCAGGCTTCCTGCGGCGGTTGTTGCCGATGGCAACATGGAGCGGGCCCCGTTTGCCGTTACCGATCCTATCTGGCGGGCTGCACACTGATTGATTCTGGCTTATCAGAGCGCTTGCGCTCTCCCATGCCGGTCTCAGTTCAACGCGCTCGTTGTTTATTGCTCATGTTTGCTTATGCGTCATTTAACGATGAAGAACTGACGGCGACAAACCGCCCAAAACTCCTCCTGAGCGGTCCTCCAGCGGGTTTTCTGGCTCAGCGCTGTGCAGAGAAGCGGAAAACCCATCAATAGGCTTTTGGGCTGATTGCACAGCCGCAGTGTGGAAGCGCTGGATTGCAGAGCCTGCATTTGCGGGTAGTTCTTACAAGGCCGCCAAAGCTTCTGACTGGCTGGGAAACAAGTCGGCGTACTTGGTGATCCCCACCATGGTGAAGACCTTGTTGAAGTGTGGCGACAAGCCGAATGCGGAGATCTTTTGTGCAGAGTTAGCGGCCTCAATCAGAAGTTGAATCACCAGTGCAATGCCGCTCGAATTGATGTAATCCACCTGGGTGAAGTCCAGAAGAATCAGCTTTGACGATTCCTTTGGGAGTGCCTGGTATGTTCCAAGGACTGCATCCTTGGAGGTGCTGGCAATGTCGCCTTCAAAGCGCAGGACTGCTACCGAATGTCCGGCTGGGGATGTGAGTTGGTCAACATGCGACCGGGTTTCGCTCTGCATGGTTCACCGCCTCCGTGTTCGTTGAGCTTGTCCCATCGTCTGCTACATCCAGTTGCGACGGAATTTATGAGTCTCAGTCATATCACCCAGGCAGGGCTCCAAGCAATCGCGGTTATCTGGAATTTTCGGGGAAGCTTCCTGATGATGGGGAAGCTCCCTGATGATGGTGAAGCTCCCTGATGTGCGAGTTTCCGAAGACCCCGGAAATTGAAAGATGACCTCAAGCCCAGAAGAGAAAGTCATTCCATTCCGCGCTGTTCGCTGCGTATAGTGCCTATGACAGCTTCCCCGGCTCAACAGAGGTCACGGAATGGTGCAAGGCTTTGGCTTGGCTCTTCCTTTGCTTCTTTGGCGCGACAGTCATAAATGGTTCAACAATACTGCTTTGGCAGGTTTCAGACTGCGCCATCAGAAGCGCCACTTCAGGTATCTGACGAAGGCCTTCCTGGCCATTTTCCTGCTGTCCTTGGCGCTCTCAGCCACGGCGCAGAAGGAAATCGTTACGGTGACCAACTGGCGCGTCCACGCTGGCGACAATCCCGCCTGGGCCAAGCAGGACTTTGATGACTCCCAGTGGGCAAAGTTCGACTACAGCCAGATCAATTTGCCAGGTCCCGCCACCGGGACGCGCTGGTATCGGGCGTCGTTTCAGGTGCCCGCCGACTTTGCAGGCGAGGAACTCGCCGTCGGCATGGGTCCTCTCGAAGAAGTCTATGACGTGTACGTGGACGGCGTCCTGGTGGGGCATTATGGCTCCTGGGAGCCGACTCCGCATGCTCCCTTCCCAAGACATCTCGTCTTTTCACTACCGCCCGGACTGCTCAAGGGGCCCATTGGGCACATTGCGATTCGTCAATGGAGGGGTGCAGCCGGCCTCTTCTGGGTGACGTTCGCCATGTCGGGCTATATGTCATTCAGTCATCCGCCGGAGATTGGGTCAAAGCTCGCCATCCAGGCCCTGGAACGGCTTCATCCCGCGGCCGGCGCGATTCAGGATTTGCCTTGGACCCTGACCCATGTGTTCTTCCTGTTTGCCGCTTTAATCAGCTTCGTTCTCTTCAGCGTGCAGCGGCGCAGAGTTGAATACCTCTTCCTTGGTGTTTTTTGCGTCCTTCAGGGCGGACCGCCGCTGATTGCCATTCCATTGGAAACCAGCGATTCCGTGATGGGCCAGTCCTGGGGACCGGTACTTATCTTCTTCCTCGCCATCCTGGCCGACGCCTTCTCGCTTCTCTTTCTGGCCTGCCTCTGCCCCCGATTCCGAAGAATCCTGCAGATTGGGGCGATCCTGGCCGGCATCTTTGCATTGGCAGCAGCTTTCTCGCTTGGTGACCAGTCTCATGCTGCTACATTGCTCTGGCAGTATGGGAGAACATACTGCCTGGCCATTTTCGACCTTGTTGCGATGTGGGGTCTTTTTCAGGACCGTCGGCGGGGTTCCTTTGCCATCGCATCCTGTCTGCTGCTGAATGCAGCGGGATGGGGCTGGGGCGTGGCGGCGATGAAGCTTCACGCGATAGCGCCGCGGCTTTATCTTCCCGTCGTCATTGCTGCCGGACCGATTCTAATCGACCTTCGCAGCGTGCCCGGCGTTCTCTTCGTTTTTGTGACGTTGCTGGTCCTTTATCTGCGCTACCGCGATGAGCAGGCCCGCCAGGCCGCCGTCGACCAGGACCTGGCCGCCGCACGCAGAATGCAGGAACTGCTGCTGGCGGGCAGCGCTGAAAACCCCGTGGGCTTTGCGGTGGATGCTGTCTACCGCCCCGCGCGCGAGGTGGGCGGCGATTTCTACCGGACCGCCGCGCTCGAAGACGGCTCCCTGCTGGTGATTGTGGGCGACGTAAGCGGGAAAGGGTTGGACGCGGCCATGCTTGTCGCCGTCGTCCTCGGTGCCCTCGCCAATGAAACCCATCGCAATCCGTCGCCGGCCTCGTTGCTCGCCTCTCTCAACAAGGCGGTCATGGGGCGCACCGGCGGTGGCTTCATTACGGCTTGTTGTGCGCGCTTCTATCCCGATGGGCGCGTGGTGCTGGCGAATGCGGGACACATCTCTCCGTATCTCGCCGGTCGCGAAGTGATGCTCGAGAACGGCCTTCCGCTCGACATCAGCCCCGACGCCACCTATGGCGAGACGGCGATCCAAACGGACGGCGCCTTGACCTTTCTCTCCGACGGAGTAGTTGAAGCGCGCGATGCCAAAGGCGAGTTGCTTGGCTTTGAGCGGATGGCTGCGCTGACGGCGAAGCCGGCGGTCGAGATTGTCGAAGCTGCGCAACGGTGGGGACAGGAAGACGACATCACCGTGCTGACGGTGAAGCAGGTGGGAAGATTGGAGGCGGTTAACGCATGAAGAAAACACTGGTCCTCATCCTCCTGCTTGTGGTTTCTGCTTGTGGTGTCCTGCCGGCGGCGGCTCACGCGTCTGACCCGCGCAACGTGGACGCCACCAGCTTCGGCCAGCGCATCGAGCTTGGCCCGGAGTGGCTGTTCTCGCCCGGCGACAACCCGGCGTGGGCCTCGCCCGCCTTCGACGACAGCGGGTGGCGGGTGGTCTCCGCCAATAAGGAGCTGCCCGACTACGGCATCCACGACATCAAATACGGCTGGTACCGAGCGCACATCCATCTGCGCCCCGGCGCGCGCAATGTGGCGGTGGGGCTGGTATACACCGCGGGGAGCTATGAGGTTTACGCCAACGGAGGCCGCATCGGCGGCAACGGCGACATGGCCGGCAGTGTGGCCTTCAACCAATACGGCCTGAGGGCCTACGCCATCCCCGGCAAACTGCTTAGATCCCAGGGCGACTTGGTGCTTGCTATCCGCTTCGCTTTCGACCTGGGCGGCAATAGGGGCCGGGGGACCAGCACGCCGCTCGGTAACAGGTCAGCGGTCTATCTCCTCAGCAGCAGCGAAGCAGTGCGCGATGCCAGTTATGTGAACGGGCACCTGGCAGTCTTCCCGTTGATCCTCGCCTTCCTTAGCCTGCTGGCCGGACTCATCGCCCTGGCGCTCTACGGGGCGCTGCGTTCTCAGTGCGAGTATCTAGCCGTAGCGGTTTACCTGCTCGCCTCCAGCGGTTTTTCCGCCGTTCAAGCCTGGGAGGTCTTCCGGGCGGAGACGATTTCAACGTTCTTCCTCTCTACCCTCTGTTTGGGCATCGCCAACTTCGCACTCATCGAGTTTGTGCGCATGGTTCTGCGCCTGCCGCGCTCCCGATGGCTGCTCAGCCTGGAGATTGCCGCTTTCGTTTTCGCCGCCGATGCTGCGGTATTCGCAACGAGCATCGGACCCTACTACTTCGGGTTCGCCTCCTACTATCTTCCCGTCATAATCGTCGATGTTCTGCTGCCGCTGCTGCTGGTGCGGGGCTGGCGGCGCGGCAACCGCGACGCCCGCGTGCTGCTGCCCGCCATGCTGCTTTATGGCTTGGCGCAGTATTGGCTTTTCCTCGACTTCCTCGCCTATTTCACGCACCTTACCGCAACGCTGCACCCCATGCCCGCCTTTCATGTGGGCAGCTACAGCGTCTCGCTCTACTACATTGGTTATTTCTTTTTCTACGTTACCGTGCTGCTGTTCCTGGTGCTGCGCACGGTCGGCGTTGCGCGGCGCCATGCCGAGGTGAATGCCGAACTCGAAGCCGCGCGCACGGTCCAGCAGGTGCTCATCCCCGAGGAGATCCCCGCCATTCCAGGATTCGCGCTGGAAAGCGTGTACAAGCCGGCGGGCGAGGTGGGCGGCGACTTCTTCCAGATTCTGCCGTCCGCAAGCGGAGGTGTGCTGGCGGTGATCGGCGACGTGAGCGGCAAAGGCATGCCCGCGGCGATGACCGTCTCGCTGCTGGTGGGGACGGTGCGTACGCTGGCGCACTACACGCAAAGCCCCCGCGAGATTCTGGGAGCTATGAACAAGCGCATGATGGCCCGCACCAACGGCGGCTTCACCACCTGCCTGGTTGTGCGGGCGGACGCGGATGGTACGCTGACCATCGCCAACGCCGGGCACCTTGCGCCGCACCTGGAGGGCAACGAGTTGGCGATCGAGAATGGGCTCCCGCTGGGCATTTCCGCTGATGCGGCGTACCCGGAGTCGATCTTCCAACTGGGGTCCGCGCAGCGGCTGACACTGCTTACAGACGGCGTGGTGGAGGCCACCAACGCCCGGCGCGAGCTCTACGGTTTTGAGCGAACGCGTGCGATCAGTGATCAGCCAGCGGAAGTCATCGCCGATGCCGCGCAGCGCTGGGGCCAGGAGGACGACATCACCGTGCTGAGTCTAACCTTCGCTCCCGTAGGAGTGGCCCATGCCTAAGCTAATTCTGCTTTTTTTGTTGCCCTGGCCGGTCACGGTCTTCGGTCAGAGCATTGTTACAGTCTCACCGCAGCAGTGCGTCTGGCGGGCAGGGGACAATCCGGCTTGGGCTGCTCAGAACTTTGACGAAACCGGTTGGCAGCCGCTTACGCAATGGAAGTTGCGGCCCGCCGACGCGCACATGTGGGTGCGCTGCCATCCTGACCTCGACGTCTTGCGCAGCCTTGATCGGCCTGCCCTACAAGTGAGCTTGTATGCCGCCTATGAGGTGTATCTGAACGGGCAATTGCTCGGCGGCGTGGGCAACTTGAAGAGCGGCGACTTCAGCGTCAACGCCATCCGCTCCTACCCCGTTGCCGCCGGCACGCTCTCATCGCGCCCAGCCACTCTCGCCTTGCGCATCACCTACCGCAGCCTCACCTCCAACAGCAGCCCGGTTCTCGGTTCAATGGCGCTCCGGTTGGAGCTGCGCGCTGGTGATAGGTCCCTGCTCGACGCGCTGCGCGCCCATGCGGTCCTTGCGCAATCTTCGAAATATTTCCAAACCGCGCTCTCCAATGGGGTCATCGCCGTCATCGCCATCATGCTTCTCGGGCTCTACTTTTACGACCGCAGCCGCCGCGAGCTGCTCCTGCTGAGCATTTCCTGCCTGGGCTTGGCAACACTGCGTGTGAACGAGTTTTGCGTTGCATCCCTGCTGGACTATCCTTTCACTCTTTGTCTCACGCTCGTGCTGGTGGGAAACGTCACTCTCACCTTCACGCAGGTCCCCTTCTTCTACGCGTTGGCCCGCCGCCGCATGCCTCTGTTCTACCGGATCGTGCTTGCTCTTACCGCGCTGCCTTACTTGCCGACTGTCGCCGACATCCTGCTTGCCTCCCGTCAGCCGGCTTGGCTCGGCTCACTGAATACTCTCTACGGCCGCCCCTGGGCGCTCATTACCCACATGACGCTTGCGGTCGCGCCGTTCGTTGCGTTCCGGCCGTATAAACGAGTCGCAGGACGCATGCGCCCGCTTGCAGCTTTGTGCATGCTGTGGGGACTCGCCGACCTGGTTTGGTTCGCTGTGGAAGCCACCGAATATCCGATTGCCGCGGTGCCACACCTCTTCGCGCATTGGATCCCAACGCTCCTCGAAGTACGCGCCGTCACAACCACATGCGTTCTCGCCGCCCTGCTCGGACTGCTCTTTCGCGAGCAACGCCAGACCACGCGTGAACGCGCAATGTTGGAAGGCGAAATGCGCGCTGCTCGCTCCGTGCAGCAGGTCCTCATCCCCGAGGCGATTCCAACCGTGCCGGGGTTTGCAATCGAGAGCGTCTACCATCCCGCCGGTGAAGTGGGCGGGGATTTCTTCCAGATCCTCCCCACCGCCTCGGGAGGAGTGCTCATCGCCATGGGCGACGTGAGCGGCAAAGGCATGCCCGCCGCGATGACAGTTTCTCTACTCGTCGGCACGTTCCGCACCCTGGCGCACTACACGCAAAGTCCGAGCGAAATTCTTGTCTCCATGAACCAGCGCATGCTTGGCCGCCAGCAAGGCGCGTTCACCACCTGCCTCGTTCTGCGTGCGGACGGCAATGGATCGCTCACCCTAGCCAACGCCGGCCACCTGGCGCCCTATCTCAACGGCGGCGAGCTCGAAATTGAGAACGGGCTGCCACTGGGTCTTTCCGCTGAGGTCGCGTATCCGGAATCCACTTTCCAACTGGGACCCGGCCAGCGGCTGACGCTGCTCACCGACGGCGTGGTCGAAGCTACCAACGCCCGGCGCGAACTCTACGGTTTTGAGCGAACGCGTGCCATCAGTGATCATCCCGCGCAAGTCATCGCCGATGCTGCGCAACACTGGGGACAGGAAGACGACATTACCGTGCTGACGGTGCGGCGAACTGAGAAATTGGAGGTGGCCATCGCATGAAGAGAGCGTCTCTCATCTTCCTCTTCCTCACGTTTTCCCCCTGCGCCGGCCTTCCCGCGCAGACTTTCAGCCTGATCACTGGCCGCGAGCCCGTCACTTCGCTCGACGGCCTGTGGCGCTTCCATACGGGGGACAATCCGGCATGGGCCAGCCCGGATTTCGATGATTCGCAGTGGCCGCTGCTGCGTGCCGGCGAAAGCTGGGACACGCAGGGATATTCCGGCTACAGTGGTTACGCCTGGTACCGCTGCCGGCTTCAGGTTCCGGAAGGCAGCAGACCGCCTGACTTGTTGCTGACGGCGATTTTTACCGGTTACCAGGTCTACGCCGAGGGCAAGCTCATCGGCGGCAAGGGCTCCATCGCGCCCACCCGCGACCCAGTCATCGCAATTCTTCCGGAGGTTTACCGGCTTCCCCCAGGCAGCGCGGGCCCGCAGTTCATCCAAATTGCCATTCGCGTCTGGCACGTCACGGGTTTGGGGGCCGACGGCGGCATGCTGCAACCGGGCAGTGTCACCGGAGCCCCCGCCGTTTTGGCGCGGGAGTTGAGTCGCGACCTAGACGCGAGGGCCGCGCACTTCGTAAACGGATACGGATACTGCCTTCTTGCCTTGCTGGTTGGACTCACCACTCTGGTCCTGTTTTTTTCGCGCCCCGAGGATCGCGAGTATTTGTGGTTCTCGGTCCTGCTTCTCGCCAGCGGCGCGGGAGCTGCAGTTGGGATCGTTGTGAATTACGTGTTAACTCCAGCGACTCTCTACTACGCGGTTTCGGCTGCGGCAGAGGGAACGTCCGTAATCGCCGCCCTGTTCTTCTTCTCCACCGTTTTAGGCACGTCGAGATCCACTTTGTGGCGGCTGGCGTGCGCCGGTGCGGCCGCATATCCGACAGGTCTGCTTCTCTACTATTTCCGATGGGTGAGCTGGGGCGAAGGACATGCCCTCGGAGTTACGCTGATGCTGCCCGCCGATGTTTGGTTCGTCGGCACTCTCGCCATCCTGACTTTCAGGAAGGGCGTTTCGACGCGATGGCTGCTGGTGCCGGCAGTGCTTTACTACGGCTTCAATCTCCTCAATCACCTCTCAGTCGTGGGCATACAACTCGGCTGGCAAAAAACGAGAATCTCGCTCGATTCCGCGCTGATCTCCCGGCCATTTCCCCTCAGTCTGTCCGACATCTTCGGCTACCTCTTTGTCCTGTCGCTCCTGATCTTTCTGGTCCGCCGCTTTTCCGCCGCCCGGCAGGAGGAGGCCCGCCTCTCGCAGGAAATGGAGGCGGCCCGCAGCGTGCAGTCCATTCTTATTCCTGCCGTGCCGCCGGCCACACCAGGCTTCGCGGTCGAACATGTCTACCTGCCCGCGCAGGAAGTCGGTGGTGACTTTTTTCGAGATTGTGCCGCACAACGACGGATCTCTGCTCCTCGTCATCTGAGATGTGAGCGGCAAGGGCGTGAAGGCGGCGATGACCGTCAGCGCCATCGTCGGCGCGCTACGCGGCTGCGCGCTGCGAGCACCCGCGGAGGTGCTCGGCTACCTCAACCACGCGCTGTGTGGACAGGTGAGCGGCTTTTTCACCTGTTGCGCGGCGCTCATCGGCGTGGACGGAAGGCTGATCATCGCTAACGCGGGCCATCTATCGCCTTATCTCAACAGCGAGGAATTGTCCGTCGATCCCGGACTGCCGCTCGGAATTGCCGATGGGACCGTGTATGCAGAGACTTCATATGACCTCGGCCCAAACGATCTCCTGACATTCGTGTCTGACGGCGTCGTCGAAGCCCGCAACGCCAAAGGCGAACTTCTCGGCTTCGAGCGCATGGCTGAGTTGGTCTCGAAGCCCGCCAGCGAAGTCGCAAAAGCCGCCCAGCGCTGGGGCCAGGAGGACGACATCACCGTGCTGCGGCTGGCGTTTGCAGGCTCGGGGGTGGCGCATACGTAAGTTTCCGGGCGCCATTTTGTATCTGTTCCTGTTGCTGATTCCCGCTCATCTGTCCGCCCGTGCTTAAACAACGACGGTCTCGCCCGCGAGTGCTGTCCGCTATCATTTTGGCGACGATCCCAACGGCAGCAAGGGCTGGGCCAGAGCGTGGAACTGGGTAGATTGCCGGAGTAGGGCAGGCGGACCTGTTAACCTGAGCGAAACCGGGCATCTGTCATGCTGAGTGCGCCCGCCTGCAACCAGGCGGGCCAGCTTGTGGCTGTGTCCCCCTGCTTGTAGCTGTCTCTCTTTGTCGCGCTGTCTGTGTATATCGAGGAGAAGCCATGAAACGTTGGGCCCTCTTTACCTTTCTTGCGCTGATGATCGCACTCACATCCCGCCCGGCCCTGGCCTGGAACAGCGTCGGCCACATGACCGCGGCCTATCTTGCCTACCAGAAGCTCACTCCGG
>JBAUTX010000166.1:0-7048 GCA_049582405.1 Occallatibacter sp. | reverse complement strand
CAAATAAACGATAGGCAATTTGATCCCCTTCCCACCACCGCGCCTCAGGTGAGGCTTATCTCCGACTCAGACACCAGTCTAGGACCAATTGACCGGCTCCAGCTGATCAACGTGTCTCCGTCGCAGGTCATCTTCAATATTGTGTTCCAGCCTGTGAGATTGGAAATCGGGGTATTCGTGGTCTGGTCTCCCAATGCAGTTGACGTACTAGCACCCGGAGAGAGAGTGATACTCACACCTCTCGTTCTCGCTACAAAAGATGGTGCACCAACAGGCCCGTGCGACTCCCTCTCAGGGGTGGCAGCCCTGCACAGGACTATCAGTTCAAGGTCCAAGGCGAGTAATGCATATGAAATCGGAAATATCGCGTTTTCATGCGAGGATGCGGCACAGCAGCGATATCTTGTCACCATCAGAGCTACGCTCGACCTGCTCGGTATCAATTTGACCGTCGTCGATCTAAACCGCGTACGGATCGGAAATAGACCCAGCGTCCAATCGCCCGACTGATCTCGATGCATAATTTGGATTGGCTCCTGCGGATTTGTAACGACAAGCGGGCTTCCCCGTCATTGATCCATCTGGGTTGAGGCCAAATGGCCGAGTCACTCATCTATTTTGGAAAGCTCAGACAGCATAGTTCTGGTTGATGAGACGCAACACGAATCAGCCCCCTCTGAGCGACAAGAAAGCAATCTGACAGCTTTCGGCTAATAGTTGAAAACTCGCCCCGTTCAGCATTGCCAATAGTTGCTCTATGTAGCCCACTTTCCATCACTTGCAGACGTGGGCGATTCGGGGAGAATTGTGGGTACTACCCACAATGTCGCGCTTTTTGAAGGAGTATACCCACAAAAGTCCCCACAGCGATTTCATCACCTGGCGAATGTTCAAAAAGGTGGATAATCATCCATCTCGTGGTTGATTATCCACCACGAGATGGACGATTATAGAGCCATGTACCGTCGCAATCTCACAGGTCAACTCATCGAGGCACTTGCGGATACCCCTGCCGTTCTCGTCAATGGCGCCCGGCAGACTGGGAAAAGCACGCTGGCCCAATCCAAGGAAGTAGTGGAAGATGGCCGCCACTACCTTACCTTCGACGACCCTGGGATATTGGCCGCTGCGCGTAGCGATCCCAATGGTTTCATTGCCGGCCTGCCTCTTCCGGTGACACTCGACGAAGTCCAGCATGTCCCGGAGCTCTTTCCGGTGATCAAGGCTGCCATTGACCGCCGGCGCCAGCCCGGACAGTTCCTCCTCACCGGATCGGCGAATTTCATGCTGCTGCCGAAGATCTCGGAGTCCCTCGCTGGCCGCATGGAAATTCTTACGCTTTGGCCGTTCTCCCAAGGCGAGATGAAGAACGACCAGGAGAGCTTTGTTGACTCATTGTTTTCCCCCAAGCCAGCCAACTGGTCAGGCAAGTTGCAAAAGATCGAATGGGAGGCCTTGCTGGAACTCCTCGTTGCCGGAGGATATCCTCCGGCGGTTGCCAGACATAGCCCGGCGCGGCGCGATGCCTGGTTTCAGTCCTACGTCATGACGATGCTACAACGAGACATCCGGGATCTTGCCAACATTGCCGATTCCACCGCCATCCCAAGGTTGCTCTCCGTTGTGGCCACCCGCGCTGGAAGCCTGCTCAATTTTGCCGACCTCTCGCGGACTATGGCATTGCCGCAGACCACGCTGAAGCGTTACTTTGCCCTGCTGGAGGGAACCTTTCTCACGCAATTACATCGTCCCTGGGCTCGAAACCTTGGGAAGCGTGTAATCCAGACCCCCAAGGTCTACCTCAATGACAGCGGACTGCTCACCTATAGTTTGAGAGCCACCGTGGACCGCCTGAAAGCAGAAGGCAACCTTGTCGGCGCCGTACTCGAAAACTTCGTGATGATGGAGTTGCGCAAACAGTGCACCTGGAGCACTGCCCGGCCCGAGATGTTCTTCTGGCGAACCACCTCTGGCGTGGAGGTGGACTTTGTCCTGGAAGACCGCGCAGGCAAAGTCGTCGGCGTGGAAGTCAAGGCTTCCGCAACCCTTGGTAGCCATGATGCCCGTGGGCTCCGTGAACTGGCAGACGCCGTTGGGAAAAACTGGCTACGTGGCGTCATTCTCTATGCAGGCAAAGAAGTCGTACCGTTTTCTTCCAACTTGCACGGTATCCCTGCGAGCGCACTGTGGGCGTGAACTACAAGTTCGCCGGTTCGGCGAGCTTGCCTCGACTTTTGTCCAGCGCACGGCTGCTACCGTGGCAATTCGCCATATAACAACCCGATCCGGAAGCGGGTTTGGCCGTTCGCTGGATGAGTGCGTTGGCCTTCCATGAGAAGGCCGAATTCGAAGCACTCGGCGTTCCGGGAGGAACCCGCCTGCGCGCTAAAGTTTCGGCGTCAATACGGACGCGGCGAGTACCTGTCATTCGGTGATTCTCAGAACCGGAACGGGCTTGGACTGCAGAGCTACCACGGTGATCAAACCCATTGCCCAAAAAATGCAGTGGCTTTGCCGGGGATGAACCAGGAATCCAAGCCGGTCATTGTGCAGCTTGTTCCAGCAGGGACTGGGCTTTCTTGATGGCGTTGACGCGAAGTTCCAGCTCGGCTGCCCGGTTGGGGGGCACGCGACCGGGGTGCTGCTTGTCGAATTCCTTAACGCGTTCCTTAACGCGGTTGTCGAATTCAGCCTGGATCCCGGGCATTTCCGCTTTCACTATCGACTGCAGCTGATTGAAATGTGTGATTTCTGCCGAGGCGTTTCCAGGCCGGTAGGTGAGGCGGGAACCGCACTGCGCTGCCTCGCCCACCTCGTCCGGAGGGCCCATGATGGGCCACAGAAGTTGCAGTTCATCGAACGCGCTGCTTAATCGTGCGATCGATCCGGCGAAGCCATCGAGTTCGCCGCGTCGAGCTACCAGCCCAGGGGCGCGCCGAACCTGCACGGTGATCTTCCGGCTCACATCCTCGCGCCCTATCGGGACGATCGTAGTGAGCGAGTTGCCCTCGAAGGACCAGCCGTGCTCGGCCGGCGCAGAGGCCTGCCGAACTGCGATCCCGTTCACCAGGATGCTGGACGGCGGCCAGTCTCCAGGCAGACGGATCTCATAAGCGCGCGATGTGAGCATGCCGGGGAACGAGCCATGAATCGGCCCGATCTCGATCTGAAGTTCATCGCCTCGTTGCGTGGCTCGCACCGGCAGATCGGTGTAAGCACCGTGCTGGTAGTCGACGCCGTTGCCCGAGTCCTCATAGACACTGTAGGCCGAGGTTGTGCCGGGTTTCAGCGGCCAGATGTTCAGGATGAGCGGATCCACCGGCTTCTCTCCGGTGTAGCGCATGGCAGGCTGCATTGGGACGATGGCGCCCGCCTTTACGTAGACGGCTGTCTGCTCGATTGAGAATTCACGCTCCACGGTGGCGGGCCCGGTGAAGTGCCTGCCGGTCGGCCATTCGATCCATTCTCCTTCGGGCAGCCACACCTTCTCCGTGGCAAGGCTGGTGTCGTGGTCGGCGGGAGCAGCAATGGGCGCTACCAGCATCTCGTCGCCGAAGAGGAACTCGTTGCGGCTGCTATACGCCTCGTCCGCTTCGGGCCAGTCGTAATAGATGGGGTGCAGGAACGCGACACCCGTGTCGTACGTGCGGCGCGCCTCGGTATAGATGTAGGGCTGCAGGGCGTAGCGCAGCTCGAAGCTGGATCGCAGAACCGACGAGTAAGGCTCGGGATAGGCCCAGATGCGGCGTTCATTCTGTGCGCGCTTTGTGGCGTGCGTGCGCAGGATCGGGCTGAATGTGCCGAACTGTATCCACCGCGTAAACAACTCCGGATCCACGGACCGGGAGTCGAAGCCTCCCATATCGTGGCTCCAATAGGCATAGCCGACATTTGCCGCGGTGGCCGTGAACCAGGGCTGGAAGGCAAGCTCGTCCCAGGTGGATGCGGTGTCGCCCGAGAACCCGATCTCATAGCGATGATTGCCGAGGCCGCCCCAGCGATGAAACAGCAATGGCCGCTTGCCTTCGCGCTGCTGGTCAGTGAAGTGAACGTAGTTGAGCCACCAGGTATTGTTCACGCCCGGCAGCTTCGTCTGGGGATGTTGCTGCCAGTCGAGCCACCAGAAGTTGATGCCCTGCTTTTCCAGCGGATGCAGCACCAGGTCCATGTAGTTCGTCGCATACTTCTTATCGGTAATGTCAAAGGGGACGTACTTTTTGGTTGCGGGGTCGATTCCCATGGCGCGCGCCATTGCGGGGTAGGCCGCCTCCCAGGGCTGAATTCCCGATGCCGGATGCAGGTTCAAAGCGGTCTTGAGCCCCTCGGCGTGGAGACGGGCGAGAAATGCTTTGGGATCGGGAAACAGAACGTTGTTCCAGGTGTAGCCCGTCCAGCCCAGGTCCGGCTCCCCCGACTGGTCTACCTCATGCTGTTGCTGCAACTGGTACCCGCTGAGGTGCCAGTCCATATCGATCACCATCACATCCAGAGGGATGTTGCGGTCGCGGAAGCTCGCCGCCAGATCCTCAAGCTCCCTGTCGCTGTAAGGCCACCACCGCGACCACCAGGTTCCGAAGGCGAACCGGGGCGGAATGGGAATGCGTCCGGCAACCTCGACGTAGTCGCCGAGGGCCTTGCGGTAGTCGTGTCCATAGCCGAAGAAGTACCAGTCCTGGCGTTCGCCGGGCGGGCGTTCGATCGCCCAGGGCCAGGGGGACTTCTCGCCCTCTGTAAAGCTGAAATCCGACGAATCGAAGAGCGGGCGGGTTGAGTCGTCGACCAACGCCCACCCCGAGCGGGAGACCAGGCCCGGCCCGATGGGCTCTTCCAGGTTTTTCGCTCCATCGGAGCGGTCGAGGGTTCGGGTCGTGCCTTGCAGGTTCTCGGGGTCCGCCAGACCGGGACGCCACATTACGGGCTTGTTGTCGACCGTCAGCTCGATGGTGAGATTCTGCGGCGTGAAGCGGCCGTCGCCTTCCGCCTGATAGGTGAGCGTGAGCGCCTGTGTTTTGAGGATGAGTTTCTGCGGCTGGCCGGAGATGGACTTTGTGTATGCGGGGACGGGCAGGTCGCGATTGATAAACACCAGCGAAGCATGGTCTTCGAACTTGCTGTCCGCAGCCCATTCCATGCGGACGAGGTGCGGCGTCAGCACGGTGAAGCGCGCGTGACCGAGAGTGACTACGGAGCGGACGTTCGCGACGGGATTTGTCCTGGACAGTGCTGCGCCGAGCTGCGCGAAACCAGGACCCGCCAAGCACGTAAACACGACAGGCACACCTGCCAGGTACAAAATTGCACGTGGAAATCGCACCCTTAAACTCCCTTGTCTTGCGATTTAGGAATGCTGGGCCGGGAAGAAGGGGAAAAAGCAGGACCATCATATCACCCATAGGCGAAAGCAGGAACGGTCGAAAGGGCGTCTGGGCTCAAGGGGCGATAAATCCGCCGAGTCACTCGTCCACTGAAACCCGGGCTCCGGCCGTATCACCGGCGATGCTGACCTTGAAAGAGTCTTCGCGCTTCCCAGGCGGGCCAACTGGGCCGCCCCGCTTGTTTTTCACAAGAGCCTGGTACGCAGCTTTTCTTCTTTCGATCAACCTCGTCATCGGCCCGGAGGTTTCTCAAGCGGCCCGCCTGTATTTCAATAAAAGCTTAGTGCGCAGGTTTTCTTCTTTCGAAAAGCCTGATCGTCGGCTCGGGCATAATCAGACACGAACCTCTTCAGCGCCTTCCTGCTCAGGATTCCCGATTAAGAATGTTGAGGTAACTGCCGTAGAGAAACAGGCGGCCTCTTCGTTTTCCGCTGGACTCCCGCAGGATGCCGGCTTCAATCATGCGATCCACCGCCGCGGACGCGGTCGGAAAGCTCACCCTCATCTCGCGGGCTGCGTTCCTGATCGAGAAAAGCGGGTTGGCCTGGGCATACCTATAGACCAGGAGCGCAGAAGCTGCGCCGCGGCCGAAGCGCTCGATCTTTTCCTTGTCGGCATTGAAGAGTTTGTCGATGTTGCCGGCCGTCCGCGCCGCCTGATTTGCGGTGTCGCGGACACCTTGCAGGAAGAAGTCGAGCCACGCCCTCCAACCGTCGCTTTCTCGCGTTTCATTGAGCCGGTCATAATAAAGGCGCCGATGCTTTTTGAAGAAAAGGCTGAGATAGAGAACGGGTTCGCGCAGCACTTCCTCGGCACAAAGCATGAAGGTGATGAGTAGCCTGCCGACTCTTCCATTGCCGTCGAGGAAAGGATGGATCGATTCGAACTGCGCATGCACAAGCCCAGCCTTGATCAGCAGGGGCAACGATGAGCCCTCTTTATGGATGAAGGTCTCCAACTGGCCCATGCAGTCCGTGACATATTCAGGTGGAGGTGGAACGTACGTCGCGTTACCGGGCCGGCTGCCACCGATCCAGTTCTGGCTTTTTCTGAATTGCCCCGGCTGTGCGTGGCTGCCGCGCCCCTTCGCCAGGAGCACCTCGTGGATTTCGCGGATGAGACGAAGGGAGAGAGGAAAGCCGTCCCGCATGCGCTTCAGACCATGATTCAGGGCCGCCACATAGTTGGAGACTTCCTGCACGTCGTCCAGCGGAACGCCGGGTGTTTCTGCGTTCTCATAAAGCAAGAGGTCGGAGAGAGAAGATTGCATCCCCTCGATCTGAGACGAGAGCACGGCCTCCTTACGAACGTAGGAGTAGAGGAAGAGCTTGAGGTCAGGGAGAGAAGAGGTCGTGCCATCCAGCCGGCCGATGGCCTGGTTCGCTTCGGCAAGGATGGCTTGAAGCGATGCCAAATCAAGTGCCCGCTGATTTGGAGGCAAGGGCGGGGGAAGGAACGCGCGGACTCTCTCACCGGAAACGGTTGAAGTCACGTAACGGTTGCGGAGAGCCGTGTTGGAGTGTCTGGACATGCTTAAATTAGCTCACCTTCTATTAAAACATATGCCGTTTAACTTTAATAATGAAATCCACTATTTAAAGATGCCACGTCAACGGCTGGCGGAAGGCCGATGTCTCGGGAGTCGCGAGCTAAGCAGCGGAGTCTCTCAAGCT
>JBAUTX010000165.1:0-6822 GCA_049582405.1 Occallatibacter sp. | reverse complement strand
CGTGAATCGTCTGGTGTGGCGGCGCCTGTATCGGCTTGCGGAGACGCGATATAAACTCGAAGGTTGAGGCAACGCTGTCTCCAGCTGCCGCAACACATTGCAATCCCGGAGTTCTTCACGCACATGATTCGAGTTGGCCTGGTGGCCTTTGGTATGGCGGGGCGCGTTTTTCATGCGCCGCTGATTTCCTCCGTCGATGGTCTGGAACTGACCGCCGTGGTCGAGCGCAACTCCGACAACGCGGCGGCGCGCTATCCGGGCATCCGGACCTATCGGACGCTGGACGCACTGCTGAACGATGCCGCGATTGACCTCGTGGTGGTAGCCACGCCCAGTGGCTCCCACTTTGACGTGGCGCGCGAGGCTCTGCAGGCTGGCAAACACGTGGTGGTAGACAAGCCGACAGCACCGAAATCCTCGGAGATCGCCGCGTTGATTCGCCTTGCCGCAGCTCAGAAAACGCTGCTGATTCCCTTTCATAACCGGCGCTGGGACGGGGACTTCCTGACCATTCAGAAACTGTTGCATGAAGAAACGCTCGGGCGCATCGTGCACGTGCAATCCACCTTCGACCGCTGGAATCCGGGCCAGACGCGCCGCCCGTGGAAGGATGACCCCGAACAGGGCGGCGGCATGTTGCTGGATCTGGGCACGCACATTGCCGACCAGGCCCTGGCCCTCTTTGGCAAGCCGCAGGCTGTGAGCGGCGAAGTGCGGCGCGAACGCGAGGGCGAGGGCGCAAACGATGCCTTTACGGCGCGGCTGCACTATCAAGGCTTCACCGTGGAACTCGGCGCGAATTGCCTGTCATCGCTGCAGAGGCCACGCTTCCACCTGCGGGGGACCAGAGGAAACTACTGGAAGCACGGCGTAGACCCGCAAGAGGCAGCGCTGAACCAGGTGACGCGGATTACTGCAGCAGACTGGGGCCTGGAAGCCGGTTCCGCCTGGGGCACGCTGGCCGTGGATGGAAATGGCGGCCTGGTCACCAAGGCCCTGAAGCCCGTGCCCGGGGACTACCGGCTCTACTACGCAGGGGTGCGCGATGCCGTGCTCGGTCGGGGTCCCGCCCCGGTGCAGCCAAGGGACGCATGGCGCGTCGCGCGCACGCTGGAGTGGATTGCGCAAAGCTCCGAGGAGCGCCGGACGATTGTCTGCGAATGGCGCGAAGAGCCTGCGTAGGTGCACGCCGCGTGTCAAATCTGCCGGGATCGGGATGATCCAGGCCGCTGCATCTGAGTCGAACTCAAGCTCTGGCAGAATGCAGCAAGGGCGGGATCGGCCCGGACTTCGTCAAAGAGCGGCATGGGAAGCTCCGTGGCGCGCATCACACGCTCTTCAATGGCGCGGTGGATCCATGCAACGGCTGATCCTGCATCGCCCAATCCCAGGTAAGCCGTTCCGATATCGAACGGCGAGATATAACGACCGCCTGCCGGGTGCTGTAACTCCTGAAGAATCTGCTCCGCACCGGCACGGTTGCCGGCACGGGCTTTGGCAAAGGCCAGAAGAGCGAGGTGCATCCCCGAACTGTCTGCGGCATGCAAGGTACGCGCCAGGCGGTCTTCCGCCTCCGCATGCCGGTGCATCTGGATGAGAACGAGCGCCATAAACCACGCCGCAATAGGCGCGTCCGGATGGAGCTCGACCGTCGCGGTACACGCGCGAAGCGCCTCTTCGAAGCGACGAGCGCGATAGAACGTGTATCCCACGAATCCAGAAGTACCCACGGAGAGCGGATCGCACCGGTGCGCTTCCTCTGCCTGCTCGATTGCCTCGTCATGCCGCCCCATGATCGAGAGCAAGTTGGCATACCACTGGTGAGCCACCGCGTAACCAGGGTTCAGCTGAATCGCGCGCTGAAACTCCGTTTCAGAATCAGCGAAATTCCATTCATATCCTTTGGTGACATCCGCCAGCGCGGTGACTGCCTCCGCGGAAGTTACGTCGATTTCCAGCGCCGCACGGGCAGCAGCGCGCGCCAGGGGATATACGTCCCTCGCCGGCTTGAGTCCGTGGATCCCTAAGTTGAGGTAGCAGTAAGCAAGGCCCACGTGCGCAGGGGCAAATGCAGCATCGTGGTCAATCGCCTCCCTGAAGTATGCGATGGCTTTCGTGTAGGCGCGCGCATTCTTCTGATTCCAGTGGTGACGACCACGCAGGAAACTTCGCATGGCCTCTGGATGCGGCTCAGCGCCCGGCCTGACAGGCGGGGCTTCATCCGGGGGGGCGACAAACCGATATCCCTTAGCGGGCACCGTTTCAATCAACCGCGGATGTGCGGGATCCTCTTTGAGAGCGCGGCGCAGCTTTCTGATCGCGGTGTTGATGGCGCTTTCGCGCTCGATGAAATGATTGTCTCCCCAAATGCGCGCAACGATCTCGTCCCGCGTAATCAGTCGGCCAGAGTTCTCGGCCAGCAGCACCAGCAGTTCCATGGGAATGCGCTCCAGCCGCACAGGGCGGCCGTCTTCCCGAAGCTGAAAGGCCTTCACATCGAGTTCAAAGTTCTGAAAGCGCATGGGGCTCCAGAAAAACCTTCAGCTTTTCTTCAGACCCTGTCTATTGGAGAGGAACCTTGCTGCTCCTATTATCACTCTCGATCGCGCCATTTCCAGTGCGATCAGGAGGTTGGAAATGACTATGCCTAAGACAATCCTCTCGTCTGCCATGCTCCTGCTTGGGGCTGCGGCCGCTTTGCTTCTGTTTGGCACCGTGATGTGCCGTGCGCAAGCTCAGGACTCCGCCGTATGTTCCAACGAGACCTTGCGGGGGGATTACGCATTCACAATCGTCGGTACCATCCTTGCACCAGCTCCCGCCAGTGGGCCTGTCTCAGGCGTGGCCATGACGCACTTTGACGGTCAGGGGGAAATGACCCAGGTCGATCACGTCGTCCACAACGGCATTCCCCCGGCGGAGGAGTGGCGTCCCGGTGGCGGCCCTTACCATGTGAACGCGGATTGCACGGGCTACATGGTCATCACGCCGCAGCCAACCGACGCGCAGGACGCCTCGCCCCCGTTGCGCCTGGAGTTTGTCGTAGGAGGACACGGATCATTGATCCAGACTGTCGTGAATGGCACGCCCGTTCCGTCGCCCTTCAGTGCGGTCATTACCAGTACCGGCACGAAGGTCTTGCCGTCCCGACAGGATGACTAGGAACGAAGCAGCAGATGCCTCCGGGGCCTTGCTTCATGCCGGGCCCCGGAACCTTGGCCGGCTCACTGATTTACCGCCAGCACGTGCGGCTGTTCCAGCGCGACTTTGACTTCCAATTGCGGCTTCCGCGACGTTTGCCTCACGCGGATCATGAACAACCCCGCCTCTGCGCTCCCTCCGATCGCATCGAAGCGTACCGGGGAGACCGGATTGACACCCTGCACTCCTTGCCATCCAACCGCCCGCCCATGAATAGCCCCTTGTGTTACCGGGTTTCCGAGGTCTTTCCGGATAGGAGTCGAGGTGGGTCTCTCAGACACACCCGCCGGTCTTCTTCTTACGAGCAGGATGCGCCGCATGAGTTGCCTGTCCGTCAACTTTTGAGGATTGACAACAGCAATCAGCAGCGGACAAGCGCTACAATGACGCACATCTGTCCTCTCAAATACACTTCATGAAGCCTGTAGAACTCGATAACCGACCCAATGGTTTGATAGGCCGTGAAGCTTGGCACAAAGTCGACTGTTTTTCTGACGGCGACCACCCTTTGGGAGAGTCACTTTCGGCTGAGTCGGAATTCTGTTAAATTGCAATAGACAATTCATCTCCCTATCGAATACGATACCGCTTTCATGTCTGATAGATTTTTCAATTCCCCCGCTATGAATTTTCTGCCTCGGCGGAGAACTGGTCACGATGCGTTGTGCGTGGCGATCCGGAGGGGCCGGTGACCGGGGGAAACAGGAAGGCATCGAACGTCGGAAAGAATGAAAACGATTCATCCCTGAATCTTGAACATAAAAACGATGGTACGGGCAGGGAGAAAGCAGGCTCCAATGGCACAAACAGATTCCGCAATCTTTGACCACGCAGCGAAAGCGCTCGACAGTTTCCAAATCGAAATTCCTTCCTGGGGTTTCGCCAATACCGGGACGCGCTTTGGCAAGTACACGCAGGACGCGGCCGCTTCCACGCTGGAAGAAAAGTTCAGCGACGCTGCCGAAGTGATGCGCCTGACCGGATCCACACCGACCCTGGCGCTGCATGTTTTGTGGGATCTGCCCCAAGGCACACGCGATGTTTCGCAGGTCCAGGAGCTTGAAAAGCGTTTCGGCATCCGGGCCGGATCGATCAATCCCAATCTCTTTCAGGACCAGGAGTACAAATACGGCTCGCTCTGCAATCCCTCGCCGGAGATCCGGGCACATGCCAACCAGCACATGCTGGACTCGATCGAAATCGGCAAGCAACTCGGGTCGCGTGATCTGTCTGTCTGGCTGCCTGACGGTTCGAACTACCCTGGAACTCAAAGCATTCGCAAGCGCATCGCCTGGCTGGAAGAGGCTCTCCAACTGGCCCACGCGGCTTTGTCGCCGAGTCAGCGCATGCTGATTGAGTACAAGCCCTTTGAGCCAGCCTTCTATCACACGGATATCGCCGACTGGGGCATGTCCTCGCACCTGTCGCGCACGGCAGGACCGCAAGCTCGTGTCCTTGTGGATACCGGCCATCACTACTCCGCGCAAAACATCGAGCAGATTGTGGCGTGGCTGCTGCATACGGGCATTTTGGGCGGATTCCACTTCAACGATCGCCGCTATGCCGACGATGATTTGACGCTGGACTCCATCGACCCCTACCAGATCTTCCGCATCTTCCACGAGATTCATGCTGCCGCGGAGGATGGCCTCAAGATGGACATCGCTTTCATGATTGACCAGAGCCACAACTTGAAGGGCAAAGTGGAAGCCACCGTGCAGACCGTCGTCATGGCCCAGGAGCTCTGGCTGAAAGCGGCGCTCGTCGATCGCCAAAAGCTGGCAAAACTGCAGCATTCCTGTGAACTCGTCGCGGCAGAGGAGCTTTTCCGGGGTGCTTTCTGGCGGGATGTGCGGCCGCTCGCACAGCAATGGCGCGTTTCGCGTGGCCTGTCGGCCGACCCGATTCAGGCACTTCGAGATGGCGGGTACGTGGAGCGGATTGCGCGGGAGCGGGCAGGACGTCAGTCCCGGGTTGCCAGCTACGCCTGATCAAGCATTATCCTAGAGTGAGTGTTTCGCTAATGAAACGCTCACGAGAGGGGCGAACGATTGCCGAAAGCAAAAATTAAGCGGCTCTACCTGATCCCGATCTTGTCCAAGGCCCTGGACGTCCTGGAACTGCTGGAGCAGCAGAACGCACCCGTTACGCTGGAAGATGTTTTCCAGAAGACGCATATTTCCAAGACCAGTGTCTACCGCATTCTGAAGACGCTGGTGCATCGCGGCTATGTTGCGCAATCACAGGATGGGCAGTACCGGCTCGTCTCGCGCCCGCGGCGGCTGCGTTTTGGATTAGCCATCCAGAGCGGCGACATGCCTTTCTCCGTGGCCATAGCGCAGAGCGTCACCGACGCGGCGGCAGCCGCAGGCGTCGAACTACTGCTTCTCGACAATCGCCAGGATCCCGACGTAGCCATCCAGAATGCCAATGAGTTGGTGCATAAGCGCGTCGATCTGGTCCTGGAGTTCCAGGTGGAAGAGCATGTAGCGCCGCATGTAGCGCACATCTTGAAGCAGGCAGGCATCCCGCTGGTCGCCATCGACGTGCCTCACCCGAATGCGACGTACTTCGGCGTGGACAACTTTGAAGTGGGCTATGAAGCCGGCCAGTTGCTCGGGCAACATGCGCAGCGCAAGTGGAAAGGCAAGGTGGACTGGGTCATTGGCGTCGGGTTCCCAGAGGCCGGAAGTTTTGTGGAGAGCCGTATTACCGGGGCTTTTGAAGGCATTCGTGACAGGGTCAAGGATCTTCCCGCGGACCGCTACGTGCGTCTGGATGGCCGGGGCATGCGCGAACCGAGCCGCCGCGCCATGAGCGAGTTTCTGCGGGGCCAGCGGAGGGGCCAGCAAGTTCTTGTTGCCGCCGCGACGGACTCCAGCGCTCTGGGCGTGCTGGACGCAGCGCGCCTCAGCGGGCAGGAGGATTGTTTCGCCATCGCCGGACAGGACTGCATTCCCGAGGTGCTGGAAGAGATGCGCAGCGGCAAAAGCGCTATCATCGGATCGGTTTCACATGAGGCGGAGAGCTACGGGCCGCGGCTGATCCAATTGGGCATTGCCCTCTTGCGCGGATACACGGTTCCGCCGTACAACTACGTCCGGCACCAGGTGGTGACGCCGCAGAGTCTTTCGGAGAACGGAAATGGCGAAAATCCAGCCTGAGCTGTGATACGCGTCCGCTCCCGCTCCCAGTTTTGGGAGCAGGGCACAAGAGCGCATGTTTTTCAAATAAGAAATACTGTTCCTATTGGTTCTCATCTGATATGCTGCTTCTGATCCATTGAATCCTTTGCAAGGTGGTGTCTATGACGCAAGCGACTCTTGCTTCCCCTTCCCTGAAGTTCCTCGAAGACCGCTGGGACTCAGCCTTTGCCGCAACCCTTGATGAACCTGAGCTCTTGCGCTACCGCTCCAACCTGTTGGGGTCTGACCTGCGCATCACGAACTTTGCGGGCGGCAATACAAGCTCAAAGATCTTCGAGACTGACCCTCTGACGGGCGAGAAAGTGGAAGTGCTGTGGGTGAAGGGCTCCGGCGGCGACCTGGGCAGCATGAAGCGCGCAGGCTTTGCGACGCTTTACCAGGAGAAGCTGCTGGCCCTGGAGCGCAGCTACAAGGG
>JBAUTX010000164.1:0-4613 GCA_049582405.1 Occallatibacter sp. | reverse complement strand
CAATAGAGTATTGGCCGAAGTGGCAAATGGCACACCTGTACATGGAAAGTTGCCGGAGATCACACCGCCTCCGGCCATCGATGCGCTGCTGATTACGCCCGCCGCCTGAGCGTTGGCGGCCAAGCGGGTGCCCCGATCAAGCGTTTCCTTGTTTCAGGCCGCTCGGTCATGATCTGGAAGTCGTATCCCATCATTGCCAGAGTCCTGTGAAAGGACAACGCGTACCGGAAGCTCCAGTAGGTATCAGGAAATCTCGGGTAAACGAGCAGCGCGTTCATTGAGCCTCCCGTGATGGAGACGTGCAAGTGGTGACTGGATTCGAAGCGTCGGAGGCTTCATCGACTCCATTTGGAATGCCGATGCTCAGTACATTTGTGCCGATCAAACGCGTCCTCTACTGCTTTTGACGGCACATTCGGTGTCTGTTCGAGCCGCTGCACGAATGGTTGCGACCACGCGCAAACTGAGCATCTCCAGTTTGCAGATCCCTTTGTTGGCCCCAGGATTTTTCGCGCAATGTCGCCCATGCTCCTAACTCTACGCTCATTTCCAAGATTGGCGCGGTGCAGCCCGTAAGGGTCTGAATTGAATACGGAACGCCGTTGTCACTGTGCCTTGGTCTTAGGCTGGAACCTGGAAACAGAGAATCCCCGCGAACGAGCGCTTTGCAGCGTATGCTGGAGGTATATTCCGTTTTCCGTTCTCGCCTTCAGCATTCCAGACTTTGCTCCAGACGAGCATTTTCCAGCGGTGCACCCGAACGACTGGAGCTCGAATGAGCAACATCAGGAAAAGCGACGTAAAGAACCACCTGTCTCCCCGTTTCCGCCCTAACATGCATCAATGCCAGCTCAACTCCGAGCCCGATGGGGGCGGCTCCTCACAAGAAGAGCCAGCTAGCTCAGGCCCAACGAAGAACGAGTCGATGGAGAGTCCGCTTCATCTCTCTTCGACCAGCGGACGAGCTTTCAGGATTGACGCCTCGCTTGAGGTTTCTGTGCAGCTTGAACCAAGGCTCCGGAAACGGTAGTTGTGCGACGTCGTATGGCGTTACTTCGCAGAACGAAGGTTTCAGGTGAATCATGCGAAGATAATCTGGCCAAATTGGCTACCGCGCGTGCTGTGGTTCCGGCACGTTTGCCCTTGCTGCGAATCGGTTCATTTCAAACCGGGTGAGGTCCATTCCCTGGACCAACTTTGCTCATTGTTTGCCCTTCACCCGATTCGCTGCACATTCTGCTGGCGACGCTACTACTGGTTTTCGATTCGTGGCACAGGATGAGTGCAAGTCAGCCCGGAGGAAGGATCTTATTCAGGACCTCTTTTCTCTGCCCTTGCCAGCTGCATTGCCGCTTCGGGTCGCTGCAATCGCTTGCGACGCGTGCTGACCTGTTCACCGGTCTCATTGTGGTTCAAGGGCAGGAAGAAAATCAGGAGGCTGCGAAGGATCGGGCCGCTTGCCGCTAAGCGCGCGTGTGGCACCTGGTTTTCCGAATACGCGTATAATCGCGCAATGCTCCCGGATGAACGAGAGTACGAATCGAGGCCCTCGTGGCCCAAACACTGCCCCGCGTCTTTCTGCACGCTTACCGCTCGGACGGCACCATCTCTTCAATTTGCAGACGGTGTCAGGTGACAGTCGCAATCAGGCCCAACGAAATCGAGCTTCGGATGCCTGAAGGGGCGCACATCTGCTCGAATCTTGATTTAAACAGGCTACTGTACCGAGAGCGGCTGACCGACGCCAAGGATTGAGGACGGATGGGAAACACTTTCCCTGGCGCGACGCCCGTACAAGGGAGAGCGTAGCTGGAGTTTCAATGTGATCGGCTCTCCCGCGGTGTGACCCAGTTGTTCAGAGTGGCAACCGACTGTACGCTTTTGAATGAAACAGTCCGATGGCTGGCAGAGCTGAGACCTTCAATTCCGACGGAGTCGCGCAGGTAGCACGCGCTGCGGTGTTTCAGTGTTAGAACGCGATTCAGCGGTCCACCCATACTTCCAGATACATCTTGAGGCATGCAGCCGAAACTCAACGGCGAATCGCCGAGACTAAACACAGAATCAGGCGGACGGACAGACTGCTCAGGGTCATACGGCAGGAGATCGTCTTCAAACCCATTCAGCGAAATCAAGCATCCCCATTCGCGCGATGACTCAGTCACTCTCCCACACGAGGGCCTGAGACTTGCTGATTGCATTCCGTGTCGTCCGAATAGATTCGTGGCATGCCCGAATCAGAGCATGTCCTGCCTCGATGAGCACTTGGGAAGAAAGAAGGCGGGTCTGAACCAGGAGAAGATCTTCGGTAGCCGACAACTGTAACGGGGGCAGCTCTCGTGCGATGACACGATGAACAATTCTCAGGACATCAAGGAGCGGCGGGAGCTTGCATATTGCGGCAATCATCTCCCCCGGCGATCCAACATAGTCCATGTTTCCGGTCGCGATCGCATTCCGTGGCATCGACTCAGATGACGCATTGGCCTGTGCGTAGTTCATTGCTCCGTTCGTCTTCAGCAGTTCCAGAGCAGCGCTTCCATCCTTCGCGAGGCCGGAAAGAATGACCGTTACTGCGCGACCAAGCGTGTTTTGTGCGACTGACTTCAAGAACAGGTCGAACGTATTCGGCCATCCTCTGACCTTGGACGCCGGCGCCAACCCGAAGGCCTCACCATCGGTAGTCAGGTCCATGCCGGCGGGGCAGATCGACCGATGCGTTGCGGATGCGAATGCGTATTACCGGATTGGGTTTGATCCGCCGGTGGCGGAACATGCGGATGAGTATCATGAGTTGAAGCTGGCGCCGGACCGGCCGGGGCTGACGGTGCGCACGACGACTGGCTACTATGACGAGCCGGCGGGTGCGGCGACGGGCGCGCAGTGATTGGAGGCGTGGGTTTGCGGGGTATTGGGCTTTCGTCCCCCCGGTCCCCAACAGCAAGGGACCGGGGGCACCCGGCTAGTTCACGATTTGGGAGGATCCGATGAGAAAGAATCACCTCAAAATCATGGTTTTGGCATTTGGTTTGCTGATTGTTTTATCGGGCGCAGGCCGGCAGACAGTTGCACAGGCCGAAAAAGCTGCCTATCCGGCGATGGCTCCCCTGGAGCAGTACCTGATATCCGACGAGCGATCCGAGATTGCACTGGCTCGCAGTGCTGCGCCCAGTTCCATTTCCGATGGAGCCGAAGTGATGGTGCTGGGACGCGAGGGATATACAACCGCGGTGAAGGGCACGAATGGCTTTCTCTGCATGGTGGAGAGGTCGTGGGCGCAGAGCGAGGATGATGCGGAGTTCTGGAATCCGAAGATGCGCGCACCTCATTGCTTCAATGCGCAGGCTGCGAGGAGCTTTGCGCCCATCTATCTGATGAAGACGAGGCTCGTGCTGGCAGGAAAATCGAAGTCTGAAATCGCGCAGGATATTGCGAGGGCACTGGATAAGAAAGAGCTGCCCGCGCTGGAACCGGGCGCGATGGCTTATATGATGTCGAAGCGGCAGTACCTGAACGACCGGGGTAAAAGCTGGCACCCGCACGTCATGTTTTATTCCCCCGGCGACATGACGAAGAGCTGGGGAGCCGATGATGCCGGCTCACCTGTCATGGTGGCCAATGATCCGGAGGAACGGGTGACGATTTTGTTCGTATTGGCAGACAAGTGGTCGGATGGTACGGCGGCTCCGTCGAATATGCCGTAATCCGTAATCGAGTTCCGGGTTGGGGTCTGAGGTATCCCCGGTCCCCAACTGCGAGGGACCGGGGGCACCCGGCACCCGGCTCTGGCGGAGCATCCGGGTGTTCCGTAGAATCTTGCAGGCGCACGATCTGCCGCCTTTCAGGGCAGCCGGTCGTACATTTCCCCGGCATGCGAGGACACATCTCCAACGCGGTGAGCGCGGATGCGCTGGCCAGCGGTGCGAGGATGCGAGGCCTGCAAATTCTTATTTCCCGCCTTCAGAGGCCGCCTTCTTGTGCTCCACGAAGATGTGTGCCTGATGACAATTCACGCACGTCTTTCCTTTCATGAAAGGATCAGATTTCAGCTGTGCCACCTGATCGCTGTGGCAGCTGTCGCACGTGCCTAACCCGGGCTTGCCCGCGAAGTCCTTTGCTGTTGTCTCGCCATGGCACACGGTGCATTCGACACCGTTGGCGGCATGCGGGCTGGCTTTCCACTGGTCATACACCGCCTTATGGCAGGTGGCACAGGTATCCCCGGCTGGAATCAGCCGATGGTAAATATGCGTGGCTTGATCCTGCTGAGCAATGGCGGGCTGGACGGCAGCAGCCGAAAAGAGAAAAGCGAGCAGGGCGAAACCGAACATATACGCGCGGAAACGATTCATGGAAGGATTCTCCTGAACGATACGTTCCAGCATCAAACCACCGGCGGTGCCTGCCGATCAGTGATAGGTATCACGTCTCAATCGTTGCGGTTCAGAGATTGCCCTGCGATGGCGGAACCTCTTCCCAAGAGGTGTTGCCGTCTTTGCGCTCTCCCAACTCCGCCATCGTGTGCAGAAAAGCTGATGGCCGTCGGGAGCGGTGGCGGGGTATTGAGCTTTGGTCCCCGGTCCCCAACAGCGAGGGACCGGGGGCACCCGGCA
>JBAUTX010000163.1:0-11116 GCA_049582405.1 Occallatibacter sp. | reverse complement strand
ACGCATCAATGCGCGTGCGCGGGCGCTTCGATGATTTCAGTGAGCGCTTCGACGGCCATCACGCAGGCCGCGCGGCTCACATCGTTGTGCGTGACCAGGCGGATGGCGTCGGGCCCGACCGCGCTGGCGAGGATGCCGCGCGCTTTGAGACCGGCCACCAGGTCGGCTGCGGTGACCTTGCCTGTGAGCCGGAAGATCACGATGTTGGTTTCGACGGTCCTGGGATCGATGGAGACGCCGTCCATGGTGGCGAGAGCCTCGGCCAGCAGGCGCGCATTGGCGTGATCCTCGTGCAGGCGCGCGGGCATCTGCTCCAGCGCGATGAGCCCCGCCGCGGCGAGCACGCCGGCCTGGCGCATGCCGCCGCCCAGTGCTTTGCGCACGATGCGGCCGCGGGCGATGACCTCGGCCGATCCGACGAGCATGGAGCCGACCGGCGCGCAGAGGCCTTTGGACAGGCAGAACATCACAGTGTCAAAGCCACGCGTGAGCGTCTTTACGTCCACTCCAAGCGCCGTGGCTGCGTTGAAGATGCGGGCGCCGTCCAGGTGCACGGGCAGGCCGCGTTCTTTGGCGCCAGCCCAGATCTCCTCCATCGCGGAGAGAGGCGTGATGCGTCCGCCGGCCATGTTGGCCGTGTTCTCGATTTCAATGAGTCCGGTGGCGGCGCGGAAGGTGCTGCGGCCATAGATGAAAGGCTCAATCTCCTGCCAGGTAAGCGTGCCGCGTTTGGCGGTGACCGTTCTGAGGACACAACCGGAAAACGCAGCGGCCATGGCCATCTCCCAGTCGAGGATGTGCGCGCGGGATTCGCAGATGATTTCCTGGCCGGGCTGGGTGTGCACGCGGATGGCAATCTGGTTGCCCATGGTGCCGGTCGGAACGAAGAGCGCAGCTTCGCGGCCAAAGACTTCGGCGGCTCGCTTTTCCAGCAGATTCACTGTGGGGTCTTCGCCGTAAACATCGTCGCCGACTTCGGCGGCTGCCATGACAGCACGCATCTCAGGTGTGGGCCGCGTTACTGTGTCCGATCGAAGATCAATGATGGATTCCACGCTTGCTTCTCCTTCAAGATTTGGCTTCCGCAACTGAAGCCAATCGGAAAATGTCCCAACTCGTCGTCCCTGTTCTACGGAATCTGCCCCATGGGCAACTCAATGATTGGGGCAATCTTGCCGTTGGTGCTGGCATAGGCCCACAGGCCGTGGAAGTTCTGGCGGATGCCGGGATGCGACTTGAGCAGCGCGCTCATGACGGCAATCGCTTCCGTGCGCTGCGCGGAGGGGTCCGTCACGCCAAGAGATTCGTAGGTGATGCCAAGGTCTGCCTCGTGCAGCGAGGTATCGACGCGGATGCCATGAATCTTCCAGGTGCGTGGCCCGTCGGCGAGTGAATAGGGGAAGGCGCCGGCGGGCGAATTCATGATGCGGCCCTGCTCCTGCACCAACTTGTCCAAGTTGTTGGAGGTCAGAAAATCCACCGGCAGCAGCAGATAGCGCGCCAGCTCGTAGGTGTACCAGGCGCTCCAGGTGTGGGGGCCTGCGGCGAGAACTCGCGCGTGGGTCCAATACCAGATACCGTCGTGGCCTTCGATGATGCCCTGGCGCACGGAGAGGCCGCCGAGCTTCCATGTGGGGGCCGCGCCGGAGGGATCCCAGACGAGGACAAAGCCCATCTGCCCGCCGAGCGCAGAACCGGCCGCATCGGCCAGCACCACGGCATAGCGCCCAGGCGGCAGCGCCCGCATGGTGATGGTGATGGTGAGCGTTCCTGCAACGTTCGAGCAGAAGAACTCCTGGTCTGCGGGTGCCGTGGCGGAGGAGTTATCAAGCAGGTAAAGGGCTCGGAGCTGGACCTGGCCACCTTTGACGAGAGCTGCGCCGTCTTCGACAGCGGCCTTCATGCCGGGCCAATCCTGCTGCACAGCGGGCAACAGCGCAGCCTGCAGGGTGCCTTCATCCTGGCGCAGGACGGCCTGCGCAAACGTGTTGCCCACGGCGGCGATTGTGTTGCGATCCTGAGCGGAAAGCGCAGCCTGTGTCGTGCAGTTTGCGGCCAGGCCCGCCACCGGCGCAGCCAGCAGCAGCGCCACCATCCAATGCTTGCAGCAGAGACGCATTGCTTGGGATTCCCTCTCCATCCCGGGAAAAACGCTATTTTCGAGCGTCCACGGGCCACTGTTAGTCTAGTACAGTGATGGGCTGCGGGCAGTTTTCAGGGATGCAATGAAGATTTTCGATTCCGGGCATTTCCGCTTCCCGTCCAGGAGTTGAGGGCGTCATGCGTGGCACGATGCGTGATCTGATGCGCGCGCTTACCCAGTCGGAGCCCGGCCGGTGGTGCAGAACCTGCGCGATTGCAGGGCTGCTGCTTTCCGTGCCATGGCTGCTTTCTGCGCAGACTTCCGCTCCGAAGACGCCTACGCCATCGAGCGCGAAGAAAGCGCCAGCCGCTCCGTCCCACACTCACCATCGCGCCACTAAAAAGAAGGCTGCCAAATCGGCTCCGGTGGCGCCGCCCGAGGCGCCAGCCCCTCCACCGATGCCCAATTGGCCGGTGAATGAAAAGCCCACCCCCGCCAAAGTGACCTGGGACAAGCAGGGGCTGCGGGTGGACGCCACCAATTCAAGCCTGATGCAAATTGCTGGCGACGTTTCGACGGCGACAGGCGCAAAGTTTGTGGGACTGAATCAGGATCAACGCGTCTTTGGGACCTATGGGCCGGGCCCTGTGCGGGACGTGATTTCGCAGTTACTGCAGGGATCGGGCTACAACATTGTCATGGTGGGTGGCCAGGGCCTGGCAGCGCCGAGCCAGATTCTGCTGACGGCGCGCGGCAAGGCAGGCCAGACTGCGCCCGCCGGCGCGATGGCGCGCAATGCAGTTGAAGAAGAACCGGCCGAACCCGAGCCCGAGGAGCCTCCGCAGCCGCAGGAACCTCCGGTCGCTCTGCCCGTGCCCGGCCAGCCGGGGATGGGCCAACCGGGCACGGGTCAGCCCAGCGGGACGCCACAACCGCAGCAGCAGATTCTGCAGCAGATGCAGCAGCGCCAGATGCAGCAGCAGCATCCGGAGCAGCAACCGCAGAACCAGTAGCAATGTTTCAGAATGGATCGTGGGATGACCAGCCCCGCCGGGCTGGAGCAATGCGGCTTTAGACTGGAGCGGCGAGCTAGACGACGTTGGCAGCCTGGCTGCCCGGTTTGACCGGCGCAGGCTTGCGGTACGGGCGCATCAGCGCGAAACCAAACCGGCAGATTGCATACGCCGCAAGAACCCCGAACGCCATTGCTCCCACGGATGCGCACATCAGCATCAGCAAATTCAACAAATCTGTCATGACTCCTACCCGAGCAAAAAGTCCAAGGCGTTCCAGTTATATGCTCAACGGCTCTGCGGCCTGCCGGGTGTATGCGCCCTGCTGCAGAATCGTTGGAGCGATTCTCGCAGATAATGCGGCGCGTTGACCCTTGTTTCTATTGACCAATAGAATACCCCCAGAGAGTCCCTATCCGGAAACCGGCATCTTGCCCTGACCGGGAAGCGCCCGCCACAGACCCGAACCCAGACTATGTCGATCACACACATTTCGGTGCGCGGGGCGCGTCAGCACAATCTGCGCGACATCAACGTGCGCATTCCGCGGAACACGCTGACGGTGGTGACGGGGCTGTCGGGGTCGGGGAAGAGCTCGCTCGCCTTCGACACGATCTATGCCGAGGGGCAGAGGCGCTACGTGGAGACGCTCTCGGCCTACGCGCGGCAGTTTCTCGATCAGATTGAGCGGCCGGATGTGGACTCGATTGAGGGGCTGAGCCCGGCGATCTCGATTGAGCAGAAGACGACGAGCCGGAGTCCACGGTCGACGGTCGGTACGATTACCGAAATCTACGATTACCTGCGGCTGCTGTATGCCTCAGTGGGCACGCCGCACTGCCCCAACTGCGGGCGGCCCATTGCGCGGCAGACAGCGGACCAGATTGTGCAGCGCATCCTGCAGATGAGCACGGGCGAGCGCGTGACGGTGATGGCGCCGGTGGTGCGCGGGCGCAAGGGCGAGTTCAAGGAATTGCTGGACGAGCTGGATCAGCAGGGCTTTCGGGCGCGCGTGGACGGCGCGATTGCGGACCTCTCGGACCCGCCGGCGCTGGACAAACGCAAGAACCATACGATTGAGGCCATCATTGACCGAGTCCTGCTGAAGAGCGATGCCGCGGCCAAGGCAGCCGTGGAGAAACGGCTGGAAGCCGCCGTGAGCAAGGCGCTGCAACTGGCCAACGGACTGGTGCTGGTGGCGGCGGCGAATGGCGAAGAGCAGTTGTTTTCGTCGTCGATGGCGTGCCCGGACTGCGGCCTGGATGTGCCCAAGCTGGAGCCTCGCAGCTTCAGCTTCAATTCGACCTTTGGCGCGTGCCCGGAGTGCCACGGACTGGGCTCGCTCTACGACTTTGACCCGGCGAAGGTCATCACGGACTGGTCGAAGCCACTGCTCGATGGCGGCCTTGGACCGGGCTCGGCGTCGCAGTATCTGCTGAAGCTGATTCAACTGGCAGCGGACCGGTACAAGATCGACCTGAAGATGCCGTTTGAGGATTTGCCGGCGAAGCAGCAGCATCTGCTGGTCTACGGACCGCCGAAGGGCGAGGGACCACGCACAGGATTTCACGGAATTCTGGCGTATCTGCGGGACAGCGTGGAAGAGGCGCACAGCGACGGGTATCGCGAGTACATGATGAGCTTCATGTCGGCGACGCCGTGCCCGGTGTGCCGGGGCAAACGACTGCGGCCGGAGTCCCTGGCGGTAAAGATTGGCGGCCTCTCGATTGCCGATTTCACGGCGCTGCCGTTGAACCGGGCGCTCTCGGCGGCGATCAATCTGACGTTCACCGAGCGCGAGGCGCTGATTGCTGAGCGCATCCGCCGGGAGATTGTGGAGCGGCTGGAGTTTCTGTGCGCGGTGGGTCTGAGCTATCTTGCGCTGGACCGTAATGCCGCCACCATCTCGGGCGGCGAAGGCCAGCGCATCCGGCTGGCTACACAGATTGGCTCGCGGCTGCGTGGCGTGCTGTATGTGCTGGATGAGCCCTCGATTGGCCTGCACCAGCGCGACAATTCGCGGCTGATTGAGGCGCTTGTGCGGTTGCGCGATCTGGGTAACACCGTGCTGGTGGTGGAGCACGATGAAGACACCATTCGCCACGCGGACTATGTGCTGGACCTGGGACCGGGCGCGGGCAGGCTGGGCGGGCACGTGGTTGCAGAGGGCACGCCGGAGCAGATCATGGCCTGCCCGGAGTCGCTGACGGGGCGGTATCTTTCCGGCGCGACGAGCATTTTGCATCGCGGGGCGCCGCGCAAACTCACCGGAAAGTGGCTCACGGTGACCGGAGCGCGCGAGCACAACCTGCAGGACCTGACCATCCGGCTGCCACTGGGCGTGATGACGGTGGTGACGGGCGTGAGCGGCAGCGGCAAGAGCACGCTCATCAACGACATTCTGTATCGCTCACTGGCGAAGACGCTCTATGGCTCGCGCGAGGAACCTGGCGCGCACGATGAGCTGCTGGGCGCAGAGCAGATTGACAAGGTGATTCGCATCGATCAGTCGCCGATCGGACGCACGCCGCGGTCGAATCCGGCGACGTATACGGGCGTATTTTCGCCGATTCGCGATCTGTTTGCGATGCTGCCGGAGGCGCGCGAGCGCGGGTACAAGCCGGGGCGCTTCAGCTTCAACGTGGCCGGCGGGCGCTGCGAGGCGTGCCAGGGTGACGGGCAGCGGCGGATTGAGATGAACTTCATGCCCGATGTCTACGTGCAGTGCGAGGTGTGCAACGGGCGGCGCTATAACCAGGAGACGCTGGCGGTGAAGTTCCACGGCCACTCGATTGCGGACATTCTGGACCTGACCATCGAAGACGCCCTGACCGTGCTGGCCAACGTGCCACAGCTGAAGCAGAAGCTGCAGACGCTGGTGGATGTGGGGCTGGGCTACGTGCATCTGGGGCAGAGCGCAACCACGCTGAGCGGCGGTGAAGCGCAGCGCATGAAGCTGGCGCGCGAGCTGAGCAAGCGGCAGACGGGGCGGACGCTCTATCTGCTGGACGAGCCGACGACGGGGCTGCACTTTGACGATGTGCGCAAGTTGCTGGAAGTGCTGCACCGGCTGACGGACCTGGGCAATTCGATCATCATCATCGAGCACAATCTGGACGTGATTCGCAACGCAGACTGGATTCTCGACCTGGGACCGGACGGCGGCGAGGGCGGCGGCAGGCTTGTGGGCGCTGGGCGGCCGGCAAAAATTGCGGCAACGCAGGCGTCCTATACCGGGCAGTTCCTTGCGCGCTACTATGCTTGCTCGAACGGGAAGCTGGCGGAGCTTGAGATGGACGAAGAGATCGAAGAAGCGCCGGCGGTGGCCGCGGTCGAGCCCGAGCTTCCGGAGGCGAAGAAGCGTGGGAAAGGCAAGGGAGCGGCGGTGGGAAAAGCTGGTGCGAAAGAGAATGGCACAGGCCGCACATCGAAACGCGGGCGAAAGCCGGTGACCGCATGAGCACGACGCCCGGCCAGTTCCCTTTTGAGCCAGAGGAACCGACACGACAGGAGGCGACGGACGATCCAGCGTGGGCTGAGCCGGATGTCGCCCTGCCGCCAGAGCCATCGGTAGAGCCGTTGCCGTTGCTGTTCCGGCAGTACACCCTGCCGGAAATGCCGGAGGAATCGCGCATCCCGAATATGGGGCATGTGGGGATTCTGGTGCTGATTGCGCTGTGCGGGCTGTTTGCCGCAAGCATGGCGGCGCGGATAGCGCTGGAGTTTCACCTCTTTGGCGTGACGACGCTGACGCAGGCAGCGAACGAAATTCATTACACGCTGGGCACGGAGGCCATCTTTTATGTACTCACGTTCCTGGGCAGCCTGCTGATTTTCCCGGTGCTGTGGCACAAGGGATTTTTTGCGGGTCTCCAGTGGCGCGGGCGCACGGCACTGGCGCTGCGGAGCAGGCTGATCAGCGCGGCGGTGGTCTGCTTTCTGCTGGCGCTGGCGAACGGCATGCTGATTCCTGGGCCGGAGAATGCGCCGATTGACCGCATCTTTCGCATGCCGGGAGCGGCGTGGCTGCTGTTCGGTTTTGGCGTAACGGCGGCGCCGTTTTTTGAAGAGCTGGCGTTTCGCGGCTTTCTGCTGCCGGCGTTCTGCACCGCGTTTGACTGGGCGGCAGAGACCTTCTGGGACGCGCCTCCGCGCTACCTGGACGAGAATGAGCATCCGCAATGGTCGAAGGCGGCGATGGGCGTAGCGTCTGTGATGACGAGCGTGCTGTTCGCGCTGCTGCATGGCGACCAGACGGGATATGCGTTTGGGCCCTTCCTGCTGCTGGTGTGCGTAAGCCTGGTGCTGAGCTGGGCGCGGCTGGGAACGAAGTCGCTGGCAGCCAGCGTGCTGGTGCATGCGAGCTACAACTTCATTCTGTTTTCGTTCATGTTTCTTGGGACGAGCGGCTTCCGGCATCTGGACAAGCTGTAGCGGTGAAGGACGCATGGGCCAAGGCCCGGCACAAGCATCGGCGAGCGAAGCATTTCCCTTTCGCGTCTAACCCATGTAGGATTTTCTCGGGCGGAGTTGACAATCCGTCCGGGGCATGAGGTTTCGGATTTCCATGAAGCGCACCTTTTCTCTCCGCAGCAACCGAGGCGCAGAACGCGGCGCAATGCAGGCCAACGGCTTCACGCTGATGGAGTTGCTGATTGTCATCTCCATCATTCTGATTTTGATGCTGGTGGCGATTCCGACTGCGGGCAAGATTCGCAAGCACGCCAACGAGCTCTCGGCCCAGAAATCGCTGCAGACGATTCAGGAAGCGCAGTCGATGTATGAGTCGACCTACCCGACGAACGGGTACGCCTGCACCCTGCAGGCGCTTGCGGGCGATCCCAATACAGGACCGCCGAGCGCGACGGCCGCACAGGTGATCAACGGAGAACTGGCCACGGGAATCAAGTCGGGCTACATTTTTAATCTGACCAACTGCACAAAGGTCAGTATCAACAATACGGAACGCATCACGAGTTACACGGCGACAGCGGTGCCGGCGACACCGGGCAAGACGGGCGACCGCGGCTTTTGCCTCGACTCCGGCGGCGCGATGAAGGCTGACCCGGCGGGCGGCACGAACTGCACCGTGATGGTGCAATGACGACGGCACAGAATGGGTGGCTGCACAGGGGTTTGAGCGTGCGGCGCACGGAGAGCCGCGCTGCGCGCACAGTGCTTGCGGGCTGCATGATGCTGGCGATGGTGCTTGCGACGGCACTCGGGGCAAAGGGAGAACCGCAGAAGCCCCTGACGGCGGAGACGCTGGCGCAGCGCGTGGACAAGCACTACAACCAGCTTCGCTCGCTCAAGACGCAGTTTACCGAGAGCTATGAGGGCATGGGCATGTCGCGCTCAGAGAGCGGCACGCTGCTGCTGCTGAAGCCGGGGCGGATGCGCTGGGATTACAGCTCGCCGGCGGGCAAGGTGTTCCTGCTGGATGGCAAGTACGCGTGGTTCTATACGCAGGGCGACCCGCAGGTGCAGCGGATTGCGGCGAGCAAGCTGGACGATCTGCGCTCGCCACTGCGGTTTCTGCTGGGCCACACACAACTGGCGAAAGAGCTGAACCATCTGACGATGGCGCAAGCTCCGAACGGCGAGTTCACGCTGACGGGGCAGCCGAAAGGGCTGGAGCAGCGCGTGCGGCGCCTGACCCTGACGGTAACGGCCGAAGGATCGATCCACGCGATTGAGGTGGAAGAGACGGATGGGTCGCTGACGCGATTCGTCTTTACGGCGGAGCAGACGAATGTGCCTGTGGCGGCGGGGCTCTTCCAGTTCAAAGGACCGGCGGGCGTGCCGGTGGTGGATGCTCTGCCCCCTGTATAGCGGCGGCTTCCGCGCCGGTTTCCATTCTTTCATCAACCTACTGACTTCCCTGTCCGCTTTCGCTTGAGCGCGGCGGCTCAGGCCTTGCTGGATTCCACGAGGCCGAGTTCGCGAAGCAGGAAGGCGTAGTCAAAGGCAATCTCTTTCAGATAGTCGTAGCGGCCGCTGGCGCCGCCGTGGCCGGCCTGCATGTTGGTGACAAGCAGCAGCGGATAGCTGTCGGTCTTGAGAGTGCGGAGTCTGGCGACGTACTTGGCCGGTTCCCAGTACATGACCTGGCTGTCGTGGAGTGAGGTTTTGACGAGGATCGCCGGGTAGGCGGCGGCGCGCAGGTTGTCATAGGGCGAGTAGCTGAACATGTAGCGGAAGTAGGCGTCTTCATTGGGATTGCCCCACTCCTCGTATTCGGGCACGGTGAGCGGGAGTGAGGCGTCGAGCATGGTGTTCATCACGTCGACGAAGGGGACGTGGGAGACGACGGCGCGAAAGAGCTCGGGGCGCATGTTGGCGACGGCGCCCATGAGCAGGCCGCCGGCGGAGCCGCCCTCGATGGCGACGCGCGCGGGGTCGCCGTAACCTGCGGCGGTGAGGTGTTCGACGCAGGCAATGAAGTCGGTGAAGGTGTTGCGCTTGACGAGCATCTTGCCGGCGTCGTGCCAGGGCTTGCCGAGATCGCCGCCGCCGCGAATGTGCGCATAGGCGAGGACGACGCCGCGATCGAGCAGGGCGAGGCGGTTGGAGCTGAAGCCCAGGGGGAGCGCATAGCCATAGGAGCCGTAGGCGTAGACGTAGAGCGGGTTTCGGCCGGGCGTGCGCTTGTCCTTGCGGTAGACGATGGAGATGGGGACCTCGACGCCGTCGGGCGCGGTGGTGTGGATGCGCTCGCTCTGGTAGAGGGTGCGGTCGAAGCCGCCGGGGATTTCTACCTGCTTGAGAAGTGTGGATGCGGCGGTGGTGAGGTCGTACTCGTAGACCGAGCTGGGCGAGACGAGCGACTGGTAAGCGTAGCGGAAGGTCGTGGTCTCAAAGACGCGGTTGATATGGGGGCTGGCGGAGTAGGCCGGCTCGGGAAAGGCGATTTCGCCGGAGGGCGTGGCGGCGGGGCCATTGCCGGAAAAGCGCCAGAGGCGCAGGCGCGGCAGGCCGGCCTCGCGCTCGCAGGCGATGAAGAACCCGGCGAAGAGATCGATATCTTCGAGCATGATCTGCTCGCGGTGGGGGAGCAGCTCGGTCCAGCTGGCCTCGCCGGGGGCGTCTGCTGGCGCGGTGACGAGGCGGAAGTTGCGGCCCTTGTCGTTGGTGCGGATGTACCAGAGGCCGTTGCGGTGGTCGACGGTGTACTCATGCTCGTCACGGCGCGGGACGATGAGGCGGAAGGCGCCGGTGGGGTCGTCGGCGCGGAGGAAGTGGGACTCGCTGGTGATGTGGCTGGCGGATTCGAGAATGATGTATTGGCCGTCGCGGGTGCGGCCCACGCCAAGGTTGAATCGCTCATCGTCGTCCTGGTAGACGAGGACATCCTGCGCGTGAGGCGCGCCGAGGGTGTGCCGCCAGAGCTGGTACTGGCGCTTCTGGACTTCGTCTTCGATGGTGTAGAAGAGGGTGCGATTGTCGGCGGCCCAGACGGCGGAGCAGACGCGCTCGACGGTCTCGGGGAGCGTGTCGCCGGTGGTCATGTCCTTGATGTGGAGGGTGTACTGGCGGAAGCCGGTGGTGTCTGTCGAGTAGGCAACCCAGCGGCTGTCGTCGGTGATGGCGATTTCGCCGATGGCGAAGAAGGCGTGGCCCTCGGCGAGTTTGTTGCCGTCGAGGACGACCTCTTCGGGCGCATTGCTGGCGGGCGCGTCGAGCGTGCCGGGGCGGCGGCAGAGGATGGCGTATTGCAGGCCCTCCTGCGTGCGGGTGTGGTACCAGTAGCCGTCGTCGAAATAAGGGACGGAGACGTCGGTCTGCTGGATGTGGCTGAGCATCTCGCGGTAGAGGTCTTCGCGAAGGGATGCGAGCGGGGCGAGGTTGGCCTCGGCGTAGGCGTTCTCTGCTTCGAGATAGGCCGTGACCTCGGGGTCATCTTTCTGGCGGAGCCAGGCATAGTCGTCGGTGAGGGTGATGCCGTGGAGTTGCTTTTCTGTGTGCTGCTTGCGTGCGATGGGAGCGTTCAGATCGGACATGACTTCTCCAGTGTAGTGGC
>JBAUTX010000162.1:0-4419 GCA_049582405.1 Occallatibacter sp. | reverse complement strand
GGGATGCGTCGTTGCGGTGACGACGATGGTAGCTTCGGCGCAGGTCGTCATCGATCATCGCTGGTCGAATACGGATGCGCAGAGCCTGATTGGCCTGCCGATGGGAAGCCACAAGACGGTCGTGGATAAACAGGGGAACCTGAAGTGGTCCCAGTGGAGCCTGAAGCGCAAAGCGCTGGACACACCGATTGGCTTCAGCAGCCAAATGGATGGCGAGCTTGCGATCCAGGCCTTCGCTGGTGCGGAGCTGTTCACGATGAAGAGCCAGGAACTGTATCGCGGTCGCTACCCCTTTGTGGAGTCGAGGCTGGCGAGCGGGAACCTGGTGCTGGATGAATTGGCCTTTGCTGTTGACCCCGAGGCCAAATCGGGCACGATTCCGAATGCGACTTCGGGTGCAAAGGGGCTCGATGTGGTGCGCCTGACGCTGACCAACAACGGCTCGCAGGCGGCGGAGGTGACGCTGAAGCTGAGCGGACGCGAGCGCAATCTGCCGGGGCATGTGGTGAACCGCGTACTCGAAAACGGCGCGGGTGAGGATGTGGCGCTGGTGATGGAGACGGATGACGCCGCGGTTCGTTCGGAGGATTACGGCCTGACACTGGCGTTGCAAGTCGCGCTGCCTGCGCACGCAACAAAGGCCCTGAGCGTGGAGGTCCCGTATGAATGGCCGGCTGCGCGCAATGCAGAGTTATCGCAAGAGGACTCCGCGACGCTATTGCAAGAGGCCGTGGCGCAATGGGACGGACTGTGGGCGCGTGCGACGAAGATTGATTTTCCCCAACGCGAGCTGAGCGACTTCTACTATTCCTCGCTCGCGTATGTGCTGATCTTGACTGAGTACGATGCGCGCGGTGATTTGTGGACGCTCGATGGGCCGGCGGTATACCGGCAATATTGGGGACGTGGAGAATACTTTCAGGCGCGGGCGTTGGAGGCGGGCGGATTTCTGCAGCCTGCGCGTGAGAGCGTGGAGCATGCGTTCCACATCATCAGTGATGACGGCGAGTGGGACGGTCCGCCGACGAGCGGTTGGCCTGCGTGGGACAACGCGGGGGGCAACGTGGCGGCGGCGTGGGACTATTACCTCTTCACGCGGGACAGGCAATGGCTGACGCAGGCTTATCCTTTCATGCTGCGCGCGTCGGAGTGGATTCGCGATCATCGCGAAGAGAGCACGCTGGAGGGAGTGAGCGGCGTGCCGGAGGGCGCGCGGCCGATCCGGCGGATGATTGCATCCCACTGCAGACCCGAGCCCAATCCTCCGTTGCAGCCCGGCGAGAAGCCGTACTGGTATGGGCTGCTGCCGTGGAGCTATGGCGATTCGGGGCTGCCGGAGGGCCACTCGTTCTCGCACAACTTTCTTGCGGCGTATGCGGAGCGCGTGACGAAGGAAGCTGCGCAGACGCTGGGCCATGCAAACGATGCGACATGGCTCGCGAAGGAGTATGACGCGTATACGGCGGCGATTCATGAGAGCGTGCGGCGGGCGGTGACGCTGGAGAAGGAAACGCCGCCGTATCTGCCGGCGATGCCGACCTATCCCGAGGGTGCGTATTCACAGACATTTCTTGCGGTGTACCCCACGCAGCTTTATGCACCGAATAACCCTCTGGTTACGGGGCTGATCGCGCGCATGGAGCGCGAAGAGAAGCAGGGCCTTCCGACCAATGTGGCATGGGCCGGGCCGGCCGGCGTGTGGGCCGGCGAGTCGATGAACATGGCGGAGACGTATCTTCTGCGCGGCGAGAAGCAGAAGGCGGTGGACATGCTGGTGGCGGCGCTCAACCACAGCTCCACCACGAAGGTGTGGAAGGAAGAGATTCTGGTGGACGTGAGCCTGCCGCGCGCGTGTGATACGCCGCACAGCAAGCGCAGCAACCAGGAAGGCACGGGCGATATGCCGGAGGCGTGGGCGAATGCGAACCTGGTGCTGTTTCTTCGCGACATGCTGGTGAACGAACGGGATGGCACGCTGCATGTGCTGGCGGGCCTGCCCAGCGACTGGGTTCCGGTGGGCAAGGCCGTGACGGTGGAGAATGCGCCGGTGATGACGGGAGGCACGGTGAGCGTGCGTGCGGAACATGTTGCGGAAGCGCGATGGAAGATCGCGATTGATCCGCATGGCTCCTCGCGCGCAATTGTGCTGCATGTACCGCTGGAGGCAGGGCAGCAGGTACGTGCGGTGCGCGTGGATGGCCGCGCGCTGACGGCGAGCGTGGAGCCTGCGTTGACGGTGACACGGCCGAGCGTGGTGGAGGTCGACGTCGAATGAAGCGCCGGGAGTTCCTGCGGATGACGGGATGCGTTGCTGCATCTGCTGTGGCGGCGCCACGATGGGTGCATGCGCAGAGCGAGGCTGATACTTTGACGGCGAAGCTCGACGTGCAGGAGGGTGTATCGCTGGCGACGCTGCCGGCGGACTTCACGGGATTGAGTTACGAGTCGGCACAGCTGGCGAATCCTGCTTTCTTCGCTGCAGAGAACACTGCGTTGATCGCGCTCTTCCACGAGCTGGGCGGCGAAGGCGTTCTGCGGCTTGGTGGAGGGACGAGCGAGTTTACGGCCTTCACGACGGAAGAGGCAACATGGTCAGCGCCGTTTGATGCGGTTGGTCCGGACACGAGCAAGAATGTGAAGAGTGAGACGCCGATTACGCCGCGGAGCCTGCGGAATCTACGAGGATTTCTGGATGCGACGAACTGGCGTTGCCTGTATGGATTGAATCTGGGGCGCGGCACGGCGTCGCATGCGGCGGAGGAAGCTGCGGCAGCGCAGCAGATTCTGGGGCCGCGGTTGATTGCGTTTCAACTGGGCAATGAGCCGGATGCTTGGCGGAATCGCTATCGGCCAGCGACGTGGAGCTATGCGGACTATTGGAAGGAATGGTCGGCGGCGCATGCAGCGGTGGTGGCGCGCGTACCGCAGGCGAAGTTTGCGGGGCCGGATGTCTCAAACAAGATGGCCTATGTGACGGGCTTTGCCGCGGATGTGAAGAAGGACGCGCTGCATGACGTTGTGATGCTGACCTCGCACTACTATGCGATGGGGCCGGCGGGCGCAAAGGGCGTGACTCTGGACAAGTTGCTTTCGCCCGATCCGAAGCTGGAACGAGACATGGGGATTGCAATGGAAGCGGCGCGCAGCGTGGGTCTGCCGTATCGCATGAGTGAAGGCAACTCGTGCTGGAACGGTGGCCAGCCGGGCGTGAGCGATACGCTGGCGAGCGCGTTGTGGGGGTTGGATGCGATGCTGCGCTTTGCGTCGCTGGGATGCGCGGGTGTGAACCTGCATGGCGGAGGCAATGGCTATTACACGCCGATCGCGGGCAGCCTGGCGGGAGGATTCACGCGGCGGCCGGAGTTCTTTGGGATGAAGCTGGCGCGGGAGTTTGTGGGCGCGACGCTGATGCAAACAAATCTGCTGTGCAGCAACGACCGCGTGAGCGCGTATGTGGCGCACAGGAATCGCGCGGAAATGCTGCTGGCGATTAACAAGACGGCGCAGTCGCTGACGATGCGCGTGCCGATGCGGAGGTGCCGTGAGCACTGGCTGCTGACAGGGCCGGCCATTGACGCGCGGGATGGCGTGACGCTGACGCGCAGCGAAGGCAATCGGTTGCACGGAGGATTGCTGCATGTGCCGCCTTACAGCGCGGTGGTGACGAAGGGCTGAGGAGAGACGATGGCGCGACGCGGGTGGAGCAGGCGGAGATTTTTGCGCGATGGCGCGCTGACGGGCGTGCTGACCTCGCAGGTGGGAGCGCTGAAGGCCTGGAGTGAGAGGTCGCACGAAGCCAACGGTGAAGCGGGCGCGGCGCGGATCTTCTACAAGCAGCCGGCGCAGGCGTGGCCGGATGCGCTGCCGGTGGGCAATGGACGGCTGGGCGCTATGGTGTTTGGCGGGACGGCGAATGAGCGCCTGCAACTGAACGAAGAGACGGTTTGGATGGGCGAGCGGCGGGACCGCAACAATCCGCAGGCTGCGCGGACTGCCGAGGTGCGTGCGCTGCTGATGGCGGGCAAGGTGCACGAGGCTGAGGCGCTGGCGGCGGAGGTGATGATGGGCGTTCCCGACCGGCTGCCGTGCTATCAGACGCTGGGTGATCTGTGGCTGGAGTTCGATGGACTCGCGGATCCAGTGCAGGAGTATCGGTTGGAGCTTGATCTGGACGATGCGATTGCGCGGACAAGCTTCGCGACAAGTGGGGCGCGATGGACGCGGGAGATTCTCAGTTCTGCGCCGCGCAATGTGATTGCGGTGCGGCTGGAGTGTGAGCAGCCGATGACCTTCACTGTGCGGATGGACCGCGTGGTGCACAGCGAGACGGTCGCTGCGGGTTCGGGCCGGCTGGTGATGACGGGCGCGGCGCGGCCCGCAAAGCCGACGGCGGATGCGGCGACGCAGGAGCGGCAGGTG
>JBAUTX010000161.1:0-14528 GCA_049582405.1 Occallatibacter sp. | reverse complement strand
GGCCTCAAAAACGCGCTCCGTCGGCTGGGGGTAACTGCGCTCCAGAACAAACGTGCTGTGAACAACTTTCTGATCTTCCATGACTTCCTCCTCCTTAGCTGCGATAAAAGTGAAGTGACGAATTCAGTATTGTTCCGCTTCGTCTGATTGTCAAGTGAAAACTTCAGTATTGGAGCGCGTTCTCTGTTCGACGTGCGGAGGGGCGCAGAAATCTGTCTGTCCGCTCATTCCTTTTTGCGGGATGAAAAGAGCCCGGCCCCTGTGATGGCGAGCACTCGTCCCTCCAAGGGGTTGGCAGTCCAACTCAACGGAGGGTGGGGAGTTGCTTCTAGCACGCTCCTCCCCGGAAAGGGAATGCCATGAAAAGGAATCTTGCGGCATTGTTGGCCTTTACGCTTGTGCTGGCCCCGGTGCTCACCGTGGCGCAGCGTGGTGGCGGTGGCGGCGGAGGTGGCGGCCAAGGGCAGGGCCAGAGCCAGGGAAAGGGAGCAGGCGGATCGCAATCGGGCCAGGGAGCCACGACCCAGACCGGCAGTCAGACTCAATCCCAGACGCAGACCATGCAGCGTGAGCAGCTTCGCCAGCAGGCGACCACGCAGCAACGGAATCAGTACCGGACCTGCGACCAGACCATGCAGCAGACGCGCACGACAGCACGCGACATGACGCGGAACGCCGAAGGGCAGGCCTTCAACGCAGACCAGGCCCGTCAGCAGCAGCAGAGGCTCCAGGAGCAGATCCGCACCATGCAGCAAGACCGCGAGCAGTTGATGCAGGGGTTGAACCAGGCGCAAAAGGACGCCGTCAAGGAGCGGACCCGAACCCTTGAACAGAGCCAGGAGCGCATGCAGAATCGGCTCCGGAACATGAATCAGGAGCTAGCGGGTAGCACTCCGAATCAGAAGCGAGTCGCAGAAGAAGCGCGCCAGACGGAGCGCGATATGAAGTCGTATCAGAATGAGCTCAAACGGGTGGGCGATGACCTCGGTCTGAAGAACGAGTGAAGCCGCAGAGCACACCCGGCATCGACGCAGTCATTCAGATGAAGGAGCCGCTGGGCCGGCGCCGCCCACGCGAAAGATGCGTGGCACCCGATCCTCAGGTGCAGGCAGAGCAGGGAAGGGTGCATGCGGCTCCATCTGGTACCAGTAGGCAGTGGTGTAGAAGTTGTCGGATCGATGATTCGCATGACCGTGCTCCATGGTCACGCGGATCGACTTCTCAAAGGCGAGCGGACTCTCCGTGTGCCACCGGTAGAGGCAGTAGCGTCCGCCGATGCGGCTCGGGGTTGCGATGTAAGGCACTCCATTGTGCTGATAAGCAAAAGGCTGATCGCCAAAGCCCCATGCGCCGTTGTAGTAGTCCTCGGTGCCAGTACCGTTGATGGTGGGCGCGGTGTCGCCATCGATGAAGATCATGTCGTCGCCCTCGCCAAACCATCCGTCCTGGTTTTGCAGCACGGCATGTGTCACGCCGACAAAGTGACCCCTGCCCCTTGCCTCGAGGAACACGTAATTGCCCTCGCCAGTCAGGTTCTTTCGATCATTCACAGCTGGGCTGTATTCATTCGTCCAGTCGTTGATCTCCCCTTTGCACGGCGCAGCCTGACGGTACTGCGCATGAAAGCGGCCCAGCCCCTCAGGCAGCTGGGCCAGCGTCACATAATCCACGGCAAAATAGAGGCTGTCCGTGCGAATCCTTCCCTCGTTGGTCACGGTCATGCGCGCTGAGGTCGCAAAGGGCATCTTGAAGTACGCATTGAGCGCCTTGATCGAAGCCACCGCCAGCAGCTCCGACTGATAGACGAAATACTCCCCCAGTCCCAGCCCAAAAAAGTCCCCGATCGGGGCCTCCACGGACGGCGTTGCCTCGCCATCCCACCATGCCCGCAACACAAGATTCTTCAGGTGCATTGGATCAGGCGAATTGATCGTGAACCAAAGGTGTGTCACCACACCAGCGCCGGCTGTTTCAAGCACCGTCGCAGACTTGCCCGGTTCCACCGGCACCGCATCATTGTTCCCGCCGCTCCGGTCCCAGCTCGACGACCGGCGCGCTTTGTACGCCCGCAGGCGGGCCGAGGCAAAGAGTTGCTCAGGGGCGGGCGCATCCGGCATCGCGGGTGGTTCAGCCATGATCCTCTCTGCGTTTACCCCAAGCAGGGCAGTGGAGGCCCCCGCAACCGTGGCCATCGCACCCAGCAGCTTGCGCCGTGTTGGCAAACTCCCACTTTTCTCGTCCGAAAGCATCGCGCACCCCTTCCTTCCATCTCGATCCAAAGCAGCTTTGTAGTTGCGTCTTGCGGCACCTGTCAATCGCCTTCCGGCAATCAAGTCCAAGACAGTTTCGCGACGGGGCATCTGGCCTGTTATGGTCAGGGAGGCACTCTGAATGAATCCTCCTTAGGAACCCACGGGCATGTGGAAGCGTTGGCGAATCCGGATACTTCTGTTTTTGGCCGTCCTCGGCCCCGGATTCATTACAGCCAATGTAGACAATGACTCCGGTGGCATCCTCACTTACTCCCAGGCAGGTGCGCAGTACGGCTACACCCTCCTGTGGACCATGATCCCCATTACCATCGCCCTGATTGTTGTGCAGGAGATGTGTGCCCGCATGGGCGTGGTCACCGGCAAGGGCCTCAGTGACCTGATCCGCGAGGAATTCGGCCTCAGGATCACGTTCATCCTCATGGTCCTGTTGGTCGTGGTCAACTATACGAACGTCGTGACCGAGTTCATCGGCATCGCCGGCTCGATGCATCTGTTCCACGTCACCAAGTTCATCTCCGTACCGCTGTGCGCTGCGCTGGTCTGGTTCCTGGTGGTCAAGGGGAGTTACAAGAGTACAGAGAAGGTCTTCCTCGTCGCCTCTCTCGTCTATATCTCGTATATCTTCGCGGGCGTCTTGTCACAACCCAGCTGGCATGATGCTCTCCTGGCCACGGTGCGGATGCCGCAGCGCTCTGTCTGGCGCGACAAGATGTACATCTACACGGCCATCGGTGTCGTCGGCACGACCATCGCTCCATGGATGCAGTTCTATCTCCAGTCCTCCATCGTGGAGAAGGGCATTCGCGTCAAGGATTATGCGGCGTCGCGGCTGGATGTGGTCATTGGCAGCATCTTTACCGATCTGGTCGCCTGGTTCATCGTTGTCGCGTGTGCCGCCACGCTGTACGTGCACGGCATGGGAGCCATTCAGTTTGCCTCCGACGCTGCGGAAGCCATGCGTCCGCTTGCAGGCGACTACGCCTTCATCCTCTTTGCTTTTGGCCTCTTCAACGCATCGGTCTTCGCGGCATCGATTCTGCCCATCTCCACTGCCTATACGGTGTGCGAAGGCATGGGCTTTGAATCCGGAGTCGACAAGAGCTTTCGGGAAGCGCCGCTCTTTTACTGGCTCTATACGCTGCTCATTGTAGGCGGGGCCGCCACCGTACTTGTCCTGCCCGATGCGCAGCTCATCAATTTCGCCGTTCTCTCGCAGGTACTCAACGGTGTTCTGCTGCCCGTGGTGATTATTCTTATGCTTCTGCTCATCAACCGAAAGGACCTGATGGGCGACCACAAGAATTCACATGTGTGGAACGTGATTGCCTGGGGCACGAGCCTCATCGTCATCGGCATGACATTGGTGATGCTCTGGGGCATGATGCCCGGCCACTGAGGCTCAGGGCGGCGGGTCGCTACAGCAGCTTTCCAGTTGCCAGATCCCGAATCAATCCCCGGTCTGCGGCGAGAAACTCATAGTTCGGCAGGTCTTCCATGCGTACCCACTTCACATCGTGGAAGATGCGGTTCTCAATCTCTCCTGTGAAGTGATGCACAACGAAAAATTGCAGGTCCACCGCGCCGCCATGCCGGTAGTTGTGGCGCACATGCGCGACGCGATCGCCGATGGCCGCATCGATTCCAAGCTCTTCGTGCAACTCGCGCACCAGTGCCTGCTCCGCGCTCTCGCCCGGCTCGATCTTGCCTCCAGGAAACTCCCACTGCATCGCCATCGGCTGATCCGGACGCAATTGGCAAATGAGAATTTCGCCGCCGCGCAGAATGAGCGCAGCCGCGACGAAGCGCAGCGCCGGACCCGCCGCCCGGGTTGGTGTGCTTGACTCGGTTGGATCCACGTTCTCAGTGTAACCGCCGCTTGTCACCCTAGACTCCGCTCCCGCGCCAGTCAAACGTCCATGCAGTCAAAAATCCAGGTTTGTCTTTCTTCTCTTGCTTCAAAGAGCGCATTCCGCTTACTCGCCGCTGACCGCAGCATCAGTGCTCTCTGCCGCTGCCGGCACAAAGTAGCCCCAGCCCTTTCTTGCCGCCGCTTCAAGCAGCGCTGGCGACGGATTGACCGGAAAAGGATGTACGGCCATTTCAAGCATGGCGAAGTCGTGGATCGAATTGCCGAACACGGCGTCCGGATGCGGCAGGCCCACTCGCTTCAGCGCTTCCGCCTTGCCGTCGTCTGTAGGCACATCGATCAAATTGCCGGTGATGATTCCATCGACCACGGCCACATGCGCGGCCAGCACGCGATCGGCAGGGATGCCAAATTCGCGAACACCCTCCGTCACCACCCACCTGTTGGTCGAACTCACGGCCCACAACTCCACGCCCTGGGCGCGCAGCTTTGACACAAGCTTCTCGACCTCTGGAAAAATACGCCCCCGCACGAATTCGTCCACGTAGCGCGTTGCCGCTGTCACCAGCTCATTCTCGCGGAGCCCCGCGTAAATCTGGACCATCTCCCCACAGATTTGCGTCTCGTTCACGCTGCCCGCCAGGTAACCCCTGTAGCGCGTGTCAATCCAGTCTGACGTGGACCGGGAAACAAGCCCCTGCTCCAGAGACCACACCATGAATCCATAGCCCGAGTCGCCGCCCCACAGGGTCCCGTCGCAATCGAACACTGCAACCTTGGGGTTGCTCTTCAAGACCAGATTTTCAAACTCTCGCGCCGTCCAGCGCGGCGCTTCAATCTGCGTAAACATCCTGCATTCCTCGGCTTTGTCGAAAGCCTTTCCAATCTTATTCTCTCTGATGGAGGGCATGTTTGCACACAGAAGATGTGCAAACATGCCGCCTTGCACCTGGGACCGCACACGGTCGTCTTGCCAGACTGCAGCCTGCCGGCAAGGTTTGCCCGCCATCGGTCCATCCTGCTATACGTGCAATGAGATGTTTCGTCCATCCGCAAGGGGAGCAATTGCAATGCAAATACGTCGCAGTCACCAGGCCGCTTCATACGCGGTGCTCATCTTTGCCGTCGCGGCCCTGCTCGTTTCTCCATGCCGCGCGCAGTTTTTGGGCGCGGATTCCAGCCAGAGCGCCACGTCCATTCCGCAATCCCAGCTCATCCAGCCCGACGCGCTCAATCGCCTGCTGCAGGGACCGCAGAAGTCCCGCCCGCTCGTGTTGCAGGTCGGGTCGCACATGATGTTCAGCCAGGCGCATATTCCGGGAGCCATCTACGCAGGGCCCGGAGCGCAGCCGGATGGACTGCAGTTGCTCGCAAGCAAAGTCGCGTCTCTGCCCAAAAATGAAATCATTGTCATTTACTGCGGCTGCTGCCCCTGGACCCACTGCCCCAACATGGGACCGGCCTTCAAGAAGCTTCACGACCTGGGTTTCACAAACGTGAAGGCGCTCTACCTCGCCAGCAACTTCGGCGACGATTGGGCCAATAAGGGATACCGCGTTGAGCAGGGTCAGTGATGATTGCATGGTTTCAGCGGCGCGCCGCGGCCTGGTGCGCCGGGCGCTTCTACTCGGCGCACTTGGCCTTGTAAGTCTAACGGGGGTGGTCCAGGCCCAGAGCGCTCTTGTCAACAAGTCCGCGCCACCCTTTGTGCGCAAAGACCTGCAGGGCAAGCTTGTCGACCTGAAGGCGCTGCGCGGAAAGGTAATCCTGCTCAACTTCTGGGCGACATGGTGCGGTCCATGTCAGGTGGAATTGCCAAAATTCCAGGCATGGCAACGGGCCTATGGCCCCTCAGGATTTCAAGTGATTGCCGTCTCCATGGACGACGAATCCGAGTCTGTTCGCGCCACGGTGCGCAGATTGCACCTGGAGGTGCCCGTGGTCATGGGAGATGAAAAGCTTGGGCGCCTTTACGGGGGTGTGCTGGGCCTGCCGATCACGTTCCTCATCGATCGCAAAGGCATGATCGTAGATCGGCACGAAGGCGCCGCCGACCTTCCGGAGATGGAACGCAAGGTTCAAACCCTTCTCGCTTTGCGTTAGCTTCAGCACGCGCCAAGTACAATGAGAGTCAATCGAAAGTAATGGTGCTGTTCTGCGGTTCCGCCATATTCTCCATACCTTTCCCCAGAGCAAGCGTCTAAATGGAGTCTGACGCGCGGGTAACGAAAGACCAGAACAAGAGAGGCCTACGCGGCCTTCGTCAGGCAGTCGCAACCGCTGTTCCCCGGCGGATCCTCTTTCGCTGGAATTTGCTTCCTGAAGGTGTTCAGTGATTGGAAAGTTTGCTTCCTTTTTTGTGTCTCTTGCCATTGCCGTGACCGCAAGCACTTCCTTCGCGCAGGCGAAGGTTGACCCTTCGCTTCCCGAAGCGCCTCTGCCACACCGCCGCGTCTTACTGCTGTTTCCGGGATATGAGACAATCCAGGATCCTGTGACGCCGGTCGCAACACTGCGGACCAAGCAGAAGTTCGAAATGGCCTATCGCAAGACGTTCGATCCCTCATTCCTCATCGAGTCCGCAATGTTTGCAGGCTTTGACCAGATGGCGAACTATGGCCCTCAGTACGGGGCTGGAGCAGATGCGTTCGCGCAGCGCTTTGGCTACAACGCTGCAAATCTTTCATCCACTTTCCTCTTCACAGACGCAGTGTTGCCCACCATCTTCAAGCAGGATCCGCGCTACTTTCGCAAGGGCTACGGGTCCTTCGGCTCGCGCCTCTGGTGGACATTCCGAAGTGAGCTTGTTGCTTACAGCGATCAGGGCAAGCAGATGCCGAACTACTCCAACATGCTCGGCTTCGGCATGTCTACGGCGCTCAGCAATGCCTACTCGCCTGATAGCAGCATCACATTCCCGAAGACCATGGAGCGTTACGGCGTGAAAGTGGGCGTCAGTTTTGGGCTGAACATCATGCGCGAGTTCGGGGGCCGGAACGGGGTTGAGCGTTATTAGCCGCGTCTTAGAGCCGCGGACATCCCACCACGATACAAAGCTATTGACCACGTTGATTCCTTGATGATTCAGATACAGCAGGCCCGGCATCCTGCGGAGCAGAGCCGGAGTCGCGCAGATAATCAAGGGTGTGGACTCACCAGGCAATTTCGCGCTGCTCCGGGATTATCAGATCTACCTTCGCGTGGAAAAGGGACTTAGGCCTTTGACCTGCGAGGCCTATTCCGGAGATCTTCATACATTTGCCGAATTCCTCGAGCAGCGCCACGCGGTTCTCTCCACGGCAACTCAGCAGGATGTGACGTCCTTTCTGGAGCATCTCCGTGCGCATGGCATCGATTCCCGTTCCTCCGCGCGGAAGCTGAGCTCTTTGCGCGGTTTCTATAAGTGGCTCCTTCTAGACCGCCGCATTCATCACGACCCCACCGTCAATGTGGAGTCGCCAAAAGCCTGGAAAGTTCTGCCGAAATCGCTGGCCGAGCCGGAGGTGGATGAGATGCTCGGGCGCGTCGCACTCACCGCTTCGCATCCGCAAGCCCGTGCCACCGACCTTCGCGACCAGGCAATCCTGGAACTGCTTTATGCCGGCGGATTGCGCGTGTCGGAGTTAACGGAGCTTGTGGTGGGAGATCTGGCACTGGATGCGGGCCGCGTTCATGTCAGAGGCAAGGGAGACAAAGAGCGGATTGTCCCTCTCGGCCGCAATGCCGTGCAGGCTGTCGAGGCGTATCTCCGCGAGGGACGCCCGCACCTGGCGCGGATTAGCTCCACGCGCAAAGCCAGGTCAACGCGCCCTGATGGATCCCGTCTCTTTCTTTCACTGCGTGGCGCGCCGCTCACGCGCCAGTGGATCTGGCAACTCGTCAAGGCGATCAACCAGAATGCAAGCCCCCATGCGCTGCGCCACAGCTGCGCCACGCACATGGTGGAGCACGGTGCGGATCTGCGCAGCGTACAGCTATTGCTTGGCCACGCGGACATCTCGACAACACAGGTCTACACGCACGTGGCACTGGGTCACTTGAAGTCCGTACATCGTCTCCACCATCCGCGTGCAAAGGCGCGCCTGCGCGACGCCTCCAACAGCACGGATTCTGGCGGAGAGAAGCCATGACGGAGCTGGCCGGGAATCCTTCGTCCTGTGGTCTGGACGCGCTCGTGAATCAGTATCTGCGTATACTCGGCGCAGAGCGTGGCGCATCGGAACATACGCTTCGCGCGTATGAGCGCGAACTGAAGGGTTTTGTGGCATTCGCAGCGCAGGGGCCCGCGTCTTCAAACCCCGCAGACATTGATCACACGCACATTCGTGCCTACATGACGACGCTCTATGAGCGTGGCCTTTCCAAAGCGTCCGTTGCGCGCGCTCTGGCCGCCATTCGCAGCTGGTTTCGATGGCTTGCGCGGGCGGGTCATGTGCAGCAGAATGTGGCCGCACTGGTCGCCACGCCACGACTTCCCCGGCATCTTCCGCGCGTCCCCTCCATCGAGCAGTTGAATCACGCCGTGGATCACGTTGGGGAAGATGCTGCAAGCTGGCCCGCGCGCGACAAAGCCATTCTGGAACTGCTGTATGGCTGCGGGATTCGTAATGCGGAATTGACAGGCCTCGACCTGGCCGACATTCAATGGGCCAATGAGGTCATCCTTGTGCGCGGCAAGGGCCGCAAGCAACGATACGTCCCGCTGGGGGATGCTGCGGCGCTTGCCCTGCGCGCCTACCTTGTGGAACGTGAGGCAAAGCTGGCAGCCCTGCCCAACGCGCCAAAGCGTGCAACGCCCGCGCTGTTCATCAATCTGCAACTGCGCGGCATGGCGAGGCCCGGCGGGCAGGCGCGGCTCACCACCCGCAGTGTCGGCCGCATCGTCAAACGGATTGCCATCATGCGTGGGCTGCCGGGCGATGTTCACCCTCATACGCTCCGCCACGCATGTGGCACGCACTTGCTGGAAGAAGGCGCCGACTTGCGCGCCATTCAGGAGCTGCTCGGTCACGAGCGGCTTTCAACAACGCAGCGCTACACCCAGTTGACGACCGCGCAACTTACGCAGGTCTACGATCGAACCCATCCGCGCGCGAAGTGATGCCATGGCGGCACGGCGCGCAAACGGGGCGACGTGTTAGAAGTCCAGTTTCCGCGTAGGGAACCAGGTGAGCTGGATGTTGGTCGTTGTCACAGTGTGCTGGGGCGCAGGATAAATCGGCGTGCCCGTCGGATAGATCGGCGCCTCCCAGTGTTCCAGGGTGAAGTTGCCGTTGATCTCAAGATCCCGTTTTACACGTTTCACTGCAGTGAAGGTGAGGTCATTGATCGTTGTGCCGCCAGGGATGAAATCCTTTGCGGCCTTTTGATTCCTTGCGCTCACCTGCAGCCACTCATTGCCGCTCAAGTGGTACGTCATCCAGGCCTGCCCGCCCTTGGCCTCGCGCCCAATCCAGTCGCCAAAGATCATGCCCTTGTTTGTGTAACCCTGTCGCTGGACCGTCTCCCAGTACATAAAGTGGCCACCATTGCTGTTGCTGATGGATGGATCCGTCGAGGCTGCTTCCAGCCGAAAGTCCAGCTTTGGGACTCCAGGCACATGCGAGAGATAGATGCCGGGCCGAATCATGGCACGCCGGGGCGCGTCAATCGGCGACACGTCGTCATGCACCGCGGAGTCGGAATAGAGGGTGAGCCAGTTCCGCACAAACGGCAGACGATACGCAAAGTCAAACTGGCCGAAGCGCGCGCCCGGATCGTCTGGACTGAGCTTGACGGCTGCCGTCACGTTCTGGAAGCTGAAGAAGCTGTGCAGGAATGTGTGCAGTGTGATGGGCGCGTGGTCTTTGCCGCCCCAGATGACAGTCCGCTCAAAGCCAAACTCAAGGTTTGGCGTCGGCTTGAAGCTCACTTTCTCATAGTGCATCCACGGCGAGTTGGGGTAAACATGCCCCTTCAGCGAACCGACCATAAAGTCATAGCGAAACGGCCCTGTAATCGCCGACAGAAAGGGAATGCGCAAGGGCTCAATGCGATTAATTCGGAAGGAATAAATGTTCTCCGCATTGTTGGTGTAGGCGAAACCTCCTCCCGCCGCAGTCCCGAGCCATGCATCCTGCTTGCCCAAGGAGAAAATATGGTTCAGGAATGTTGCGGACACATAGGCTTCCATCCACCGTGCGTTCGTCGCGGTTTCAATCGGGCCTTCCGGAATCGTCGCCTGGTTGTAGGGCAAACCTGTCACTGGGTTGATGTACGGAACTTGGTCGATGCCAGAGAGGGCCTGTGCTAACCCTGATGAGTAACCGTCTGCGGAGGGCGCCACTTGAAATTCACCGCGTGCATAGAGCACATACCGCCACACAGAAGCAAATCCACTCGCACCAGCATAGTTATTGATGCCACCCTCATAGGGGCGTCCATAGTCATTGATGATCGACTGACCCAGGTGAAAGCTGTCCCGCAGTGGGGTGCCGCTGATGCCGCGCGTGAGGTTGTAGATGGACTCAACGCGGGCCTTGCCCTGATTCGCAAGACACGGCCCCTGCATGTCCTTATTGAGCTCTTCCAGCAGGGATTCGTAGATGCCTTGCGCTTCGTCAGCAGCGGCGCTCTTCGTGTCGTCTTCCAGCCGGGCGCCGGTCTCATCGAGCATGTGGCTCAGACTGGCGCGCGTCCAAGGCCGCAGACCCAGAAATACGCTGTCCACATAACCAAGCGAATAAAGGCGCATCACGGCTGGATAAATCCAGTTGTCCACCGGAATATAGGGCGAGCCCATGCTGGCAGGTTCGCAGGCGCTGGCGGGCGCATCCGGCGGGGCGCTCACCTGTGCGGCAGCGGAGATCGGCAGGCAGCACGCTGCGGAAAGGATGGAGGCTGCCAGCACGAACTTGCTGAGATTGGCAGGGGAGAGGGCCAAAAGGTCACGCAACTTCATACCCTCAAATTTATCATTGAGCTGCTGCTGGCAGGCATGGGCGCAGGTTACATCGGGGTGCCGGTTGCGGTGGCCGATCGGGGTCCCCGGGGGAATCGAGAAGGCTTACGCCCGACTGCCATCCGATGATGCGTTGGTCCCCGCGGGGCACTACCTGTGTGCAGCGGACGAGAGTCTCTTCTGGAACGCACGCATGGCTTGCTGCAGCTGCGCTGAGGGATATAACCCCTTGCGCATCAGATAAGCCTCCATGCGACGCAGCGGATCCCTGGGCTGTCCATGCCCTTTCAAGTCCGTCCGGCAGACAATCAGCGTCGCCCCGCGTCCCTGGCGCGCGCGGACGAGCGATTCGAAGACCACGCGATAGACCGCCACGGCATCTCTGCCATCGACCGTCAGCATGGGTACACCATGCACGAGCGCGCTCTTCGCCATGGCATCGAATTGGCTCGGCCCATCGTTGGCTTCGTGCGTCATGAGCACCAAAGGCAGTTGATGGTCGCTTGCAAAAGTGAGCACTTCCTTCCAACTCGATGCAGGCGCGTCTGCACCACCACAGAAAACCGCCACGACTTTGCCGGGGACCCTGGCCTTCCATGCGAGAGCCACGCCGCAGGCCATGTGCAGTTGAGCCGCGGTGCTAGCTGCGGACGGCAAGAGTCCCTCAAAACTACGGCTTACATGGTTGCTTGTCTGGGTCTTCATGCTCTCGGTCTTTTTGCTTTTCCGCAGGACGGCGGCAAGCGTTAGACCTTTCAAGAATCCGGCCGCGGCTTCCTCAGAGGCGAGGCTCAATGCATCGTCCGTTTTCAAATCCGTCGTCAAGGCGGCAAGCATGGCTTCGTGCCCACGATGCAGCATGGCCACAGCGGGACGATCTTTGCGTGGCAGCGCACGGTAGTGCTCTGCCAGCATCCGGCACTTCTGCATGGCTACGTACATGGCCCGCAGCTTTGCATCGGGGATGAGGGAGAACTTCTTTTCCGCACCCTGCTCAGGGCTCTTTTCTGCGTTGTTTCCGGCCTTCATAGGCGCCAGGACCCCACCATGGATTTGCGTTACACGCAGCATGCGCCTGCACGGCAACGACGCAGGAAGCAGGCTGTCCTGTACCTAGGTTGAATAGTCGGCGTTGATGCGGATGTACTCATGCGTCAGATCCGTGGTCCAGAAGACGCATGTTCCCTCGCCTTGATGGAGTTGAATGCGGATGGAAAACTGTGGCTGTTGCAGATACTTGTGTGCCGCGGCTTCGTCAAACTCCGCCGCGCGCCCGCCATCGCGGCAGATACGCAGCTCGCCAAACCAGATGTCGATGCGCGCCGGGTCGATCGCAGCGCCGGAGTAACCGATTGCCGCCATCAGCCTGCCCCAGTTGGGATCGCAGCCAGCCCATGCGGTCTTCACCAGCGGCGAGTGCGCGATCGCCTTTGCGGCCCGCAGCGCATCGGCGTCCGATGCAGCGCCCTCAATACGCAGCTCAACAACGTGCGTAATGCCTTCGCCATCCGCCACAATCTGCTTCGCAAGCGAAGTGCACACCTGCTTGAGAGCCGCGGCAAATTCCATGTTGCCTGCGCCCACCGTGGCTCCGCTGGCGCCGCTCGCCAGCAGCAGAACTGTATCGTTCGTTGAGGTGTCGCCATCCACGGAGATCCGGTTGAAGCTCACTTCCACGGCCTCGCGCAGATACTCGTTCAGGACGCCGGGCTCCACAGCAGCGTCTGTCATCACGTAGACCAGCATCGTGGCATGAGGTACCAGTTGCGGATGAATCATGCCTGCGCCCTTGCCCACGGCGGCGATGCGCACTTCCTTGCCGTCGATCTCCAGCCGGGCGAAGGCTGTTTTCTCCACGGTGTCTGTGGTCATAATCGCCTGGGCGACTTGCTGGAAATGGTCGCTCTCCCTGCCCAGCGTTGCAGCTACCGCAGGCAGCGCCGCAATCAGCTTCTCGGCGGGTAGCGGAACCCCGATGATCCCTGTCGACGACGGAAAGACCTCTTCGGCTTTGCAACCAAAATGCGCGCCGACGGCCGTACATGTCGCCCGCGCCGCATCGAGCCCAGCCTGACCTGCTGCGCAGTTCGCATTCCCCGCGTTGATGGCGGCGACTCGCACACGGCCACTGGTGGCTCGCAGATGCTCCTTGTCAACAGTGAGCGGAGCCGCGGTCACACGATTCGCCGTAAACAGGGCCGCCGCGCTGGCCGGCGCATCCGCAACAATGAGAGCAAAATCCGTGCGGCCGCTCTGCTTCAGTCCCGCCTTGCTGGCGCCGAAACGAAATCCTTTTGGAATAAGAATCTGTGAAATCTCAGACATTTTTCTTCAGAGGAAGTACCGCATTTAATCTAGCAGGTTGGGGGTGAAATGCCAGAGCACGAAGCTTTGCCGGATGAGAGCCATTTTCTGGAGTTGAGTCGCGTGCGGGTAGCGCGTGGTGACCGCATTGTCTTGCATGATGTCAATCTCAGCATCCGCTCGGGTGAGCACGTCGCGATTCTGGGACCGAATGGCTGCGGCAAATCCACGCTCATCCTCACCATGACCTGCCAGCTCTATCCCATCGTCCAGCCCGGCATGAGCGTGCGCATTTTTGGCCGGGAGCGCTGGGATCTGACCCAGCTTCGCAGGCACTTCGGCGTTGTGAGTTCAGGCCTGCTTGGGGCTGAGTTGCCGGGAGAACGCACTGCTGTCACCACCGGCCTGGATGCCGTGATTGCCGGATTCTTTTCTGCCTCCACGCTCTGGCCCAACCTCCACGTCACTCAGGAGATGCGCGATCGTGCGTGGGAAGCGCTGGACCGCATGGAGGCGAGGCGCCTGGCCGGACAGCTTGTGGGCGAGATGTCTGCTGGAGAGAAGCGCCGCATACTCATTGCGCGCGCATTGGTTCACAGACCCCGGCAGCTCCTGCTCGATGAACCCTCCAACGCGCTCGATCTCGCGGCGCAGCGCGACCTGCGCGAAACGCTCCGCAAGCTCGCCGCGGAGGGCACGGGCCTGATTCTCGTCACGCATCATCTGGGAGACATCCTTCCTGAGATTGAGCGTGTCATCCTCATGCGGCAGGGCAGGATTGTCGGGGATGGCCCGCGCAACGAACTGTTGACGGAGCCGAGCCTGAGCGAGCTGTTCAACACGCCGGTTCGCATCGGGCGCGACGAGGAGTGGCTGCATAGCTGGTGAGCGCGCGCCGCCAGCAATGCGGGAAAGAATTTCTAAAAAACTCCCTCTGCCCGGTGTGCTTTTCCTGATACAACTGTAGCCACGGGTGCGGCACTGCCTCCGTTTGCCTCCAGCCAGGTGCTGCACGGAGGTTCATATGAGTCCATTCACACGTCGCGAATTCCTCAAGACATCTCTGGCAGCTGGAACGATGGCCAGCGTGAGCAACATGCCACTCCACGCTGCGCAACAGGCCGCCACGGAGCTTGTGACGCTT
>JBAUTX010000160.1:0-26161 GCA_049582405.1 Occallatibacter sp. | reverse complement strand
GCCAGATTCTGCGCCGTTTCCCGCCTGGGGTGCTGCTGCGCCCGTCTCGGGCGCCTTGCCTGTGATCTCTTCAGACATTGTGTTTCCTCGTCATTTTCTATGCGCGAGCGGCCCGTACAGAGCGGCGGCGCAGGATGGGGCCGGGACCGGCATGCCCGTCACGCGGGGTGCCAGCCGAGGCGATTTCTTAAGCGTTGGCCGCAACCGACTCCGCAGCCTCAGCCGGAGCAGCCGGAGCAACCGGAGCAACCGGAGCGACTGGAGCAGCCGGGGCAACTGGAGCAGCCGGGGCGACTGCGGGTTCGGCGCTCAGCTTGCGGCGGCTGGCGCGCAGGCTCTTCAGCTTGTTCAACCGCTTTTCCTCTTCGTCCATGCGCACGGTGATGAACTTGATCACCGGTTCTGAGACGCGAAGGCGGCGCTCAAGCTCCAGCACCACCGGGCCACCGGCCTCGATGGTCATCAGCACATAGTTTCCGTCTGCAAACTTCCGCACCACGTAGGCCAGCTTCCGCTTGCCCATCTTTTCAACGGACTTCACCACGCCGCCTCCGTTGGTCACAGAGGTGGTAAAGCCGGCAATCAGCTTGTCCACTTCCTCATCGACCACATCGGGCCGAACGATAAACATCACTTCATACAAACGCGACATCCGGTTTCCTTTTCCGCCGGGATTCATGGAACCCCGGCCGCTGCCGCCGGCACAAACCATAGCGGCCATTCCTGATCAGCAGTTCCGTTTCCAGTCCCCGGCCCCTGCTGTTTTACTCCTCCGCCGTGCCGTTTCGCTCCCGGCGGTTGAACTCATTCATCGCGGCAGCCGGGCCATCCGAGATGATGCGCCGTGTAGCGGTTGCTACCCGGTCCAGCACCTCATCGAGCACCGCCAGTTCCGCCTTGCGCATCGGCGTCAGCAGGTAATCCCTGCCCAGCCGCCCTCCACCCGCTGCTTTAGCCTCCGGTGGAAGGTCCAGGCCGACTCCGATTCGCAATCGCAGCCACTCCTGGCTGTCCAGCGCTCCGGTTACGCTGCGGGCTCCGTTATGGCCGGCAGGCGAACCGCGCTCCCTGATCTTGAGGCTGCCCAGCGTCAGGTCCAGCTCGTCGTAAATCACGAGCAGGTCCTTCGCTGAATCCACCTCAAACTCCCGAACCAGAGCGGCAACCGATGCGCCGCTCAGGTTCATAAATGTCTCCGGCTTGGCCAGTATCACCTCGCGCCCTGCCATGCGACAGGTCGCGGTCGTGGCCCGGCAGCGCCGGTTCTGCACCACAACGCCCTCTTGCTGGGCGATGCGGTCAATGGCCATGAACCCCGCGTTATGCGGCGTCCATAGATATTCGAGGCCCGGATTGCCCAGCCCCACCACCAGGAAAGGGCCGGGACGTCCGGAAGACTCGCTTGCTTCCGCCAAGGCTTACTTCTTCGCCTCGGGCTTCTTCGCCGCGGCCTCAGCAGCCGGTTCAGTCTTGCCCTTCTTGGCCACTTCCGGCTCAGCCGTCGTGGCAGCCGCGGCAGCTTCCGCCTCAGCCGCCGGAGCCGCTTCCTCACGAATCGAGACCACGTGGGCCACGGTCGCGTCTTCCGCGCTCAGGTACTTGATCTTGTCCGAGTGGGGCAGGTCGCTCACGCGCAACACCTGGTGCAGGCCAAGCTCGCTCACGTCCACATCGATGTGGCTCGGAATGTCGGCCGGCAGGCACTCGACTTCCACCTCACGCAGCACCAGGTCGAGAATGCCGCCCTGCGTCTTCACGCCCACCGGCGTGCCCAGCAGCTTCACGCGCACGCTTACGCGCAGCGTCTTGTCCAGCGCAATGCGCTTCAGGTCAATGTGGATCAGCTGGTCCTTGATCGGCTCATACTGCCAGTCGACAATCATGGCCTTGGCCGTGGACTGGCCGGTCACTTCCACGTCGAAGATGGTATTGTGTCCGCTCTCTGAGTAAAGGATGCGCGAAATCTGCTTCGGGTCAACCTCGAGGGCAACCGGCTCATGGCCCGTTCCATACAGCACGGCGGGAATCTTGCCCGCAACGCGCACACGGCGCGCTGCATTCTTGTTGAACTTGCCCACGCGGGGCTTCGCTACGACTACTTCAGGCATTCTGTCTCTCGTTTCTTTTCGTCGGGCACGGAGCAAATCTCCGCTCCCTTTGTTCGCGGCGGCCCGTCCTGCCCGCCGGGGTTGTCCGTTAGCTGAACAGCGTGCTCACGCTGGTCTCCATGTGAATGCTCTCGATCGCCGCGCCCAGCAGGCCCGCAATCGACAGCACCTTAATCTTCGGTAACTTCTGCGCCGCCTCGCGCAGCGGAATGGTGTTTGTCACCACCACCTGCTCCAGGCGCGAGCTGGCAATCCGGTCAATCGCGGGCCCGGAAAGCACGGCATGGCTCGCGCAGGCATACACCGCCGCCGCGCCATTCGCATAGAGCGCGTCCACCGTTTTCACCAGCGTGCCTGCCGTGTCAATAATGTCGTCGATGATCAGGCAGTTTTGCCCTTCCACATCGCCCACCACGTTCATCACTTCTGCTACGTTGATGTCCGTCCGCCGCTTGTCCACAATGGCCAGCGGAGCGCCCACCTTCTGCGCAAAAAACCGCGCCCGTTCCACGCCGCCCGCATCGGGAGAAACCACCGTCAGATTCGGCAGGTTCAGCTCGCGGAAGTAGCTCACCAGCACCGGGCTCGCGAACAAGTGATCCACCGGAATATTGAAGAAGCCCTGAATCTGCGCCGCGTGCAGGTCCACGAATAGCGCGCGATTGGCGCCCGCTGTGGTCAGCAGGTCGGCAATCAGCTTCGCGCTGATGGCCACACGCGGGCGGTCCTTGCGGTCCTGGCGCGCATAGCCGTAGTAGGGCACGACCACCGTAATCCGGGCCGCGGACGCGCGCTTCAGCGCGTCAATCATCACCAGCAACTCCACCAGGTGCTGGTCCACGGGATAGCAGGTAGGCTGCACCACAAACACATCCACGCCGCGCACGTTCTCCAGCAGCTGGAAGTAGACCTCGCCATCGGCAAAGCGCTGCAGTTTGGCCTCGCCCACCTTCACGCCGATGTGTGTGGCGATCTCTTCGGCCAGCGCGCGGTTGGCCGTGCCGGAGAACAGCTTGAAGCGCTTGTCTTCGGTCAGGCTGCGCGAGCGTTTCCGCTCGGCTGCCGGCTTGGCATCCTTGGCCTTCGCACCGGACTTCTGCGCGTCCGTCGCTTCCTGCGTCTTGTCGTCCAACGTGACCGTCACTGTTCCTGCATCCATCTGAAAAGCACCTCCAAGCTGGTTGGCTTTGGCTGCCTTCCGTGAGAGAGTGTTGTCCCACTGAACGTTGGCTGGGCGACTAGGATTCGAACCTAGACAAGTGCCTCCAAAGGGCACTGTCCTACCATTAGACGATCGCCCAACTCCTGGCCTTTCCGGCGCAGCGCCGGCAGGGCCCATCCGACAGCCGCACGTGAGTCTCTCTCGTGTTCCCGTGCGCTGTCAACCTGCTTGCGGAAGAAGCATTTCGCTCCAGTAAGCCGCCCTCGGCAGGGTGCGCGTCAGCAGGCTTTCTGTGCCTGCCTCGGCCAGCCGCCCTCGGGCTGCTTCCGCATCTCCCCGGGTCAGGTACAACCCGAAGAGCGCCGAACCGGACCCCGACAGCGAAGCATGCAGAGCTGCCTCCGGCGTGCCATCGGCCGCAAGGTGACGCTTGATCTCGGCAAGGGAAGGATGCTGGCGGAAGACGACGCGTTCAAAGTCGTTCTGGATCCAGCTCGTGATCCCGGTGCGGACAAGCGCGGACTCTTGGCGTCCGGCCAGGTCGCCTCCCAAAGAAGCGACACCGGAGGAGCCTGCTCCCTGCCCACCCTGCGGAATCCCTTCCGCAAAGGCGCTGGCGTAGGCGCGGCTCAACTGCTTTAGTTTATCTGCACTTGTCTCGGCGGTCAAACCTTCAGCCGCGCACAGCGCATCCCAGTCCCGAAAGGCCTGCGGCGTGGACACTCCCACGGCAGGCGTTGCCACCACACACCAGACCGGCTCCAGGTCTGGCAGGGGATAAACCTCCTGCCCGCGATCCAGCCCCAGCACCGTTCCGCCCATCAGAAACAGCGGCACATCTGACCCGACTTCCGCAGCCAGCGCCAGCCGCCGCGCCGGCCAGCCTTCCTGCCGCCCGGCCAGACCCAGTTCCGCTTCCAGGCCCACCATCGCCGCCACTGCGTTCGCTGACCCGGCGCCCAGCCCGCCCTGCACCGGCAGCCGCTTCTCAATATGAATCGAAACGTCAGCCTTGACACCGCTCTCGTCCAAAACCAGGGAAATCATGTTCCAGGCTGTGTTACGCCTGTCCGTCGGAACGCGGCGGTCGTTGGAGGTCAGCCGCAGCGCGGTTGCTTCCGCACGTCGAGCTGTAACCGTCACCACATCATGCACTTCCAGCGTTTGATACACGGTGGCCAGGGCGTGGAAGCCGTCTGCGCGGGGCGCGCCGATCCCCAGGCCCAGATTGATCTTGGCGTGCGAACGCACTCGGGTGGACATACCGGTCCATTGTAGAGCCGTGGCGGGCGGAGGGGCCTGCATCCGGCGAGCTCAACTTCCCGGAACCGCCGTGTTCAATCGGACGTACAATCAGCAGTAGAAGCACGTGCTTCCCCCGCGCAGGCCTGCCTCGGCTGCGTGAAAGGAGGGCGCAATGCCTTCCGTGATTCGATCTACGATTCCTTCGGCCGTCTGCGCCGTTCTCCTCCTCACTCTTGGTCTGCCCACATGGGCCCAGGGCCACACCGTTCCTCTGGAGATCGTCCACGGCAAGCCCTACGTCACGGTCATGGTCAACGGCAGAGGGCCCTTCCGCTTTGTCGTCGATACCGGCACCGGCGCCCAGGCGCTCGTCACGCCCGAACTCGCCAGCGAGCTGGGCCTGCCCACTGTCAGCGAGGTGCGTCTCATGGACCCGAGCGGGCAGGGCGCTCAACGCACCCCCGTCGTCCTCGTGGAGTCTCTGCGTGTTGCCGATGTCGAGTTCACCGGCGTCAGCGCCCTCCTGCATGACCTTCCGCGCGAAGACGCCGCCTGCCAGGGCATGCTCGGCTTCACCCTCTTTCGCAACTACCTGCTCACCCTCGACTACCCGGCGAAGCAGATGACGCTTGCCATGGGCTCGCTCGTGCCGGACGGTGAATTCAATGTGCTGCCCATGCGGGTTCAGAACGGTGTCCCCGTCTTCACGCTCCATCTCAATGGCGTGCAGGTCGATGCGGAGCTCGACTCGGGCGGGATTGGCCTCAGCCTGCCGGAGCCCGTGGCCGCGCGCCTGCATTTTGACGTCGACCCCGAGCTCTTTGCCAACAGCGAATCGGTCACCACGCGCTTCCAGATCAAGGCCGGTGTGCTCGGCGCCGATGTCAGCGCAGGCCGCTACACCTTCATTCATCCCTTTGTGGAGATCAATCCGGTCTTCCCGCTGGCCAACTTTGGCGCCTGCCCCATGCAGAACTTCGCCATCACCTTCGATCAGGTCAACCTGCTCGTCCGCTTCGATGCGCGCGCGCAGCGGTTCCGCTTGACCGCCCTGCCCACGCTGGTGCGCCTGCTCAATACGCCACCCCCTGGCCCACAGCGCGCCCGGCTCATACCCGTGGGCTGAGAACGTCAGCATGTTCCCGAAGGCGCAGCGTCGCGCGTATAGCGACCAGCACCGGGCATTTGCATTTTGACTGGACTCCGCCTCCATCACTGGGGTACGCTGCGGGACGCTGGAGGTCCGTGATGTATTTCCGGAAGTGGTCGCTCCCCGCCGCCGTGACCGTGCTGGGCGGCTGCATTCTCGCCGCTCAATCGCCCTCCACGGTCCCGCCGGGACAGCCCGCCAACCGAATCCAGGACGGCGGCGGAGGCGGCTTATTGATCGACAGCCTCTTTATCCCGCCGATTGCTCGTGAACCCTTTGACCTCACGCTCGCCACAGAGTGGGTCCGCCTCCTCGCCAATCAGGGCACACTGACCCTGGTGAATGAGCGCAGGATTGTGCGTGACTCCCGTGGACGCATCTATCAGGAGCGCTGGTTACTGGTGCCCAAAGGCAGCAGCGTCAAATCCACCATGGACAGATTTCAGATCACCGACCCCGACCAGCAGACCTGGTACAACTGCCACACCGCCACCAAAGTCTGTGACCTGTTTGTTTATAGCCTCAAGACCACTGACAGATATGGCGCAGCCGTCACCGCCTCAGGTCCGCTGCCCAATGGGATCGGCTATCGCCAGACGGACGATCTCGGCATCCAGACCGTTGCGGGCATGGATGCCCATGGCTATCGGGAAACCACCACAATCAACCCTGGCGTGATGGGAAACGACAAGCAGATGCTCGGCATCCGGGAATTCTGGTATTCGGACCAACTCGGCATCAGCCTTCGTTCCGTGCTCGACACACCGCAGACGGGACGGCAGGTCTTCACCGTGAAGGAAATCACGACATCGGAGCCCGAACCCTCCTTCTTTGCCGTGCCGGCTGATTACAAAGTGATCGACCGGAGGAACGATCCCGAATAACGCCCCGCCCGGTTCCAACGCCGATTCGGCCGGAATTTTGGGCCGGTTCCAAACCGTGCATCAATCATTGTCAAGATCCTTTGCTGAAGATTTTTTCGAAGCGCTCTGTTTTGAACAGCTTGCAGACGGCTCCATTTTGCATGTTAATGGCCCCGAATTGCCTACCCTTAAAGAGTAGCCAGACAACCCAGCGGCGGTGCCGTGCCCGGCGAATGTGTTCGCTCTTCCCACGCGAAGAGTTCCGGGGCGCGGGAGCCGTTGTGTGTCTGCGCGGCGGCTTGCTGCCGGGCTCGGGCTGAAACCCCGGCCCCCTGGACCCCAGGCCGCCACACTCCCAGTCCGGGGCGCGTCTGCTACGACTCGCCTCGGATGAGAAAAGGACACATCGCGATGGCAAACGTACTTGTCAGCATTGAGAAGGGAATTGAGATCGGCGCGGAAGACGCATTGAAGTGGCTCACCGGAGCCAATAAGGCGCTGCATGCAGCCCCGGCCGTTGTGGCCGCGCTGGCCACGCTGCTCGGCGCGATCGAAAAGCCGCTGGTCGATATGGCCGGCGTGGCGTCGAACCCGTTGAACATCGTCCTCGACGTGCAGACGGCGACCGACGTCAAAGCCGTCTGGCCTGAAGTCAAGCTGTTCCTCTCCGGTCTCGGCATCAAGCTGTAGACCCCTGCAGGGCGGGCGGCAGTTGCTTCCATGGCGGTCCGCCCGCTGCTGCATCGCTCGTCTGGGACGCCGGGCCGTGGCTTTCTGGTAGCATCCTTTTCGGAGACGCTTTCAGCATGGATGCACCAAACGTAGCGAGCCTTGGCGCTCGTCGCAATCAAGATATCGCCCTCGACCTGCTCAAATTTGTCGCCGGCACCACCGGTGTTGGCCGCGCAGTTGCGCCTTCGACGGGCTTCAGCGGCACGGCCGCGCCCAAGCCCGAAGAGCACGTGAACGAATTGCTCGAGCTCTACGGCCGCTGCCTGAAGGCCGTGGAAGGCAAAGGGGTTTGAGCGCAACCGGCCAGGCCTCGGTGCGTGTCGCCGTCGCCGGGGCGGGAGCCTTCGGGCGCAACCACCTCCGCGTCTATCGCGAGTTGGAGGCTGCGGGTCTCGCTGTCACCCTCGCCGCCGCTGTCGAGCCAGACGCCGCACGTGCAGCCGAAACAGCACAGAAGTACGCCATCCCCGTATTTCCCACGGTCGAAGCGCTGCTCGCCGCCGATCTGGGACTCCACGCCGCCACGGTCGCCGTTCCCACCGTGCACCACCACGCCGTCGCCGCGCAACTCCTTGAGGCTGGCCTCGACGTCCTCGTCGAAAAGCCCATTGCCGCCACCCTCGCCGAAGCCGACGCCCTGCTCGCCCTCGCCGCAAAGCATCAACGCATTCTGCAGCCCGGCCATCTTGAGCGTTTCAACCCCGCGGTGCTCGCCGTGCAGCCCAAGCTCCACCGGCCCATGTTCTTTGAGGCGCATCGCCTCTCCGTCTTCACGCCGCGCGCGCTCGACGTCGACGTCGTCCTCGACCTGATGATCCACGACCTCGACATCGTGCTCACCTTCGCGCAATCACCGGTCCGCGAAGTGCGCGCCGTCGGTCTGCCCATCCTCTCGCCCAAAGTCGACATCGCCAACGTTCGCGTCGAGTTTGAGTCAGGGTGTGTCGCCAACTTCACCGCCTCGCGCGTCTCCACCGAGCGCGTGCGCAAGCTGCGCTTCTTCGAGCCGCGCCAGTACGTCTCCATCGACTATGCCCGCCGCGACGTCCTCGTCATCCGCATCGACGACCTTGCGAACGCGCCGGCGTCGCCTCAACTCGCCGCCGCGGCCGCTGCGTTCCTTTCCACCGGCAAGCTCGATTCCGCTGTCCTCCAGCAGCTCCTTGCTTCAGGGCAGATTCCCGCAGCGCTGCTCGCCCAGATCCTGTCCGCTCAGAAGGATCCCGGCCGGTTGCGCGAGATCGCGCAGAGTCTGGCTGAACCGCCCGCAGGCCCTGCTCCGGGGCTCCGATTCGTCAAGCCTGAAGTCTCCCCCGGCGAACCGCTGCGCCTCGAAATCGAGGCCTTCCTCGATGCCGTCCGTACGCGCCGTGAACCCTCCGTCACCGCCCGCCAGGGCCGCGACGCACTCGCCCTCGCGCTCGAAATTCAAGCAGCGATGGCCGCCCACGCCCAGCGCGCCGGACTGGGCGACTTCTTCAATCCCGGCGTCTAGTTCCCCCTCCCTCGAACCGGTCAGACAAGCCACCTAAAGCGATTTTTCCCTGCACTTCATTTGTCCAGCGGTCTTGACACCAGCCGCTTCGCGCTTTAGCGTTGGCAGGCGGGGGCAAGTGAACGTTTTCTCGCGCGCAGCCGCGCCGGGACCAATTTGCTTGTCCGAGAGGGATTGCGATGAAGAGCCTAGGATTGCGATGGATTGCGGCAGGCGTGGCCTGCCTCGGAATGGCATGGGCAGCGGCAGGAGCGCAGGATGCGAGCCGGCCCGCTTATCTGGATACCAGCCTGCCGGCCGAGCAGCGTGCGGCCGACCTGGTCCACAGAATGACACTCGAAGAGAAGGCCAGCCAGCTCGTGAACCAGGCGCGGGCGATTCCCCGGCTCCATGTACCTTCATATGACTGGTGGAGTGAGGCGCTGCACGGCGTCGCCGTCGACGGCACCACCGAATACCCTGAGCCCATCGGCCTCGGCGCCACCTTTGACCCCGAAGCCATTCACCACATGGGCGTTGATATCAGCATCGAGGGCCGCATCAAGTACCTGCAGGCCATGCGCGCCCAGGGCCATAGCAATATCTTCCAGGGCCTCGACTTCTGGGCACCCAACCTCAACATCTTCCGCGATCCCCGCTGGGGCCGTGGTCAGGAAACCTACGGCGAAGACCCGTTCCTCACCGGCCGCATGGGCGTGGCCTATGTCACCGGCATGCAGGGCGACGATCCGCGCTACTACCGCGTCATCGCCACGCCCAAGCACTTTGCCGTGCACAGCGGTCCCGAGCCCACGCGCCACAAGGCCAACGTGGACATAAGCAAGCATGACGAGGTCGATACCTATCTGCCGGCCTTCCGCGCCGCTGTCACCGAGGGCAAGGCAGGCTCCGTGATGTGCGCCTACAACAGCATCAACGGCGAACCGGCCTGCGCCAACCAGTTCCTGCTGGAAGATCAGCTTCGCGGCAAGTGGGGCTTCCAGGGCTACGTCGTCTCCGACTGCGGCGCGGTCATCGACATCTTCGCCGGCCACCACTTCAAGCCCACCCAGTCGCAGGCCTCGGGCATCAGCCTTGCGCGCGGCATGGACAACGAGTGCGCCGACTTCTTCGCCAAGGTCAAGGATGACCACGACTACAAGCCCTACATCGACGCCGTGAAAGAGGGCTCCCTGAAAGAGAGCGACATTGACACGGCGGTCACGCGCCTCTTCACCGCGCGCATCAAGCTCGGCCTCTTCGATCCGCCGGCCATGGTGCCCTACACGCGCATCAACGAGGACGCGCTCAACAGCGCCGGCCACAAGGCGCTGGCGCTGCACCTCGCCAACGAGTCGATGGTGCTGCTCAAGAACGACGGTACGCTGCCGCTGAAGACGCAGGGCATCAAGATCGCACTCATCGGCCCGCTGGCCAGCCAGACGAAGTTTCTGCTCGGCAACTACAACGGCATTCCCTTGCACACGGTTTCGATTCTTGAAGGAATGCGGAATGAGTTTGCCAATGACACCATTCACTATGTAGAAGGCACGCAGTTCCTGAGCAAGAGCGCAGAGCCCGTTCCAGCCGGCGCGCTGAAGATCGACGGCAAGCCGGGCGTGAAGGCCACTTACACGGAGCGGCCTCCTCTCGATCTGAGTGCGCTCACCGCGAAGCCGAAGGTGCTGGCTACGCGCGACGAGACCGGCATTGACACGGCGGCGCAGGCGCTGCCCGCCGAAGTCTCCGGCAAGGGGCCGATCGGCATCCACTGGGAAGGCACGCTGACGGCGCCTGAGACGGCCGATTACAACCTTGGGCTGGAAGCCAACGGCTTCTTCCGCATCTCAGTGGACGGCAAGCCGGTGACAATGGAGTTCCGCGGCGAGACAGTCGCAACCAAGCTTGGCCTGGTCCACATGGAAAAAGGCAAGGCCTATCCCATCACAGTGGACTACGGCCAGCCCGACACCCAGGTGACCAGTGCGAAGCTGGTCTGGTCCAAGGTGGACATGACGCCGCAGCCCGAGGCGATTCAGGCCGCCAAGGATGCCGACGTTGTGGTGGCGGTTGTCGGCATCACCAGCGAACTGGAAGGCGAGGAGATGCAGGTGAAGCAGCCCGGCTTCCTCGGCGGCGACCGCACCAGCATCGACCTGCCCAAGCCTGAAGAAGACCTGCTCGAAGCGCTCGGGGCCACAGGCAAGCCGCTTGTTGTCGTGCTCACCAACGGCAGCGCGCTCGCCGTCAACTGGGCCAACGACCACGCCAACGCGATTCTCGACGCATGGTATCCGGGCGAACAAGGCGGCATGGCCGTCGCGCAGACGCTCTCCGGCTGGAACAACCCCGCTGGCCGCCTGCCGGTCACCTTCTACAAGGGCGTCGATCAGCTTCCGCCGTTTGAAGACTACGCGATGAAGAACCGCACCTATCGCTACTTCACCGGCACGCCGCTCTATCCCTTCGGCTACGGGTTGAGCTACACCAAATTCGCTTACAGCGGCCTCACGCTGCCCACGGCGCCCGTGCATGCGGGCGAGCCCATGACGGCTGAGGTCACGGTCACCAACACCGGCGACCGCGCGGGCGACGAAGTGGCGCAGCTCTACCTCAGCTTCCCCGGCACGACCGGTGCTCCAATGCGCGCGCTGCGGGCCTTCGAGCGTGTGCATCTCCAGCCCGGCGCATCAAAGAAGGTGAGCTTCTACCTCAAGCCGCGCGACATAAGCATGGTCAATGACAAGGGCGATCCCATCATCGCCGAGGGCCAGTATACGGTCTCGGTCGGCGGAGGCCAGCCCAACACCGGCGCGCCCACCGTCACGGGCAACTTCAGCGTTGCCGGCTCGGTCACGCTGCCTGAATAGCATCTCCCTCACACACAGCGGGGCCTGCGACACACGTTGCAGGCCCCGTGCTTTTTCAGACCTGCTCGCACATCAACGAAGCAGCCCGTTCGAGCACCTGCCTCCTGCCGCACACCGCAAATGCGCGCCAAAGAACGTCGCTGTCGATGGCACCAGGAAGGTCATCCGCGCTCTTCGGGAGGTGCAATCGATGGCGCCCTTCTCGTCAACATCAAGCAGCCCAAAATGGCTGACAGAAGAGATGCGGCAAGGATGGCGATCTTGGCAATGTCGAGTAGCTGGGCTGTGTTGAATGCAAGGCCTGCGACGAAGATCGACATCGTGAAGCCGATCCCACAAAGGCAGGCCGCCCCGAGAACCTGTCTCCATGACACTTGCGCGAGTGAAGTAGCCAGACGGGATTTGACTGCCAGAATGCTGAAAAGCCAGATGCCTGCAGGTTTGCCAAGGACCAGACCAAACACAATACCCAGGCTCAACGGGTGTTTGATCGCCGCACCTCCAGCCTCAAACAGATTCACACCCGCATTTGCGAGAGCAAATAGCGGCATCACCAGAAAGCTGATCCAGGGTTGCAGCGCTTGTTCAATTCTGTGCAGCGGCGATTCAACCAGCCCGATCTTCCGTTCAAGGGTATCAAGAATCGAATGTTCCTCAAGGGAGTTGGCATCCGCACGATCGAGCTTGCTGAGCAGGGATCGCCCCTGTGCGAGGAACTGGGACTTATCCAGATAAGTACCTGCCGGGATCGTGAAAGCCAGAAGAACTCCGGCAATCGTTGCATGCACGCCGGAGCTGAGAATGGAGAGCCAGGCAGCGATTCCGATGGTCGCATAGATCGCAGGATTGCGAACGCCGAGCAGGTTCGCAACGAATGCAGCGACAATGCATGCAAGGCCCAGGGCAAGGCTGAGATAGTGAATCGTACTCGTATAGAACGCGGCAATCACGATGACTGCAAAAATATCGTCCACAATCGCCAGCGCCGTCACAAAGACTTTCAGTGAGATGGGCACCCTGTTGCCAAGGAAGGCCAGGGTGCCGAGTGTGAACGCGATGTCCGTTGAAATGGGCACGGCCCATCCCCTGCTCAGGTCCTCACCCTGCGCGATGGAGAGGTAGATCAGCGCTGGCACGACCATCCCGCCAATCGCCGCGACGAAAGGCAGAGCCGCCCGGCTCAGGGAGGACAGTTCTCCCACGAGGACTTCGCGCTTGATTTCAAGTCCGACGAGAAAAAAGAACAGCGCCATCAAGCCATCGTTGATCCACGCGTGCCAGTTCTCTGTCACAAGGAACCGGCCGAATCCGATGGTAAGCGGTCGTTCAAAGACTTCAACATAACTGTGCTGCCAGGGAGAGTTGGCCCACACCAGTGCCGCCACCGTTGCGGCCAGCAGCACAATGCCGCCAGCGGCCTCCATCCGTGCAAAACGCACGAACGGGCTTGTGATCGCGTCAATGGGTGTCGGCGGTACGTCCAGATCGCGCATCTTTGTCCTAATTCATAGGACCGAGCGAATCAGCGGACAACTGGAACTTATGCCAGTTGAGCGCGGCGCCTTTCAAGAGGCGGTGGCACGCAGGCTGAGTCATCTCCCTTGCGGTGGGCTTGTCGGATCCGTCGTCTCAGTTGGAGCCGGTTCGACCGTTATGCGATACTGGCGTTGCACTGGAAGCGGCAACGGACGCCAGGATGAGCGCGTCCCTGCAAGCGCTCCTCAGCCGGTGCACTGCAGACCTAATGCCTGCAGCTTGGAACGGCAAGCCGGGATGGCGGAACTGGCAGACGCAGCGGACTCAAAATCCGCCGACCCTTGCGGTCATGGGGGTTCGACCCCCCCTCCCGGCACCAGCCTGAAGCGACTTTCCAACCAGCAACTTGAGAGAACTCAGCATCGCTCGTACCCGCATTGCGCCTGCAATGTGTTCCAGTAACCCCGCATCAGTGTTCGCTCAAGGCCTGGGTTCGCTCCATCGCGTACTTCTGCCGGCTCATCCAGTCCTGCTACCGGACCCATGTCCACTACGCGCAACGACGGATGGACCCTTCCAAGGGAGAACCGGGCGGGGTGCCACGCCATCCGCTCCTAAGGCTTTGTCGGCGGTTCCTCAACGGGTCTTGATGGCATCGGACCCCTCAGTGCGATGCCATAGCCGCAAAGAGCGCGTCAAAGATGCGGCCAAGAATCCTGCGCAGCCCCTGTTCCGAGAGCACTGCCGGTTCAAAGTGGCTTTCCAGGATCAGGCCGGAGAGAATCGGTCCCAGCGCCACCAGCGCCAGTTCATTGTCTGGTTTCTGCTCGCTGCCAAGGTGCCCGAACATCCCCGCATCGCTTTCTTCACCCTGGGGCGGTTTGGCCATCTCAAAGGTCTTGCGGAAGCGCTCTTTCCATTCCGGGTGGCGCAGCGCGAAGAGCTTGAATTCGAGCGTCAGGATAGGCCACGTGCTGTCTTGCGCAAGCCCGACATAGAACGCACGAAAGGCCTCGAGCTGTTCCTTCCTGCTGCGGCATTCTCTGAGACGCGAGACCAACCGATCAATGTACGCGCGGGTCCGATGCTCAAACAGCGCCAGGAACAAGTCCTCTTTGCTCTTGAAGTGCGTATAAACCGCGCCCTTGCTTCTGCCCGCCGTGGCTGCAATCTCATCCAGCTGGGCTGCTTCGTACCCGTCCCGCACAAAGACCTGCTCGGCGGCGGCGAGCAGCCGCGCCTGCGTCTCCCTGGTCCGAAGCTGTTGTTTACTCAGTGCTTGCATGGGCCACTCCATCTATTTAAGCACCCTTCGACTTTCCTGTTGACAGAAAACTGACTGGTCAGTATCTTTTTAAGTATGCCACAGACCGCCACCCTCGCAACGCCTCCTCAAAAGAAAACCAGGCAGGAGGCCCGCCGCATTGTCATGGCCGCTCTCGCGGCGCTGCTCGTGTGCGCGGGCGCCACCGGGTGGGGCGTCTACTCGCACGGATTCGAGTCCACCGATGACGCGCAGGTCGATGGACATCTCAACGTAGTGAGCGCCAGAATTGGCGGCACCATCGCTTCTGTCCACGTGTCGGATAACCAGATGGTCGAAGCCGGCCAGCCCCTCGTGGATCTCGAGGCCAGCGAGCAGAGCGTCGCCTACGCGCAGGCCAGGGCGCAATACGATCAGGCCGTTGCGCAGTTGCATGCGCAGCGCCCGAATCTTGCCATCACGCAGGCAGACAATACTGAGGCTGCCGTTGCAGGCGACGCGCAGTTGGCGCAGGCCCGGGCCGCTTTTGCAGGGACTTCTCAGGATCTGGCCAGCGCCTCGGCCAAACTCGCGGAAGCCGACGCCCTGCGATCCCGGGATGATGCCGATCTGAAGCGCTATGAGCAGCTCTTCCAGGCCGGAACCATCTCGCGCCAGGACTACGAGCGGGCCGTGGCTGCAGCCAGCTCGTCCGACGCCAATGCAGCCGCGGCGCAAGCCAGCGTCCTCTCCGCAGAGAAGGTCGTGGAAGAGCGCAAGTCCGACGTGGAAGCGCAATCGGCAAAGCGCACCCAGATTGCCCGCACCGCTCCGCACCAGCTCGCCATCCGCCAGGCTGACCTCGCCACAGCCGAGGCCAACGTCGAGGTCGCCGCGGCGCAGCTGCAACGTGCCGCGCTCAATTTGAGCTTCTGCCACATCGTCGCCCCCGTGCGCGGAATCGTGACCCAGCGCAGCGCCGAGATTGGCAACCGCATCAGCGAGGCCCAGCCTCTGATGATGATCGTTGCCACGGGCGACACCTGGGTGACGGCGAACTTCAAGGAGACGCAGCTGACGCGCATGCAGGCCGGCCAGCGGACGAAAGTCCACGTTGACGCCCTGGAGAAGGACTTTGAAGGAACCGTGGAAGGCATTCCCGCCATCACCGGCGCACGCAGCAGCGTGCTGCCGCCAGAGAACGCCACCGGCAACTTCATCAAGGTGGTGCAGCGCATGCCGGTCCGCATTCGTCTCAACGCGAGCCGGGACAATCTGGACCGCCTCCGTCCCGGCATGTCCGTTGAGGCCACGGTATGGCTCAGGTAGCCGCTCCAAAATTCAATCCCTGGATCGTCGCCATGACGGTCACGCTGGCCACCTTCATGGAGGTGCTCGATACCTCCATTGCCAACGTCGCTCTGCCGCATATCGCCGGCAATCTCGGCGCCACCGCCGATGAAAGCACCTGGGTGCAGACCAGCTACCTCGTATCGAATGCCATCATCCTGCCCATGAGCGGCTGGCTCTCCACGCGCCTCGGACGCAAGCGCTTCTACATGGCCTGCGTCGTGCTGTTCACACTCAGTTCCATGCTCTGTGGCCTCGCGGCAAGTCTTCCCATGCTCATTCTCTTTCGCGTGATGCAGGGCCTCGGCGGCGGTGGGCTCGGGCCAAGCGAGCAGGCCATCCTCGCCGACACATTCACGTCCGAGCAGCGCAACATGGGCTTCGCCATCTACGGCATGGCGATTGTGGTGGCTCCGGCCATCGGTCCCACACTGGGCGGCTGGATTACCGACAACTACAGCTGGCACTGGATCTTCTTCATCAACGTTCCCATCGGTATCCTCTCGCTGTTCCTCACGCAGCGTGTCGTGCACGATCCACCGCATGTGCTCGAAGCCCGCCAGAGGCGTCGTGAAAGCACAGACTACATCGGCATCGCGACCATCGCTCTTGGCGTGGGCTTCCTGCAGTACGTGCTCGACATGGGCGAGCAACTCGAGTGGTTCGATTCCGGCGTCATCCGCATCGCTGCTGCTGTCGCGGTCGCGGCGCTGGTTGCCATGCTCTGGCGTGAATGGACGCATCCTCACCCCATCATCGAGCTGCGCCTGCTCAGGAAGCGGAACTTCGCCTCCGCCACTATTTCCAACTTCACGCTCGGCATGGTGCTCAACGGATCCACGATTCTGATCCCGCAGTTTCTCCAGCTGCAGCTCGGCTACACCGCCGAGCGCGCCGGCCTGGCGCTTTCGCCCGGAGGCATCGCACTCGCCGTGCTCATGCCTGTCGCCGGTATTCTGGGCAGCAAGTTCGACCCGCGCAAGGTCATCGCCGTTGGCTTCCTGCTCACCTCGGCCAGCATGTTCTGGATGATGCGCATTACGCCTGATATCGACTTTGCGCATATTGTCTGGATGCGCGTCTTTCAGGTGGTTGGCCTGCCGCTCATCTTCATTCCCATCAGCACGCTCGCCTACGTCGGCATGCGCCAGCAGGACAATAATCAGGTCTCCGGCATCAGCAACTTCGCGCGCAACCTGGGTGGCGCCGTGGGCACTTCGTTCCTTGTGGCGTATCTCACGCGCCACCGGCAGATGAGCCGTGTAGCGCTCGCATCCCATCTCCACCACGGCAACGTCTTCTTTGACCGCTATCTGTCGGCACTGCAGCAATCCGCCATTCTCACCGGCAGCAGTGTCGCCGATGCAGGCCAGCGCTCGCTTGCCCAGCTCCAGCAGATCGTGGACGCGCAGGCCAACGTCCTTGCCTATATCAGCGCCTTCTTCGTCCTTGGGGTGATGGTCGCCCTGCTCATTCCACTTCCATTCCTGATGAAGCGGCCATCGCCGGAAGAAGTGACCGCCTCACACGCGATGCACTAAGATGGCAAATCGCAGGTGGAATCTCCAAAACTTCATTCGGTAAAGGCCAGAAAGGCAATTCGATCTATGAAACGACGCATCGTACAGTCGCTTGCTCTTGGGTTCGCGGTCCTCTCGGGATCCTGGGCATTCTCCCAGCTCCCGTGGATGACCAAACCGAAACACTACGCGTGGTCCGACACCACTCTGTCTCCCGACCAGCGCGCCGACCTGGTCATCAAAGAGATGACGCTCGACGAAAAGATCTCTCTGCTGCACGGCCAGGGCATGCCGTTCTTTTCGAACGCACCATCGGAGTCCAACGGCGGCGCCGGCTACACGAATGCGATTCCTCGCCTCGGCATCCCCGCCATCCAGATGGCAGACTCGGCCTACGGCGTCACGCGCGGCGCGGCAGCCGGGCGATACTCCACCGTATTGCCGAACAATCTGGGAGCGGCATCGTCCTGGGATCCGGAGGCGGCGTTCGAGTATGGCGCGCTCATCGGCCGCGAGCTGAGGAACCAGGGATACAGCATGACGCTCGGCGGCGGTGTGAACCTGCCCCGCGAGCCACGCAACGGCCGCACCTTTGAGTACCAGGGCGAAGATCCGCTCCTCGCCGGAGTTCTGGACGGCAACGTCGAAAAAGGCGTCCAGTCCGTGCACATCATTGGCGACCTCAAGCACTACGCGGTTAATGACCAGGAAAGTGGCCGCAACGCTGTCAATGCCAACATCAGCAAGCGGGCCATGCGCGAGACCGACCTGCGCGCCTTCGAGATTGCTCTTGGTCTTTCCGATGCGGGCGGCGTGATGTGTTCCTACAACCGCGTCAATGGCGACTTTGCATGCGAGAACAGCTATTTGCTCGGCGATGTTCTCAAGAAGGATTTCAACTTCAAGGGGTTTGTCCTATCAGACTGGGGTGGAACCCATTCGACCGAGAAGGCTTCTCACGCCGGGCTCGACATGGAGCAGCCCGACAAGATCTTCTTCGGCGACCCGCTCAAGAAAGCCGTCGAAAGCGGCGCCGTCTCCCAGGACGAGATCAATGAACACGTCCATCGGATTCTGCGCACCATCTTCGCCTCCGGTCTCTTCGACCATCCAGTCGTCAAGCAGGTCCCCGATGTCGAAGGCGGATATCGCATCGCGCAGAAGATGGCCGAGAAGAGCATCGTGCTCCTGAAGAATGAGCACGCCCTGCTACCGCTCTCTTCCGGCGTGCGCTCCGTCGTCCTCATCGGCGGACATGCCGACGTGGGCGTCATCACAGGGGGTGGCTCCGCGCAGGTTGACGCTCCAGGTGGCTCGGTCGTGGCGCCGCCAAAGCCGAAAAGCATCATGGAATCCTTCATGAGGCCCGAGTGGCTGCCAAGCTCGCCACTGCGCGCGCTGCAGGCAACCATGGCCTCGGCAAAGGTCTCCTATGTCTCCGGCGATGATCTGCAAGCGGCGGCCGCCGCGGCCAAGTCCGCCGATGTGGCCGTCGTCTTCGCCTATCAGTGGGAGTCAGAGGGCATGGATCTCTCCACGCTCGATCTCTCCGCGGACCAGAACAAACTCATCGAAACCGTCGCAGCCGCCAACCCTAAAACCGTCGTCGTGCTTGAGACCGGCAGCCCTGCCACCATGCCCTGGATCGACAGCGTTCCGGCCGTGGTCGAGGCCTGGTATCCGGGCATCCGCGGCGCAGAGGCTCTCGCCAACATCCTCACCGGCGCGGTGAATCCCACCGGCAAGCTCGCCATCACCTTCCCGAAGTCCGATGCCGACCTGCCGCATCCCAAGCTCGTCCTTCCTCCGCCAGAGTCTGAAATCAACTTCAGCGCTCCCGGTGCGGACATTTCCAACATCATGAGCAAAATGGCCAAGGGCCTTCCCCCATTTCAGACTTACTATGACGAAGGCCTGAAGGTGGGCTACAAGTGGTACGACGCGGAGAAGAAGCCCGTCCTCTTCCCCTTCGGCTTCGGCCTTTCCTACACCGCTTACGCGTACTCCGGCCTCTCGGTCACGCCGGGTGACACCACCAGCGTCTCCTTCACCCTCAAGAACACAGGCAAGCGCGCCGGCACAGAAATCGCAGAGGTTTACGCATCCCTTCCGGACGCAGCCGGTGAACCGCCGAAGCGTCTCATCGGTTGGGCACGCGTGGACCTTGCCCCCGGCGAGTCGAAAGATGTCACCGTTCCGGTCAGCCGGGATCGCCTGACCATCTACGATGAGGCATCCGACTCCTGGAAGCTCGTACCCGGCCACTACGTCATCCGCGTCGGTGGATCCTCGCAGGATCTGCCTTTGCAAAAGGCTGTTTCGTTCTAAGCGCAACGCGCACGCTTCGCCAGCCGGAGAGAATCCCTGCCGGTGAAGCGTGCATCCACCGCGATGCGAATCATCGCATCGACTTGAAAGGCGAAAGACTCCCATGAAGACCCTTGCCGCCCTCTCCATTCTGCTCTTTACTGCGTCAGCGTTTGCCGCTGGTGGCCCCGGCCTGAGCGGCCAGTGGTCCATTCACAACAGCATTGCCGGCAATGAAAGCGACCAGACATGCAAGTTCGTCGAGACTGACAACAAGATTACCGGCACCTGCAAAGGGGAAAACGCCGACAAGGATGTCCAGGTGACTGGCAGTGTGGATGGCAGTAAGGTGACCTGGAAGTACGACATGGACTACAACGGCAGCCCGCTGACCCTGACCTACACCGCCACGCTCGATGACTCCGGCAAAATCGCCGGCAGCGTCGAAGTCGATCCTTTCGGTGTCACAGGCGACTTCACCGCGACTCCCGAAGCAGCGACCCCTGAAGCTGCGACTCCTGAGAAGGAAGCAGCCAAGTAGCCGCTCCGCAGCTTCGCCTTTCGGTTGCCGGGATGCATGAAGTGCTCTGGGGGTAGACGCACCGCCCCGAGAACCCGGGGGTTCCTTGTGGGGGAACCTCCGGGGTACGTCCTTCTTTGCAGACGCAGCGCGAGCAGCGCTACCGTGAGCCTGAACCCGCGCCTGCCAACTCCTTCGGCTTCGCAGGTTCCCCTGCAGAACTCACTGGGAGCTTCTTGAAGCACAGGAACCAGTCGATGCAGCGAATCGATGGATCCTTCGCTTCCATGCGGTCTTTCGCGGCTCCGCACGACCCAGGCGGCGGCACAATGACCTCTTCGCCTGGCTGCCAGTCGGCGGGAGTCGCCACGCCGTACTTGTCCGTCGTCTGCATGGCCACCAGCAGCCTCTTGATCTCCTGAAAGTTCCGGCCGTTGCTGAGTGGGTAATACAGGATCGCCCTCACTTTGCTTTCCGGGTCGATCATGAAGACCGCGCGCACGGCCTGCGTCGTGCTGGCAGCCGGTTGCAGCATCCCGTACGCTCGCGCCACGTCCATCGTCAGGTCCGAAATCACAGGGAACATCACTTCCACGTCGCGATGATTGCGAAATTCCACCCGCTCCCGGATGGTGCGCAGCCACGCAATATGGCTGAAGGTGCTGTCAATCGAGAGTCCCAGCAACTCGCAGTTGAGTTTGCGAAACTCTTCCTGCATCGTTGCAAACGTGATGAACTCCGTCGTGCACACCGGCGTGAAGTCCGCAGGATGACTGAAAAAGATCACCCACTTTCCCTTGAAGTCGCCGGGAAAGCGAATCCTGCCTTGCGTCGTATCCGCTTCAAACTCCGGCGCAACTTCGCCGATCAAAGGTAGACGATTCCCTGTTTCTGTCATGGTGTGAACTCCTTTCGAGCTGTTCTATCGCTGTTAATTGGAAGGCACAGAGGGTGCCTGACCGGACTTTTTGGGACCACTGAACAGTCCGTACCGCGCCAGCATCACAAACCACAGAATCACTCCGCCGATGAAGAGCAGGAGAAAGAGCGGAAAGACAGACCACTGTGTCTTTACAACAAATTGTTCGGGACGGAAGTAGGACTGAAGGTAGGCATCGCGTAGGATGTCTCGCATCTCTGACATGGAGAGGATGACGACGCCGAGGATACCCGGCACCACATATGCGGCCGTACGCAAATTCTCTTTCCGCAGCGCATCCGACATCAGGACGATGGCGGCAACACCGCCCGCCAGGCCCACCAGAAAGAGCCCCGTCGCCAGCGCGTTGTCGCCCATGAACAGCATGCGCATCGCCCTCGGAAGACTGATCAGGAACCAGATGCCCACGGCGAATTGCGCCATCGTCGCGTACAGAAATGTCTTGCCGCCAAACTGAAGAAGCGCTTTGGCATAGGCGTTGTCACGCGTCCAGTTGGCCAATGCCAGAAAGACAAGTAGCAGCCCGCCAATCGCCACTGCAGCCACCATAAAGTGCAGAAAGCGCGGGATGAGCGTAGGTTCTGTAAGGTTCAGGTTCCAGCCGGAAGGATCGGCGAAGTATTTATCGCCCCAGCGCGAAGGCGTCTGGCTCAGCGTGAGGTTATTACTGAACAGGAAGCCAATCACGAAGATCAGGATCACGCTCGACAGCATCACGCTGCCCGCTCGACCCGGATGTTGCCCACTGCGAAACGAGACGTAGTAGAAGCCGTAGTAGGCAATGGTGAGAAACACAAGCACCAGGAACCACGGCCATGCCATGACGATGGACGAAGTATAGAAGAAGCGGCCGTAGAGCACCTGCATGAACAGCAGCGGCGCAATGCCCAGTGTGATGGTTGCTGGCAGCAGAGAGGGCAGCTTCCTCGTCACGTCAAAGAAGACGCGGTCCCCATGCGCTCGATCCTTCGCGCGCCACTTGGCCCAGAGAGCCACAACCGCTCCGCCCACCATGAAGTTCATCGCGAGGATGTGCAGAAAAAACGTCACCACCAGCAGCAGCTTGAAGACCCAGAAAGGAGCAGGCAGCGGATTGGGGTCGATGGTCGGAATCAGATTGGTCTGCATCATTTCAATTGCCTCCCTGCGCTGCTGCGCTGATCCCTTTGGCTGCGCGCTCCGCATTCACCCATTGCGCCAGCGCCAGCCGCTGCTGATCGGTCAGTTTCAGGTCAGGCATCAGCGGGAAGAGGCTTGTCAGGTCCTTCATGGCCTCGCTGGCGGCCTTGGGATCCGTCGGCAGATTCTTGAACATCGCGTCGCCGGCTCGCTCCTGGTGGCACATCGAGCAGTTCTGTGCAAACACCGTCGGGCCGTCCGTAGCGACGGGTGCGTTCGCCGCCATTGGATGAATGGAACTCAAAAAAGCTGCCAGCGCGCCGCGTTCCGCATCAGTCCCGGCAAACGGCGGCATCACGTTGTTGTGCATAAAGGACAAGCCGCCGACCATGGCCTGAATCCTGTTCTGGTCCCACTGCCGAAGCACAAGGTAGTGCTTGATGCCCCGATAGGAGTCCACCGTGTGGCAGCTTTCACACTCCACGCGGAAAATCTCACGTCCCACGGTGGCTTGATCTGCGGCCGTCAGTGTGCGGACCTTGACCCACTTCGCCGTCTGCAGCACGCCGGCATCGTTGACCTCATCCACGCTGAAGCCCCCATCGCCCGGAATCGTCGCGGAGTACAGCGAGTTTGCGTAGAGGTAGTTGGAAATGACGAATGGCTTGCGAATGGCCTCGCGCACAAACTCAAACGAGCCCATCGCGCCAAGAGCAGCCAGCGCGACAAGCATGCTGAACGCCAGGTGGATACGGGCCGGGCGGATCAGCGTGAGAACGGCAAGGACAAACGTAATGCCTAACAGAATCACCGCAAGCGTCGCATACTGTGTACCCGTCGGCATGGAGCCGCGCGCGCTCGCCCAGACATCTGCCGGAATTCTGCGGATGTACCACCAGCCAAGAAGCGGTAGAACGGCCAGCGACGGCACAATCCACAACCCGCTCCAGCGCACAATGCGCGCCTTCAACGCCGTGTCCTTTTCCACACTCGCCGTAATAAGCGCATACACCCCTGCAAGCGCCAGCGCAATGGCAAAGCGAAAGGCGAGCGATGGGTAGTACGTCGGATTGAAGAACCCCTTCCAGAACTCGTGATTCTTCACCCAGCTCCCGGACGTCAGCATGAAGGAGATGATCCCGTTGATGATCACCATGCTGGCGAATGCCGCAATGAAGTACACCCATCCGTACCACTCATGCAGCCGCGGCTCCAGCCTGTCCCACCCGTAGAAATAGAGCAGTGCGGCGGTGATCTCCACAAAGAAGAACACCCACTCAATCGCCCATCCCCAGACGTATGCGTGAATCAGGTTGCTGGTCGCCATCGGGCTGATGAGTCCAATCGTGAACCAGATGCCCACGCCACTCACCGCGCCGTAAACCACCGTCACCAGCACAAAGAACTTGCTGTGCTTCTTCAGCCAGCCGAGCAGTTCCGTGTCGTTCCTGCGCCGGGCTCGTCGCTCCGTGAGCACGAGGAAGAGCCCGCCGCCAACGGCAAAATGAGACACAAACACATGCAGCACCGCGACCAGTGCAATCAGCAGACCGGCGCCAAATGCGACGTCCCAGACCGGATAGTTCATGCAGCTTCTCCTGTTCCGGCGTTCGATGCAGAGGCAGGCAGTTTGGCATCATTTCGCCGCGCTTTGCTCCGTGCACTCCTAGACCTTCCATTGCGTGCCCGTTGACACTGAACCCGCCGTGATTCCCATCACATGGATGGGTGACGCGGAAGGAAGCGTGCTGCCCGTCTGTTGGAGAGTCGATCCTTGCATCCATGCGGAGCGGGTCCCGCGCGGGCAGAGCAGTCCATCCACGGGGCAAAATTGCGAAGACAATAATGGTGTTGCAAGGAGGGGATGCCCACTCTCACGAGCAGGGCTCGATGCCGCGCGGTGCGGAAGGGCACGCTGCGTCCACGCTGATCCGCGGAAGGCCGGTCAGCGCGGTGGGAGCCCGCATTGCCCAGTGCGGGAAGCGGCTCGGCAATCGCCAGCGATGAGACCTGAACGATGCCGATCCGCATGCATGCAGCAAAAGGGGGCCGGCCGTTGCATTGCCGGCCCCTTCGTCCCTACACGCTGTTGGTCGCGTCCTGCAGCGCCTGGTCATAGCGATTCCGCAGTTCGCACTGCGTGTCGAAGACCATCGTGGCATTCGTCTCCGCGGTCAGCGGAGCCCAGTGGGGAAGCCCCGGATGGTTGGGATCGCCCGTGCGAGCAAAGTGAATCCAGGCATCGCTCATCTTTGCGGCCAGCTCGCGCGCAGCGGGCCCGCCGCCGGTCATGTTTTCGCACCGGTCCGTGTTGTCAAACACAAACGCCAGCTCGGAGCAGTGGAAGGACATGGGGCGTCCGTTCAGCACGGGCGTTTGCCAGGCAAACTGGTAGCAGTAAGCGGGCGCCGCGCCCTGGGCAGCCTTCAGCCGCGCTTGCGTCAGGGCCGAGGCTCGCACGCCGCTCACGGCAATCACCGACCAAAGCTCGAATGGAAGGGCGTTCGGATACACCGACTTTGCCGCCGCAATGATGTTGCCGGCCTTGTCCCCGAAAGCTTCGTGCACACGGCCCTTGAGCGCGTCCTCGGTCATCTCCATGAACTCGGGGTGATTGATCGCGCTGACAAACTCGTTCAGCGTCGTGCCCACCAGCAGCGGAATCTGCGCAGACTGCGCGGGCGCATCCGGCGCGAATGGCTGCCGCGGAAGCACCTTGCCGTCGACCACCGGAGCCCAGCCGAGCATGGCGCCAATGTGCCGGAAATCGATGATGCCGGACCGTGGCATGGGCCGCTGCGTCACCGCCACCGCGGCGGCTTCCAGCTGCTCCACGGGAATCTGCTGTAACTTCTCGATGGAAGACGCATCGATGCCAAGCTTCGCCAGCAAGGCATCCGCCAGCTTCTGCGACTGCTCCTCCGTCGCTCCATACATCAGTGAGCCGCTCTCGACGATCGCGCGATGGAACAACCCTTTCGCGGAGGGCATGGCCATCAGCGCCGTCACTTTTCCGCCCCCGCCGGACTGACCAAAAATGGTGACCAGATTCGGATCACCACCGAACGCTGCGATGTTGTCGCGGACCCACTCGAGCGCCGCCACAATGTCCAGCATGCCCACATTGGCCGATTCCGCGAACTGACTCCCGTACTTCGACAGATTCAGAAAACCGAAGACATTCAGCCGATGATTCAGCGACACGACCACCACATCGCCGTGCCGCGCCAGATTCTCGCCGTCGTACGAGAGCAGCTCCTGGCCCGATCCGGCCGTGTACCCGCCACCGTGGAGCCACACCATCACCGGCCGCTTCTTCCCGTCGTGGATGCCGGGCGTCCAGATGTTCACGCGGAGGCAGTCTTCACCGGGCACGCCGTCATCCCACGAGAAGAGCCAGGCTTCCTCGTCGTTCTTCCATCCGCCGCGCGCCGGTTGGGGGCACACATTGCCAAACTGCATGGAACTGCGCACGCCGCTCCACGGCTTCGCCTTCTGCGGCGGCATAAAGCGGTTGGCCCCGGACGTGTCATCCGCGTAGGGAATCCCTTTGAAGACCCAAATCCCTTTGCGCCCAAAGCCCCGCACCTTCCCGGACGCAGTTTCGACAACCGGTGCGCTGTTGGAGGCAAGGATGGCATCCCCCGCCACCGGTGGGGGCGCCGGATAGCCTCCCGGGGCATTCTCCGCAGCGCGAGCGGATGCGGGCAGAGAAGCGCACAGCGCGCCACCACCCACGGACGCGGCGATTCCCTTCAACAGGTCGCGTCTGCCCAATCCCTTCGTTGCCACCGTCTCCAGTGGGCCGTGCATCAAATCGTTGCTCATCTCTCCTCCTGTTTCAATTTCCCATGGACCTCTGCCTGCCGTGTATGTGCACACGTCAACTCCCTTGACACCGCTGTGTCCCCGTCAACCCCACACGGCGCGTGCCGTATCCACCACAAGCTGGAGCTTGGCCCACTGCTGGTCTTCGGTCAGCAGATTGCCCTCCATCGTGGAGGCAAAGCCGCACTGAGGGCTGATCGCCAGTTGTTCCAGCGGCAGCACCTTAGCCGCCTCGTGGATGCGCCGGACCAGGT
>JBAUTX010000159.1:0-10123 GCA_049582405.1 Occallatibacter sp. | reverse complement strand
AATCTCCGAGCAACCAACGAACTCAACGCGGTGCCTTTGATCGAACGAGTCCTGCCTTGAAAATGCTTCATCTGTCACACCGCACCTTACGGCGCGTACACAAGGAGAAATCTATGGACTACACATTTCTAGCAGACCTGCACAAGGAGTCCGCGCCACCAGAAGACGGGATCCTGAGCCGCATCCTGCACAAGGACGAAAAAGTTAACGTCACGCTGTTTGGCTTCTCGACGGGCCAGGAACTCTCCGCGCATTCAGCCCCGACGCCCGCCATCCTTTATTTCCTTGATGGAGACGCTGAAGTCCTCTTGGGCAATGATAAAGTCAACGCTGGGCCAGGCTCATTTGTTTACATGCCCCCGATGCTGACCCACGGCATCTCGGCGAAATCTCCAGTCAGAATGCTGCTGATTCAGATAAAGGCTGGGATGAACTGACTCTGCACTTCATCCTTCTGGGCGGCAGAGTTGATTTCGGCCAAAATCGTGCAGCCAATGCATGCAGTAGAACAAGAATCTGAATAACGGTTGTGTTTTCTGCTCGTTACATATTCTCCCCAGGATTACTCCCGGAATGTCGGCTTGGCACCAGGCTTCCAGAAGCGACCTGGGCAGCGCGCGATTAAACGCTTGCTCAGCGGCGGACGGCGTCGAACTGTAATTCTGATTCTGAGTTCAAGCGAAAGGCGTCTGGTTGCATCGTGGCCGTCGATGCAAACCAACGTGCCGTATCCATCCATACTCCTCTCCTGACTCCCTCCATTCTAAGGATCTAAATCAATGAAACCTTCAGAACTCTACGAGGCGCTTCATGCGCTGATCAGCGAACATGTGCCCCTGCACGTCAGGGGCGCATGCGGCGTAGGTAAGTCGCAGATCGTTTCTCAAGTCGCCGCCGATCGCAAATGCGAATTCCTCGACATCCGTGCGGTGCAACTCGATCCGATTGATCTGCGCGGCTTGCCCCGGATCACTGCAGATCGTGCGGAGCGGGTGCCGCCGAAATTCCTCCCGCTCAATGGGGAGGGCATTCTGTTCCTCGACGAGTTGACTTCGGCGCCCCAGATGACCCGGGCCGACTGCTACCAGCTCGTTCTTGATCGCAAACTGGGTGAATACCGACTCCCGGAAGGCTGGGTGGTGATCGCAGCCGGAACTCCGGCATCGGAACGTGGTGTCCACTTCTCGATGCTGCGGCCACTGCGGAATCGTTTTGTCCATCTAGACCTCGAACCGGACTTCATGGACTGCTGCAAATGGGCTGTCAAGGCGGGCATACGCGCAGAGGTCATCGCGTTCCTGCGGTTCAAGCCAGCGCTTCTTCACGACCCCGATGCAACCTCTGACGTGAATGCCTGCCCGTCTTTGAGCAGCATCTGAACCATAATCCCTCGGTTAACAGCCGCCGATTTCGCCACTCCTCCTGGTGCAATCAGTTGCTATAAGCCACTTTACGACACACGCTTAGGCCAAATCCGAGAATCGCTGCTTGCTATCCGCATTGCACATATTGCGACGGATCTTGAAGGAGCATGGGCACAAAAATGGGCACAGCGATTTGGGCTGAACCCCTCGGTTGAGACAATCTGCGATTGGCACACCTGCCGTTCGCTGAGTTTTCCAACTCAAGCAGCTTCTTCTCTTCCACGGTGCTGTTCGGTTTAGGCGGCAGTGACATTCGGTTGCAACCAAACATTCTGAATTACAGTCGGAAACGGTTCGATCTTCTCTGTTGCTACCTGTGTGCATTCAGACTGGAACCGCGAATCTCGCCGAATATTGGGGTCCCTTGCTGCCGCACACACTCAGCAGCGTATAAGTACATTGCTGCCGACCAGGTCTGCCAATCCCGGCCGCTGGGATTACCGGTTTGGGCGTGAATCCACTCGTTGAAGCCCCACTCCACCGCGTTTTCATGCCATGGCTTGACCAGTGCAGTGAGCGCTAATAATTTGTGCTCCGCCAGATCCATCTGCCCTGCCGCTACGCAGGCTGCGACATAGAAGCCACAGATAAAGGGCCACACGCCCCCGTTGTGATAATCTCCAGGCCGGTTATAACGCTCGTATCGTGGCAGCCAATCCGCATGATGGGGCAGAATATAAGGAAACAAACAGGGCGGCAAATCCACGGCAAGTTCTCCGCGGCTCCGCATGGCCTCGCACTCGGCTTCGACCCAAGCCAGCAGATTCGCTGCCCATTGAGGCGATGCAATTCCAGTCAGAATCGCCAGACTGTTGCCCAGCAGATCGAAGCGGTCGCTGCTCATGACTTTGTATGAATAAAGTGCGTAGTACGGCGCGGTCGGCTCGATAAGAGCCTCTTGCTCATAGCGATTCGTCAGTTCGCCACTAACTTCCAAACGGCTCATCAATCCGCGCAGTTGCTCGGCAGACTCGTGTTCACCATAAAGACGAAGATATGCATAGACGATCATATTCACGTACAGCCCGTAGCCCATCACGTACTGTTCATCACGCCAGTCAGTGGTAGGCAGCTGAGCCACCATCACTCTGTCATCCGGGCTCTGGTACTGCATCCACTTTCGGGCCCTCTCTGCTGCCTCCATGAGGAATTCCGGTAGGTTCTTCGAGACTCTGTAGAGAGCCAGCCCGAAGAGGAAGAGAGGCGTCGAATCGCTTGAGCCTCGGTTGGCTGGATCGTGTGCGAGGGATGGGATGTGACCGCGCGGCGTCTGATTGTTGGCAAGCGCCACGAGTGTGCGCTCCAGAGCGTCCGCAAGCTGCTCATTGCCGGTGGCCAAAAAGCCGAGAGATGAAATCATCAGGTCTCGGGTGTACGGTTCCGGGTATCCCCAACCAGCGGTTCGAGGCAGTCCTTGAAATGGTCCCTGTGCGTTATGCAGCAGAATCTGCAGTGCCGCCGCTTTGGCCTGCTCGATAGAAACCAATGACTTATCATCGAAGGACATAAACTCCTCGCTGGCGTGACGGGTTGAAGGGGCACGTATTCGCTCTCGTTGCCTTCTATTGGATACCCAGTCTGCCGGAGACTATCTCTACGAATTGCCTGGCTACATGGCGATAATCGAATAACTCGGCCACGCGCTTTCGACCCGCCTTTCCCATGCGTTGCCGCAAAGTGCTGTCCCGCATGAGCAGCAGAAGGGACTTGGCGATGTCGGGCACGTTGGCTCGGTATTCGGCTGTGCGCGGATTGGGAAACACGATTCGATGACCACTCTCGTTGTCGTGGCCTTCGCCGTAGAGCGCCTCGGTGATCGTTCTTTCCTCTGCTACCTTTGCCAGGAATGCTGTCTCACCGTGGACCATCGTGTCTCGAAATGCCATGGCATCGATTGCGATCACTGGCCTCTCGCAGGCGTTGGCTTCAACTTGAATCATGCCAAAACCCTCTAGCCGCGAAGGCGCGGCGTAGATGTCGCAGGCGGCCAACAAGTAGGGCATGAAATTTTGCGAGACCACATTGGTCGAGTAAATCACCTTTTTACCGATACCAAGATCCGACGCCAGTTTGAGGTCGATCAGGTTCTGATCTTCGGTGCGGGGCTGAGGCCACACCTTGCAGACATATCTCCAGTCGGGTGCGTCGGCATCGATCAGCGCCAACGCTTGCATGACCTCCTGAGCGCCCTTAGAAGCACCATCGCCGCCGGCGGTTAGGATCATCAACTGGTTTTCCGATATTCCGAAATCTTCGCGGATCGCTCGGACCTTCAAGTCATCTCGGCTGTGCTGCGCGTAGCGATTTGTGTCGCAGCCCACCGGCAGCACCACGATGTTGTCTCCCCGAATGCCATCCCTTATGTAGACCTCCTTCACCCAGTCAGAGGTGACCAGAATCAGCGGTAGAGCGTTCAGCACTTCACGGTGTTCCGCAATATAGCCATCGGCCACGAGCCATGGCACGGCCCTCATCCCAAACCTTTGCGGATGTAAGACCAGGTTCGGAATGTGGCCCCAGAACCCCACGCCCACCACGATGTCCGGCTGAAACCAGCGGTAGTACCATTCCTTTTCGAGTGAAGACTCCAAATGCACCGGATGGACTTCCACGCCCATCTCACTCAAGCCCCTGCACAACAGTTCGCCCTGCAGCGCCAAGCCAGCCGCCGGTGCCGGGTATTCAGTCAGTACAAGTACTTTCACGGTTGTTGCTCCTGGAATGTTGTGCGATTTACCGCTACCTGTACCGAGTCAAAACACCAGAATCCTTCTTCTCGTGGTGTGCTCTGTGCTTCCCAACTGTCTGGTCCATACCCGTAAACATCCGTAATCAGTCGGCGCTTTTCAAGCCAGACGTCCTCCGTCAACATGTCCCGCCGATCCGCATCGTCGCGAACCCGAGGCGAATACGCCCGCCTCCCATCTTCGTAAGCGAAGAGCCATAATCGCTCTGTGTGGATGCCGCCCAATCGCCAGAGCTCAACGACGCTTCGGCAGCACTCCTCATGTCGGCGGTGCCGTGTGTACTCGCCCTTCGGACCATGCGTGAGAATCAGGCTGTAGCTTGGTCCAGCCAGTAGCTGGGCGGTGGTCTCTTGAACCAGCTCGGGCGGTAGCGGCACCTGATGGGGTCCATCATCCAGGTTCGCCATCTCACCCTCCGCCCGTAATTGCTCAAGGACCCGGCTGAACTTTGGTGCACGGTCTGAATCCTGTGCTCTGCAAAGGGTCACAATCCGCCAATGAAACTCCGGATGCGTCAGTATGTAGCCACCGCACCAGAGTGTCTCGTCGTCCGGGTGGGCAACGACAACTGCGGCGCGTAGACGCGGGACTGCTCCCACTTGATCCACTCCGACAGCGCTCAATGCTTTCTTCCTAAGGTGCCAAAATGTCGATGGTGATACACGCGCACGAGACCGGCCAGTTCTAAACCAAGCTCGTCCTGCTCCGCATTTGAATCGATTGCCTTAATAACAATTGCATCCATGCACAAAGACTGATTCACATTGCATTCTCGCTTCCTCGAACACGTCGGACGGTTTCTCTGAGAACTTGGCCGAATTTCTCTGCTCCGGGAGGCGCCGAAGTGATGCGTCTAAGCAGCGAGCCTGACGTGTTCAGTGCCGCTAGCGTTTCAGTTTCAATGCCGCAAACGGGATTTCTGACAATGCTGGCGCTGCTCATACAAACTCCACGCCCTTCTTCACCATAGTCTCCTTGAGATTGTGAACTTGCATCACGCCGAATTGATTGGCCTGAACTGCGGCGTGCAAGGCAGTCGCAGTTTCGCACACTGTCTTGCCAGTGGATGTTTTCACGAGCACTTTCCCAATCACGATTCGCACCTTGATGCGCATGAGGGTATTTAACGTGCGGCTATTTCCTGGATAGTTTGCCAACGATGAAGAACAGAAGGGCCACCACCACTAAGGTGGTCACCACCCAGATCCACATCCCGCCACCCATCCATCCATAATTGCCGTTCATCATAGGATCCCCTTCCGTGCCATTGCGACGATTTGGTCGAGGGCATCCGTGCTGCTACTCAAGACCTCATCGACCTAGGATTTAGCTGCAGCACCGTGGCCACTGTTTGGCTTTCCCGGATGATTGTTCTGGTATTGCACTGGATTCTTATCGAATTTGTCTTTGCATCTGGAACTGCAGAAGGAATATGTCTGTCCATCGTGCTCGGTGTGCCCAGAGGCGGTAGCAACGTCTATCTCCATGCCGCAAACAGGATCTTTCATGGCGGTGGTTCGGCTCATTCGGTTCTCCTTTGTCTGTGAAGTTGGGTCGAGTGAACTTCAACGATCGATTGGCGGCTTCCAGTAGCGAATTTGATCCTCGCCCCGAAAGCCTCAACTTGCTCGCGGGATCCCTTACAGAAACCCTCTCTCTTCAGAGAGGAACAGGTCTGGTCAAGAATGCTCAGGTCGGGTCGGACAAGACGCGGCTGCGAACGTGTGTATATTTCGATGAGCCTGCACTGCTGGGGTTATGCCAACCGCCGTCTGCGGCGATGAGCGCGTCCGCCGCCTTCGGCCCCCACGTGTCTCGCTTGTAAGAGTGCACACGGTGATGGTGTTTGAGAACTCGATTCACCACCCGCCATGCGGCTTCCACTGCGTCTTCGCGCGTAAAGAGCGCCCCGTCTCCCCTCATGGCGTCGCCCAAAAGTCGCTCGTAAGGAGTCTCCTCGCCGGGCTGTTCATCTGAGAGGTAAAGCTCTCGCTCCTCCCCGATGAATTCCTCACCCGCACGCTTCACGCGAGCTGCCAGGGCAATTGCCGAGTTGGGAGAGAGCCGGAGGCGCACGTAATTGGGCCTGCTGTTCGCCTGGACCGCATCGGCAAACAGATTCTGCGGGGGCCGCTTCAGTTTCACCAGGATTTCGGTGGCGGTGATGGGCAGATATTTACCCGAACGCAGGTACCATGGCACTCCGTTCCAACGCCATGAGTCGATGAAGAGCCGCAGAGCGCAATAGGTCTCCATGTCGGAGCGCTTCGCCACGTCCTTCTCCCCTCGATAGCCGGCATACTGGCCGCGCACCATATCATCGGGTCTCAGGGGGCGCATGGCCTTGAAGATCTTGGCCTTCTCGTTATGCACATCTCCAAAGTCCCGTCCCGCGGGCGGTTCCATGCCAAGCAGAGCCACGATCTGGAAGAGATGGTTCTGGATCACGTCGCGCAGACACCCTGCCGACTCATAGAACGCGCCGCGCGTGCCCACGCCGAAATTCTCCGACAGCGTGATCTGGACGCTGGCCACGTAATTCCGGTTCCAGATCGGATCCAGAAATGAATTCGCAAAGCGGAAGTAGAGGATATTCATGATCGCTTCCTTTCCCAGGAAGTGATCGATGCGGAAAATTGAGTCTTCAGGGAACACCGCATGTGCAACCCGGTTCAACTCGCGCGCCGAAGCCAGATCGCGTCCGAAGGGCTTTTCGACGATTACGCGCGCATTCTTAGCCAGGTCTGTGGCTCCCAGTCCTTGAATCACAGTTTCGAAGAGCGCAGGTGGGATGGCGAGGTAGTAGGCAGGTCGCCGCGCGTCGCCAAGCACCTCTTTAATTACAGTAAACGTATGACTGTCTGTATAGTCGCCGCTCACATACTTAAGAAGTGCCAGAAGGCGTTGAAATGCACGCTTGTCGTCGATTCCCCCCGATCGCTTGATGCTGTCCGCTGCGCGCCTCTGCAGTCGCCCCAAATTCCACTTTGGAAAGGCAACGCCGATCACGGGGACATTCAATACGCCGCGTTTCACCATCGCATAGAGTGCCGGGAAGATCATCTTGTGCGCGAGGTCCCCGGTCGCTCCAAAGACAACCAAAGCGTCTGATTGTGAAGTTTCCACCAGCCACCATTCCTTCCATCACGCGCCGTCTGCTTCCATATATCGCCGAATGCAGCGAACCTCAAGGCACACAGTCCGCGCAGCCGCTTGTATTCTTTCCACATCGTGTCGCCGCGACCGCGCAAGCGGTCAACGGTGCCCCATGAACGAGCGCACAGATTTCACTTGTGCCTTCGGAGTATCAGGACCAGCACCACGATCACTACGAGCCCGATTACCCACATCCAACCCGAATTCCAGCCGTACATCCCCATGTGATAACCGTTTATCAAACATTCTCCGAAGACACAGCCAGCGAAAATGGCGCAGAATCAGGCCCATTTGTTCCGACTGTTCATCATGTAGAGTTCTGCTTAGCCGCAGCAGCCCTGGCCACCTGTTGGCACCGCAGCAGAGTTGCTCAGGAATGAATCCGGACTATGATCAAACTTCTCCTTGCATTTGGAGCCGCAGGAGTAATGTGTTTGCCCCACCTTCGTGGTCTGTGCGGCCTTGTTAGCCGCTTCTATGTCCATGCCACATACAGGGTCCTTCACAACGGTGGTGCTACTCATAAGAATCTCCTTGGGCTCATAAAACCGGTTTGATTGCATCTCATTACTGCCTGGGCATCTTTCGCTAGTGGCGCATGTCCATCCCAGACGTTTCTTTCTGTATCTCCATCATTCGAGCCTGCATTTTCTTCATCTCTTCTGCAGAGACTTTCCCACTTTCCATGACCGTGGACATTTCCAGCATCTGATGGGACATATCTTTCATGACTCCGGACATCCCTTTCGTCTTTTCTGGCGGCATGTCCTTCATCATGCTTGACATCTTTCCCATCATCGCGGACATCTGATTTGACATGCCCATCATGCCGCCCATCATCTGGCCGTGCTCCATCATGTCCCTCTGTTTACTCATTTGGCTATGAGGCATACTTTTGTTCTGACCATTCATCATTCCGCCGTTCGTCTGGGCCAGAGCGAACGATCCGCTGAGCAGCAGAACAAGAAGGGTGATTCCAGTTATTGTCTTCGTCATGACGTTGGATCTCCGTGGTTTGTGAATTCGAACTGATTGAGTCCCAGGGGTGAGCTGGACCTTCGCGAGCGCATTCGTCACCTGCCCTGGAAACTTGGCAGTCAGGCTGCTCTATTTGAAATGTTTGCAGCGTGGAGGCAGCGGCGTCAGGTCAGTACTGCTCAGTTGCACGGATAATCGGCAGGAAGAAGAACAACTGCTAACTGCGAATCATAGCTTTACGGTCCGCAGTCTCAGCGCGTTCGCGATTACCGAAACAGAGCTGAAGCTCATCGCTGCCGCAGCGATCATGGGGTTCAGGAGCAGTCCCAAGCCAGGAAACAGCACGCCTGCGGCAAGCGGTACTCCGACCGCGTTGTAAAAGAAAGCAAAGAACAGATTCTCGCGGATATTGCGCATGGTTGATTTGCTGAGATGGCGGGCGCGGAGAATGCCGCGCAGATCGCCTTTCAGCAACGTGATGCCTCCGGCTTCCATCGCCACATCGGTGCCGGTTCCCATGGCAATGCCGATATCAGCCTGGGCGAGCGCCGGCGCATCGTTCACCCCATCTCCAGCCATTGCGACCACAGAGCCGTCTTGCTGACGCTCTTTGATGACATCTGCCTTCTTTTGTGGCAGTACGTCGGCCTCAAACTCGATGCCAAGCTTGTCCGCGACTGCCTTGGCCGTCGTCGCGTTGTCGCCGGTGACCATGATGATTGTCAAGCCCGCTTCGTTCAGTTCGCGGATCGCGTCCGGCGTGGATTCCTTGATTGGGTCGGCGACGCCTACGATTCCGGCCGCCTTGCCATCTACGGCAACCAGCGTCACCGTCTGGCCCTCCGTGCGCAGAGCTTCAGCCCGATCAAGTAATGGGCCGGGATCGACGGACAATTCACGGAACAACTCCGCATTCCCGACTGCAACCTGCTTCCCGATGACGGTTCCCTTTACGCCTTTGCCAGTTGTGGAGCTGAATCCATCCACATCGGACAAGGATAACTTCCTTGCTTCCGCTCCCTTCACGATGGCTGCCGCCAAAGGATGTTCGCTCGAGCGTTCAAGGCTGGCAACGATTTGCAGCAGGTCGTTATCGTTGATGCCAGGCTGAGGAATGACGGCGCTCAGTGTCGGCTTGCCTTCTGTAAGCGTCCCCGTCTTGTCGATGATGAGTGTGTCGACTTTGCCAAATATTTCCAGCGCCTCCGCATTGCGGATGAGGATGCCGGCGCGAGCCCCGCGACCTGTGCCCACCATGATCGCCATGGGAGTGGCGAGCCCAAGAGCGCACGGGCAAGCAACGATGAGAACGGCCACCGCATTCACCAGTGCGTGTGCAAAGCGCGGCTGCGGCCCAACAAAGTACCAGACGATGAAGGTGATAACGGCCGAAATAATGACAGCCGGAACAAAGTACGAGGACACTTGATCTGCGAGCCGCTGAATCGGGGCCCGTGACCGCTGTGCTTCGCTGACCATCTTCACGATTTGCGCTAAGAGCGTGTCGGCACCAATACGTTCCGCACGCATCACGAATCCGCCGGTTCCGTTCACCGTTCCGGCCGTAACTTTCGCATCCATGTCTTTCTCGACCGGTATCGGCTCTCCGCTGATCATCGATTCATCGACGAAGCTGTGGCCTTCGAGAACAGTCCCATCGACAGGCACCTTTTCTCCGGGACGGACGCGGAGCCGGTCCCCAACTTGCACCTGATCGAGAGGCACGTCGGCTTCGCCGCCCTTGTCGTTCAGTCGTTTCGCCGTCTTGGGAGCCAGACCAAGCAGCGCGCGAATTGCACCGCTGGTTTGGCTGCGAGC
>JBAUTX010000158.1:0-25583 GCA_049582405.1 Occallatibacter sp. | reverse complement strand
CAACAGGGATGCGTCGAGATACGGCCTGTCGCCAGGCAGGCTGGCGGGCGCGAGCAGAAGGCGCGTCGAGCCGTCGTACAGAGCGGCGTGGCCCGCAAAGTGAATCAGAGAGGCTGTAGGAAGCTTGCCGGCAATCTGCTCTTCGGTGGCCTGCCCGCCGAGCAGCAACGTTGAGCGCGCGTCAAAGCTGGCGACGGCGCGAGCTTCTCCCAGTGCTTCAGGAAGCAGCGCTGGCATTCCGGCGCCGATGGATGCCCCGACGATGAGCGGCCGGGTTTGCGCAGAGAGCGCTGTGGGCTTCTGCGACAGGATGAGTGAGGGAGTCTCCTCCAGATTGAAGCGGAGCCCGATTGGGCCATCCTCGGTTGCGACGGCGGGCCAGGGGAGATTGCCGAGGAGCGGATCCGCTTCGATGAGCAGGAGTGCGCCTGAAGCCGCGGACTGCCGCAGGTCTGGAACGAGGAACGGACCGATGCGGCGCGCAGCCTGCTCGACCGATGGAAGCGAAGTGGTGGGGGTGGATGCGGCACGCTCCAGATTGGCAGCCGCGGCAAGCAGCTGGTCCTGTTGTATGTTTTCCTGGTCCCACTCGACGCGTTGGTTGATGGCACGGTAGTGCAGCACGCGGTCTGGCAGAACGATCACACCGGCGAGTTCATCGCCGCTTTGCTGTGCGCTGGCCAGCGCCTGCTGGATGCGCGGCGCGAGGCAGTCCGGATTGTCACCCGGGCAACGGGACACAGGCTGGCCCAGAATGCGCAGGCGGTAACGCTCCCACAAGGCAAGAATCGAGATCCCTGGCCGCCCCTGCGCAAGCCAGACGGCCGCGAGAGTCGCATAGAGAGAGCGATTCTGCCGGGCAAAGACGATGTTGCTCTCGCCCGCCTGGTGCCCTTCACTCTCAGCGACGAGAATGGCACTGCGCAAGATGGGCTCAGCGGCATCCGGATGACCGAGCGCCAACTGCAACTGGCCGCGCGCGGCGGCATAAAGCGCGGATTCAGCGGCGTCATCGAGGCCCTGCAGGTGCCTTTGCGCGCTGTCGAGCAGTGGGGACGCAGAAGCTGGATCGTTGCGCGAGAGATACAGGTTGGCCATGGCGATCTCGCTATCCGCCAGGAATTCCCGGTTGGACGTTTCACTGCCCTGCTGCGTGAGCTCGCTGCGCGCCTTGGCCAGTTGCGCCTTGGCTTCCGGGATATATCCTGCGCGGATTGCGGCGATGGCGAGATCGTAGCGCTGTGAGGGAATGAGCGCGTGGCTCGGCGTGAGTTCCAGGATGCCGAGGAGTTCTCGCTGCAAGAGAAGCTCAAGGTGGAGGCGCGGAGTAATCTTCTCCACTTCCGCCAGGCCTGCGAGGATTGTGTAACCTCTGAAGGGCGGATAGTCGCCGGCATAGAACTGCCGGATGGTCTGCATGAAGATGCGCCAGCTGTCTTCTGCGTCGCCGGATTCGACGGCTGCTCCACCAATCTGATTTCTGATGCGCATGGCGAGCAGGGAAAAGTGGCGCTGCTGAGCCAGGGCGGCGGCGCGCGTTACGAACGGGCTCACCAGCGTGGCAGAGCCTGGACCTTCATCGCAAATGCCAGCCTCAGTGAGGCTGCTCGACTGGATCCAGATGAATTGCGGATCGTGGTGCAGCAGAGAGCGTGCAGCGAGAGAGCAGTCTCGAAGCCGGCCCAATCGCTGCAGGTCATATGCGTTCTCAAGCAGGGCACGGTCCGCACCGGCCATGTTCGCGAGGGAAAGAAAATGATGATAGCTGGCGAGCGCCCCTTGCTGACTGCGCAGATAGTCGCCCGCGACTTCAGTGTCCAGCGCGAGCGCCAATTCCCGAACAGCCTGTGCAAATTGAGGAGTGGGCGAGGTGTCGGCAGCGGGAAGAAGTTGATGGAGCCAGGGATCGTGGTGGTGTAATTCAAGGGACCTTGCCAAGGCATCGAGCAGCATTCTTGCAGACTGGCAGAGATCGGGACAGGGCGAACCGCGAGAGCGGTCGGCCGGAAGGGGAAAAGCGGAGTCGAGCAGCCGGGGCAGCATGGTCGTGGAAAGCTCCTCGTCCAGGCTCGACAACGTGGCTGGGTCTGATGCGAGCGCGCGCATGGCCGCAGGAGACGCAAGGTGCTGCTCCACCCGGCTCTGATGCGACTTGAGCTCCTTCAGCCGGGCTTCAAGGGTCTGGAGCCGCTGACGCCCTTCAGCGAGCCACCGAGTATCCCCTTCGAATTTCAGATAGCGGTTCCACGTTTCGACGGCGTTCATCAACTGGGCGCGATCTTCCATCACGAGAGCTTCGTTGAAGAGCACCACCGGGTCGTCGGGAGCCAACTCGTCGGCACGGCGAAGATAGTCAAGCGCCGTGGCGCGATCGTTCTCGCTTCCCGTCGCGGTGCCGCGTTCAAAGTAGGCAGAAGCATCGTCAACAAGCAGGGTTGCCGTGACGGGACCCGATGCAATCAGGCGATCGAGCACATCAATCGCGGCGTCATAGTTCTCTTCCATCAGCTGCGCTCGCGCCTGCATCTGCAGCCAGTGCGGATCATCCGGCGTGCGCTCCAACTGGCGCTCGATTGCGGCTCGCGCGCTTAACAGCGATGCGGTCTCCCGGTGCGCCACACCCCCGCGAAGATGTGCCGCTGAGGTGACCGGTGCGAACTCCGCCCCATGCATCCTGAGATCGAAGATTCGATTGTGCGCATAAGCCTCTGCCAGCAGTCTCTCCGGGGATGTTGCATGCCGGTGCAGCAGGGCAATCCCCAGGACGGCGAGCGCTGCTGCTACCGGCACGACCCAACCCGCAAATTGTCTCCATCGAAACTTGTGGAGAGGCGCTTCGCGAGCGGTGCGAGCCAGGCGGAGCGCAAGACGGCGCTGCCATTGCGGAGAAGCGGATCCGAAGCCCTGCATCAAGTGAATCTCTTCGGGCTTTGGTTCACCGGATAGAGCATTCTGGCTCTGCTTTAGCATCTCCAGGCATTGGCTGCATGATGCGGCGTGCATCAGCAGGGCGTCGGCTTCGGATGCAGAGAGCTGCCCACTGGCCAGGCGCAGCCATGAGTCGATCTCCGGATGGTCCATCGCGCCCGCGTCTTCTGTCGGGTCGGATGGCACATGTTGATCGTGCTCATCGGGTGCTGGGTTCATGCCCGTTCACTCCTGCTGAAGCCTGACCTTCTCATCGTATTGGGTTGCAGGGGCTGGCTGCCTGCCCAAAGTCTTCCTGCTTCCAAACATCTATCATTCTATGGAATCGCAAAATCGCCCAACTTTCCTTTCCGCATTCTTTATCCCGATTCGTTCGTTGTTGTCTCGCGAGAGTCTGCAGGCTTCGGGTCCAGTTGAATCCTGAGCCATTGGGCAACGCGGCGCAGCACGCTCTCCACCCCTTTGGCCGAAAGTGTGACAGCGGGCAGGCTGGCAATCTCTTCCGCAGTCAGGCCCTGCCTGTAGTAGAGCCAGAAAATTGCGCGATCCCTCTCGGTGACGACATGCGGGTTCGAACGCATCCTTTCGTCCAGCTCAACGTAAAGCATCTTCTTGTGAATCCTGTCACCGCTTTCCGCGCTTGTGAGGCGGGTGGCAGCAGGCAGATCATCCAGCGCGAGGGATGCCTTTCCGCCGCCGCGCTTGGTCGATGATTGTCTGCGAAAGTGGTCATTCGCCACCGAGGTGGACACCACGCGGAGAAGGCCGATGAAAGATTCATCCGCTTGCGGCACAAACTCTCTGAGAACGCGTCTGTCTCGCTCGCATAACTTCAGGAAGACTTCCTGAACGATGTCATCGACAACCGCGGATGTGACCCTGCCCGTCCACAGTCGCGTGACGCGGGCAGCCACGAGAGACACCACCGGCGCGGATCGCCGCACAAACTCCTCCCATAGCTCAGGGCTATTCGAGTGGGCGCACGCTTTTGCGAGCCTATTCGTAGGGGTCTCAAAATCTTTCATCGCGTGGAAATACAGTGTACGCCCAGAAAGCTATGATTCGAGTTTTGAAGTCCTATGCAGTGAGCTTCCCCGAGTTAGGGCTGTTCAAACACGACTTTTTGATGTGCTAGTATCCCGGAAAGTGCCACAAGCGGCCTGGGGGAGTTCGGGATGCAAGTCAATCTGCGGCCACTCACGCTCGGCGAGGTTCTGGATCAGACGGCCCAGCTTTACCGGGACAATTTCCTTCTCTTTGCGGGGATTTCTGCCGTGTACGCCGGAATGCTGCTTGTCCTCGGCCTGGTTGAGATTGGCCTGGAGGCGGCGCTCCAGGCCGCGCACCTGACGATGGCCGTGCAGTGGATTGTCCGGATCTCTGCCGGGGCCTCTGTGCTCGTGGCCTTTGTTGCGGCGGGAACCGCGGTGGCAGCGAACAACCGGGCGGTGGGCTGGCTGCACATTGGCATGCCGGCTTCGATTCGCGCCGCTTACGCAGATATCCTGCCGCGGCTGGGCCGCTATCTCTGGCTCATGACGATCACGGCATTCTTTGTCTGGCTTCCCCTTGCAGTGCTCTATGTGGGGTATGCCGTCTTTCTGTTTACCTATGCGCATCCCACAGGCATGCCTGCCCAGCCAGGCATCACGCCTCGCCCTGAAGCTGCCATGAGACTGCTGATGGTCTCGGGTGTCTTTGGCTTGCTCTTGCTGCCGGCTGGGGCCTATACCATCGTCATGGCTCTTCGCTATGCGCTGGCGGTTCCGGCCTGTGTCATGGAGGACCTGAAGGCGCGTGCGGCCATCCGCCGAAGCATTGCACTGACCAGGGGCAGCCGCGGAAGAATCTTTGTTCTGGGATTGCTTGCCATCGCGATCCAGATGGGCCTCTTGCTCCTGACGCAAACCTTCTTCGTGGTCACGGAGTTGCGGCACCATGGAGCGGCCTCGCCGGGGCTGCGCGTGCTGCAGCAGATGGTGGCTTTCCTGACCAATACGTTGGTGGGCCCGATTTACGCGACAGGCCTCACGCTCTTCTATTTTGACCAGCGGGTGCGCCAGGAAGGGTACGACATCGAAAGAATGATGGAGGCAGCGGGCTTGATGCCAGGTGGCACGGATTCGCTTCCGTCGAACGGAGCATCGCAGGCGTGAATTTGCAGCATGGTCCAATACGCACAGCTTGCAGCCTTGCGGGTGCGTGTTGGATCGTGACCGCGCTGTGGGGCTGCGCGGTGGCGGCAGCGGCGCCCGTTGAGAGTCGCTCTGCTTTGCCTTCGGCACGGTGGCGCGATGCCTCCATGGCTGAGTATGGCCAGCATCTTTCTTCGCTCATCCTGCTGGTGCAGAGCTGCGCAGGAGGGCGCAATCCTGCAACGTGCGATCCCATGCAGGTTGGCCCCGACGACCGCATTCCTCTGCATGGCGCGGGTGCGGAGGGAAGGCGGCTTGTGCGCTATGGCTGGCTGCGCGTCCTGCTCTTCCGGGCAGCCTATCCGGAGACACCACCTGCTGAAGCAGGACGCCGCGCCGGTCAGCGCCGGCCAGAAGAAGACGCCGCGCAACCGGATGAGCCGCCGCCGGCGGAGTTGCTCGAGGCTGCTCAGGCTCGGCTGTCGTACGACCTTGCTCAGGCGACCGCTGCGGATGGGGCGATGCTTCGCTTCCCGCAGGAGCGAGCCACCATGCTGCAGGTTCTGGCAGGGAGCGATTTTCGCAACTTGAAGCAGCCGACGCCGACGGACACGCTGAAAGAGCAACTGGGCGCATGGCTCAACAAGGTCTTTGAACACGCTTCGCAACTGCGTGCTGGCTCCGTGTGGGTGGGGCGGCTGGTCGTGGTGGCATTCATTCTGGCGGTCTGCCTGGGCCTGGGTTGGGGCCTGTGGCAACTGGAGCGGCTCTGGCGTCTGCGATGGATGCAGGAGAGCGCGCTTCCTGCGGCGAGCCCTGCAGCAGCAGGCGACTGGACGCGATGGTGGCAGGAGTCGCGAACCGCCTCGGCCGCCGGGGCATGGAGGCAGGCGATTCACGCGCTGTACTGGGCGGCGATTACCCGGCTGGAGGCGCGCAGGCTTTGGCCTGCGGACCGGGCGCGCACGCCGCGCGAGGTTCTCGCTCTGATGGCGCCGGATGATCCGCGCAAGGCAGGGCTGACGCAGCTCACGCGCAGTTTTGAGCGCACCTGGTATGGGGGCCGTCCGGCAGATGAAGCGGATTTTCGTCGTGCCGAGGGACTGGCATCGGCGCTCATCGAAGGCGATCACGGCGCTGAGCAGTGCATGGGGAGCTGGGGATGAGCGTGACCAGCAGCCTGGATGCGGGGGATCGCAGGCTCCTGCTGTGGGTTGTGGGACTGGCCGTCGCGCTGGCCGGGATCATTGGCGTCCTCATGCCCAATCCAAACGGTAACGACAATCCTCTTCCATCGAGCTATCTTGCGGGCCAGCATGGCGCGCGCGCGGCGTATGAGACGCTGCTCCGCTCGGGCTATTCGATTGAACGCTGGGAGCGGCCGCTGAGCGAGCTGGCCGCAATCGCAGGACCGGATACCGTGGTGATCTTTGCGCAGCCCTTCAGCCGCGAAGCCACGGACATCAAGGCGGTGCGGCAGATTGTCGAGCGCGGCGGGCGCGTGCTGGCCACAGGGTTCTGGGGTGGCTTCCTCCTGCCGGGCGGGCAGCCGAGCCTTCCCGGCGAGTTCACCTTCGCGGCCTGCCGACTGGAGCCGGAGGGGTTGGATCGGCTGGCAAATTCAGGCGAAGTATGGATGGTGCCCGAGGCGACGTGGCAGGTGGGCAATCCCACGCAGCGCACCCAATATAGCTGCGCGGGGCAACCGGCCGTGGTGGAGTACGACGAGGGCAAGGGGCATGTGGTGTGGTGGGCCAGTGCGACTCCGCTGGAAAATGGCTCACTGGCGCGTGCGGATGACTTGAATCTGCTTCTGAATTCGTTGGGCCCGCTTGCAGGTCATCGGTTCTTCTGGGATGAATCGCTGCACGGAGATGTGCGGTCCACGTGGAGTTATGCCGCGGGACCGGCATTGAATCTGCTGCGCATCGGTCTTGTGGCGCTCGGATTGCTGATTGTGTTCAGCTTCAGCCGCCGCAGCGGACCCGTGCGCGAAGTGCCTGAGGTGCAACGCGCATCGCCGGTCGAGTTCATGCAGGCGCTAGGCTCTCTCTATCAGAAAGCGGGTGCGCAGGCCACCGCCGTTGGCACGGCGCTCGATTGCTTCCGGCGCTATAGTCTGCGGCTGTGTGGACGCCGGCCCGGCCCCATGGGGGCCGCCGAACTGGCTGTGGTGATTCGCCGGCGCTTTCCAAATGCGCACACGAGCCTGGAGGCGGACCTGACTGCCTGTGAGGAGGCTGCGTGGAGCGAACATCTGGAACCGGCCGCCGCGCTCAGGTTGGTCCAGGCTCTTCATCGGCATCGCGAGGAACTGACTGCGGCGGTGAAGGCTGTCCCGCAGGTGCCCGGCATCGGCGACAATGATTCCAATCGTCAGGAAAGGGCCTCATGAGCCAGTCACCCAGTGAGCCAACCAGGCAGCATGCCGCGAACGCAACCGTGTCTTCGCAGGCGCAGGCGTCCGCGACCCCTGGCGCGACGCATCAACTGATCGAGCACGCACGTGCGGAGCTTGGCCGCGTGGTCAGCGGCCAGCACGAGGCCATTGAGGAGGTGCTGATCGCGCTGCTGTGCCAGGGGCATGTGCTCATCGAGGGCGTGCCGGGCATTGCCAAGACGCTGCTGGTGAAAGCAACGGGACGGCTGCTGGGACTCAAATTTCAACGCGTGCAGGCGACGCCGGACTTGATGCCAGCCGACATACTGGGGACAACGATTCTGCGGCCCGGAGCGGAGGGCTTCAGCTTCCACGCAGGGCCGGTGTTTACAGACCTGCTCCTTGTGGATGAGATCAACCGCATGCCGCCGCGCACGCAGGCCGCGCTGCTGGAGTGCATGGAAGAGCGGCAGGTGACGACCGATGGCGCGCGACGGCCGCTGCCCGCGTGGTTCACGGTCTTCGCCACGCAAAACCCGGTGGACTTTGAAGGGACCTATCCGCTGCCGGAAGCGCAGCTCGACCGGTTTCTGCTGAAGATTCGCATGGCGTATCCTTCGGAGGCCGATGAGCTGGAAGTGCTCAAGCGGCACCATGCGGGAACGGCTGCAGGACCGCTGGAGGATGCAGCGATTCGACCGATTCCCGAGGGCCTGCTGGAGCAGGCGCGGGCCGAGGTGCGGCGAATCCGGATTGAGCCGGAGCTGTACGCATACCTTCTGGCCGTGGCGCGGCAGACGCGCGAGTGGCCTGCACTGCTGCTGGGCGCAAGCCCCCGCGCAGCGCTGAGCCTGATGCGGGTGGCGCAGGCGCATGCGGCCTTTGATGGGCGCGACTACCTTGTGCCGGATGACGTGAAGCGGGCGGTTTCACCTGTGTTGCGTCATCGCGTGCTGCTCAAGCCCGAGGCCGAACTCGAAGGATTCGACGCCGACCGCGTGCTGGCCGACGTGGTGGCTGCGGTGCCGGTGCCGCGGCAATGATGGCTCCATCCCTCCATCCTGAGCCCGTGCGCGCGCCGTGCGAGCCGCGGCGCAGGTGGGGCTTCGGGCTCACGCCCCGCGCCATCGGGTTGCTCCTCGTGGGATTTGCGTGGCTGGTTCCGGGCTTCTGGCAGAGCAATCTGAGTTATGCCATGGTCGCGTGGGATGGCCTGGTACTGCTTGCGGCGCTGTGGGATGGACGGCGCCTGCCCAGGGAACGTGAACTGATTGCCGAACGGAAATGGGCAAGTGCATTGTCGCTGGACAGCGCAACCGAGGTCGAGCTCACGATTGAAAATCAGGGGCGGCTCGTGGTGCAGTGCCGCCTGGTGGATGATCTGCCGGCAGCGCTCGTCGCCCAAGTTGTCACGCACACGGTGACGGCATTTCCGCGCGCGCCCGCCACGGTTCGCTATCGCCTGGAGCCAAGCGAGCGCGGGGACTGGCAGACGGGATGGCTCTACGTGCGGTATCGCTCGCCGCTGGGCCTGGTGGAGCGCTGGGCGAAGGCGCGGCTTGTGCAGCGCGTGCGCGTGTATCCGGCGCTGCGGCAGGGCGAGGAGCAGCAGATCTTCCTGGCGCGCAGCCGGCAGCTTGAGCTGCAGCTCCGCCGCGCGCAGCAGCGAGGCATGGGCCGCGACTTCGAGAGCCTGCGCGAATACCGGGAAGGCGACGATCTGCGCGACATCTGCTGGACAGCGACCGCGCGTCGCGGCAGTCCCATCGCGCGCCAGTACCAGACCGAGCGCAGCCAGGCGGTCTGGGTGGTGCTGGATTGCGGGCGGCTGATGCGCGCGCGCGTCGCGGCAGCGGCGTCTCGCGTCTCTGCGCTGCCGATGGCGGAAGGTCGACCGCGGGTCCACTCCAAGCTGGACTTTGCCTGCACGACGGCGGTGGCGCTGGCGCAGCTTGCGCTCTATTCTGGCGATCGCGTGGGGCTGCTTGCGTATGGGCAGGGCGTGCAGCAGCGGCTCTTGCCGGGGCGCGGAGCCGCGCATCTGCGTCAGATCATTGAAGCGCTGGCGCAGGTGCGCGCCGAGACCAGCGAGGCCGACCACCTGCGCGCGACTGCGGTGTTGAATCGATGGCAGCCGCGCCGTGGGCTCATCCTATGGATCACGGACCTGGCCGAGACGGCGATGAGGCCGGAGGTCGTGGATGGCGCGATGCAGTTGCTGCGCCGCCACGTGCTGCTCTTTGTGGCCATGGCGCAGCCCGAGGTGGAGCAGATTGCGCAGCGCCATCCCAAAGATGTGGAGCAGATGTTTCTGTCCGCCGCAGCGCAGCAGATGGCGAGCCGGCGGGAACTCATGTTGGCTCGATTGCAGGAGCAGGGCGCGCTGACAATGGATGCGCACCCTGAGGCGCTGACGTCGCGCGTGCTGAACCAGTATCTGAGCGTGAAAGAGCGAGCACTGGTGTAGGCGGCAGGCTTCAAGCAAAGCATCCGGCAAGATGGACGATTTCCCTGCGACGCATGGACTGCGTATAGTGCGGACAGCGGCTCTCCGCACAACTGAGGTCCAGGAAATGGCCGGAAAGTCCAGCGCCACCCTCCTTTTGCTTGCAGTCTGCGCTGCGGGCGCACTGGTCCACGCCCAGCCGGCCGCTCCCATTGCTTTCGGCAAATCCGTGGTTCCCCTCTACGGCCCCTGGAAGTTCACCGTCGGCGACTCACCCATCGATCCAAAAACAGGTCATCCCCTCTGGGCCGAGCCGGGCTTTGACGACTCGCACTGGGAGACAGTGAGTCTGAAACCGGAACCGGGCTGGACGGACCCCTACAACGGCGATCCAAGATATGTACCCGGCTGGACGGCGAAGGGACATCCCGGCTACATGGGCTATGCATGGTATCGGCTGAGCGTACCGGCGGCGACTGCAGATGGCGCGCGGCTGGCGTTGGCTTGCCCGATTTACGTGGATGACGGCTACCAGGTGTTTGCCAATGGAGTGGTGGTGGGCGGTTATGGACAGTTTTTCGGCCCGGACAAGCTGCCTCGTGTCTCTTCCACGTCGCCGGCGATGGTTCTCTTGTCGGAACCGACGGCGGGTGGAACCGGAAGCGCGGCGACGCAACTGCTGGCGTTCCGGGTGTGGATGGGGCCGATGGGCATCACGCATTCCCCCTATGCCGGCGGTCTGCACTACCCTCCATTTCTGGGCGAGCAGAGCGCGATCGCGGCGCAGGTACAACTGGATTGGCTGGAACTCGCGATGCAGAGCGCCTTCGCTCCGTTTGAGGGAGTGCTGCTGCTGCTTCTGGGCATTGTGGCGGCGGGCCTGATCCTGTTCGACCCTTCCGACCGGGTGTACCTCTGGATCGCAGGCGTCCTCGTGTTCACCGCGTTCGCGGACGCCGCGCTGACGGCATTCACGCTGACGCAGGCGCTGAGCCTCAGAACTTACTTCATGTTCTTCGATGTCTTCGCCAATCCCATCGGGCTATGCGGATGGATCATGGTGTGGTGGCACTGGTTTCAGCTGCGCCGTCCGGCGTGGCTGCCCAAGGCCGTCGCAGCTCTGATGCTGGTGTACATGGTCTCCAAGATGATTGGAGGGGATTTTTTCTACGGTGCGCATCCGCACCCACCAGTAGCGCTGTTCCACGCGATCTCCCTGGGTGTCCGATTGATCTTTTTGCCGCTCCTGATCTTCGTGATCGGCCTGGGCATTCGCAAACAAGGCGCGGAGGGCTGGCTGGTGCTGCCCGCTGTGGCGCCACTCGTCGTTACGCAGTTTTCGAGCGAGCTGATCGTCCTGGATCTGCCGGTAAAATGGTCTCCTTTCGGGATCACGATTTTTGTCAGTCAGGTCTCCAACCTGGTTTCGGCCGCGGCCATCTCTGTGCTGCTGCTGCGCCGGCTGCTTCTCTCGGTGCGGCGCCAACGGCAGATGGCGTTGGATGTGCGCCAGGCGCAGGAGGTGCAGCAGTTCATGATGCCCAAAGAACCGTCTCTTATCCCGGGGCTCGCGATTGAGACCGAGTATCTGCCGGCGCTCGAAGTAGGCGGGGATTTCTTTCAGATTGTCGAACATCCCAAGGATGGCAGCGTGCTGGTGGTGGCCGGAGACGTGGTGGGCAAAGGCCTGCGGGCCGGGATGCTGGTGGCGCTGCTGGTGGGATCGATCCACACCGCGACAGATACGAGCCTCGATCCGGAGTTTGTGTTAAGCGTGCTGAACAGGCGCCTGCTGCGCCGGGGAGATGCGCAGGCCACCTGCCTCGCCCTGAGCATTGCAAACGATGGGCAGGCCACGCTGGCGAATGCCGGTCACGTCGCACCTTATCTCAATGGTGAGGCGCTGCCCATGGAAGGCGCTCTGCCCCTGGGAATGCTGGAAGATGCGGAGCCATCGCTGCTGCATTTCCAGATCAAGCAGGGGGATCAGCTGATTCTCATGTCCGACGGCGTCGCCGAAGCCACTGACGCCAACGGCCAGCTCTTCGGTTTCGAACGCATCCACCAACTGCTTCGCACCGCAACCAGCGCCGCCCACATTGCCCAGTCTGCGCAGCAGTTCGGCCAGGAAGACGACATCAGCGTCATCGCTGTCACTCGCACCGCAGCGCTGAAGCCTGCGACGGCATCATGAAAGGAACTTTGAGGGTCGGGGCTGTCGCCGTCAGGCTTCGACTTCAACCGGCCGCAGCCGCTTCGCCAGTGCCCACTTCAATTCTTCAATGCCCTGGCCGGTGACGGCGGAGATGGCGTGGAATTCCAGCTTGCGGCGCTTGGCGTGCGCAGAGAGTTTCTTCAGCTTGTCGGGATTCGCCGCATCGATCTTGGTGGCGACCACGATCATCGGTTTCTCGTCCAAGCTGTGGCCAAAGCTGTCCAGCTCCTTGTTGATGACTTTGAAGTCCTCGACCGCATCAGGCCTTCCTGAAGCATCCGAGACATCGACCAGATGCACCAGCAGCCGGGTGCGCTCAATGTGGCGCAGAAACTGGACACCAAGGCCGGAGCCGAGGTGCGCGCCTTCAATGAGGCCGGGCATATCCGCAACGACGAAGGACTCAAGGTCTGGCTCTTCGCCCACGCTGACGACGCCGAGGTTGGGTTCGAGCGTGGTGAAGGGATAGTCGGCGATCTTGGGCTTGGCGGCAGAGATGCGGGAGATCAGCGTGGACTTGCCCGCATTGGGATAGCCGACGAGACCGACGTCAGCCAGCAGCTTCAGTTCCAGGCGGTAGTGGCGCTCTTCGCCGGGGCGGCCCAGCTCATGCTCGCGCGGGGCCTGATGGGTGCTGGTGGCAAAGTGCTGGTTGCCGCGGCCGCCGCGACCCCCTTTGGCGATAATCACCCGCTCGTCGGGCTGGGCAAAGTCATGCACCAGTTCGCCCGTCTCCTGGTCATAGACCGCCGTGCCCACGGGCACCTGGAGGATGATGGAGTCGCCGTCCTGGCCGGTGCAGTTGGAGCCCATGCCGTGCTCGCCGCGCTGGGCCTTGTGCTCAGGGTTGTAGCGGAAGTGGATCAGCGTGTTGTGACGCTGCGAGGAGACCATGACGACGTCGCCGCCGCGGCCGCCGTCTCCGCCGGAGGGTCCGCCGCGGGGCACAAACTTCTCCCGCCGGAAGGCCATGCAGCCGTTGCCGCCGTCGCCGGCCTTCACGCGAATTTTTGCTTCATCGATGAACATAGTGTGGTGTATTGCAGAAGCAGGCCCTCTCTGGCCGGCGCAGACCCCGTCTCCACAGTGGCTTCTGCTTCAAGGGGTCGTCTTCTCAGTGTACCGAATCCTGGCGTCGAGCTGTTCTTTTGAGGTTTGCCGTGGGGATGCGGTGTGGCGCGTTGCAGGCAAGTGACTTACGGGAGACAAAAATCTTCTCATCCGGGTGAGTCCGCAGGCGCATGTCTTACAATGCGGAGTAACTTCCCTGCAAGGGTTGTCAGCAGAATCCAGGCGTGTCCGGTCATCATGCGCGTCCTCACTCTGGCTGTGCCTGAACCGGACCTGCCGTTAGAGTGGGCCGCTCAGCGGAGGGTCATTTCCCCACGGTCTGCCGCGAGATGGTTTGCTCGATGGCAGGAAGTAGCTGGAAGAAACTGCTTGCGGTGGCCGCGCTGTGGATGCTGTGCAGCTGCTGCAGGCTCGTCTCTGCACAAAGTGCGGTCGGGTCGCTCACGGGACGACTCACTGATCTCTACTCAAAACCATTAAGCGGTGTGACCGTGATGGTCCGCAACCAGGCGACGGGTGCCGAGGCGCGCACCACGACGGACAAGCGGGGTGTGTACCGCTTCAGCGTGCTGGAGCCGGGCGCCTACACGCTGGACGCCGAGAGTGCGCAACTCGGGCACGGCCATCTCGACGGCATCGTGGTGGGGGCCGGGCACGAGGCGCACGTGCAGTCCGCGATTGCCATGGAGCATGAGGGGCGTGCCGCACAGGCGGAGGCGGCCGTGACGCCTGGGGCCCAGCCTGCCTCGGCCCCTGCCAAGCCCGAAGCCGCAGAGCACAGAGCGCCCGGAATGATGGTGGCAAAGCGCCCGGAGCCTGCTCCGCAGACAAGCCACGAGACGCAGCATGCACTTCAGCAGCAGGATCCAATGCGCGCGCCTGGCATGGCCGGAACGACCGTTGCGCCGGTAGCGGCAATGGCGCCGATTGCCGCACCCACGTCCGCATCCCATGCGCCGGCTCCTGCCGCAGTGCCGAGCGCGCATGCGGCACTGAATGCGCTGTTGCAACCGGCATCCAACAAGACGCAAGGATTGCAGGTCCCGGCGAGCTTGAGCGGGGCACCGGAACAGAGCACCGTGCTTTCTGCGGCGCAGTTGCAGGCGTTGCCGCTGGCGGGGCGCAACTGGCAGAACTTCGTGCTGGACTCGGCCCCGGCAGCCACCGATTCAAGCGGAACGGTACAGTCGTCTCCGCGTGGTGGAGAAGAGCCCGCTGCGGACACCGTGGACGGAGTCAGCATCCGGCTGGCCTTCGGCGGCTCGGGCGTGGGCAGGATGCGTGGCCGGAGCGCGGCCCTCATCGGTCCGGGCGCCAATGAGGCGGCCATTCGCGAGGTGCAGTCGGTGGCCGCGGCAACGGGCGTGGACGCCAGCCGCGCGGCCAGCCGGGGTGCGGATGAAGAGACAGCGAGCGGAACCAACCGGCTGCATGGCCAGGCATTTCTGCTCGATCGCGATAATCTCTGGGGCGCGCAGAATCCGTTCACGCAATGGGTGCGGCAGACCGCGCCGGGCAGTGGCGCGGCGATTCCGGCCTTCACACCGGCCCCGTACACCCCGCGCGACCGGGCAATCACGTGGGGCTTTGGCGCAGGCGGGCGCTTTCGCCAGAAGAGGCTCTTCTGGTTTGCTGCGCTGGACAGCTACCATCGCAACGATCCGGGCGTCTCCATGGTGCGCCACCCGGAGAACTTCTTCGCACAGCCCACGAACGACCAGATGCAGGTGCTCAGCGCGCGGCTCGGCCTTAGCAGCGCGGACCCTGTGACGGCGGGCGTGGCCGCGTTTTCGCCTCTGCTGCAGTCGCTGGCCGGGTTGCTGGGGCCAGCGTCGCGCGCGTCGTCCCAGTGGACAGGTTTTCTGCGTGGGGACTGGCAGGCGAGTGAGCGCAATCGCCTGACGCTGGAGGGCACGGGCGCGCAGCGCGATGCTCCGGGTGGCGGCATGACCCGCGCCTCGGAGATGTTCGGCAATCACAGCTATGGTTCAAGCTTTGCAACGGAGCAGTGGTTGCTGGGCCGGTGGGAGTCGTTTTTGACGCCGAACCTGCTGCTGGTGACCCAGGGCTCCTTCGGCCACCAGAACCTGACGCTGCCCGCCGAGCATCCCTCCGCGTTTGAGCAAGGGTTGAACATCAATGCGTGGGGCCAGCTTCCGCAGATTCGTGTGGACTCCCGCTACGGGTTCGCGATCGGCGATCCGGCACGGTTCGGCCCGGGAAGCTATCCGGATGAGCATCTGTATCAGGCGCAGGAACAGGCGAACTGGGCACATGGTCCTTTGCTCGTGAAGTCAGGCTTCTCGGTGAGTCACAACACCGACGCGACGAGCCTGCTGCGCAATCGCACGGGAACCTACGACTACTACAGCCTGGACAACTTTGCGTCGGATGCGCTGGCGTTTGCGGCATTTGGAATTGGCGGGCAGTTGAATCCGATGGACCAGCACAACTGCGATGAGACGGGCCGGGTGTGGCATGACTCGGCCGGGACGCTGCGCGGGCTGGGCTATCTGCCGTGTTACACGTACTATTCGCAGACGATGGGCCCGAGCAACTGGTGGCTGAGTACAAACGACTGGGCAAGCTACACGACGGTGCAATGGCAGCCACAGAAGCAACTCGTCCTGACCCTGGCCATGCGTTGGGAGCGGCAGCAGATGCCGTCGCCCATCGCGCGACTCAGGAATCCCGATCTGCCGCTCACGGAGACCGTGCCCAGCCTCGGCAATCAGTGGGGACCGCGCGCAAGCCTTGCCTGGGGCACGGAGAAGAGCCACTGGCCAGTGCTGCGCCTCGGCTATGGCATGTACTTTGGTCGCACGCCGAACCTGACGATCGAGAATGCACTCACGCAAACCGGTTCCTCCAAGGGCGACCAGTACTTCTTTATGCGGCCCACGGACAATCTGGCCGCGGGTGGCGCGCCGCCCTTTCCTTATGTGCTGGCCGGGGAACCATCCAGCATCGTGATGCCCGGCGCGGTGGAGTTCTCGCCCAACGTCCGCAATGGCCAGGTGCACCAGGCGCAGGCCACCGTCGAGGAAGATCTGCCGGGCCGCATCCTGGTGGACGCAAGCGCGGAGATGAGTCTCGCGCGGCATCTGCCGATGACGATGGATGCAAACATCGATCCGGCAGTGAATCCGAGGACGATCACCTACGCAGTAGTCGATGGCAACGGCTTGGGCCCCCTGAAGACCTCGCAGATTACGGTGCCATTTTTTGCCTCGTGGCCCTCGGCTACGTCGCAGGCCGGCTTCACGGGGCGCCTGAACCCGCATTACCAGCAGGTGACGGAGATCTTCAGCCGCGCGAACTCAACCTATGAGGCGGCCACGCTGCGCGTGACTCGCTACGGCCTGTACGGCCTTGCGCTGCACGCGCGCTATGCCTATGCGCATGCCATGGACTGGAATCCCAGCGAGAGTGTATGGGACTACGGAAGCAGCGTCTTCGACCCGACGAACTTCCGGCAGGAGTATGGCAACAGCAGCCTGGACGTGCGTCACGCTGCATCCGTTGCGGTGGTGTGGCAGCCACGCTGGAAGCTCCGCTACCACGCCGCGCAACTCGGCAACGGCTGGATGCTCTCCGGCATTGGCTATATCCACAGCGGTCTGCCGTATTCGATGCGGACCGCGGGCTCGCTGGCCAAGGAATTTGACACCTCGGGCGCGGCGATTGTGGGACTCGCGCAAGGGATGAATGGCTATGGCGGCGACAATCGCGTCTATGGCGTGGGCCGGAATACCTTCCGCTATCCCGGCACATGGAAGGCCGATCTGCACCTGAGCAAGCGATTCAACCTGGGCGAGATGCGGCAACTGGAGCTGCTGGCTGAGACGTTCAACCTGTTCAATCACCAGAATGTGACCGAGCTGGAGACGGTTGGCTACACCATTCGCTCCGGCACGGTGAGCGGCGAACTGCCCTCGCTGAATTTCCTGACCGGTCTCAAGACCGGGCAGACCGAGTTTGGCCAGCCGTTGAACATCAACGCAACCAACTTCTATCGCGAGCGGCAGATTCAGTTCGGCATGCGGTTGCGCTTTTAGGGCTGCCGGTCCTGGCCGCAGAATGGATCGGGCGTGACGGACCGGCCATTCAGGCGGAAACATGCTGCGCCGTTGATGTCAGTCGAATAGGTGCGCGCACCGGCTGCCTGCAATGCAGCCAGGACCTCCTCCCGCGGATGCCCATAGCGATTGTGCAGACCGCAGGAAATCACAGCCCACTGCGGAGCAACGCGCGCCAGAAACTCGGGCGTCGTGGAACTGATGCTGCCGTGATGGCCAACCTTGAGGAGCGTGCTCTGCAGCCCGTGCTCGTTCAACATCGCCTGTTCAATCGGGGCCTCGGCGTCGCCTTCGAGGAGCACCGACGTTGCGCCATACGCCACATGCAGCACCAGGGAGTCGTTGTTCGCGGGCTCAGCGCCGGGCCGGTAATCTGCCATGGGCGCCAGCACGCGCACCTGCGCGTCGCCGAGCGATGCCGTCTCTCCAGCGTGAAGGGCGCGGACAGGAATCTTGAGCTCCGCAGCTTCAGCCAGCAATGCATCGTAGGCGGGTACGCTGGGATTGTTGCCCACCCACAGCGCATCGGGGTGAAAGTTACGCAGGAGCGCCGGCAGGCCGCCTAGATGGTCAGAGTGCGCGTGCGTGAGCGCGACAACATCAAGATGCCGGATGCCGCGCGACCATAAAGCCGCAGACACAACCTCTTCCCCAATGTCGAAGTTCTGCGCCGACGCATGAGGGCCGCCGGAAAATCCGCCACCGTCAACAAGCATGGTCTTGCCGTCCGGCGTGATCAGCAGGATGGAATCGCCCTGACCCACATCAATGGCCTCGACCAGCAGCGCGTTGCGTGGATGATCGATCGGGCGCGGCGCAACAGCGATGAGCGCAGCGAGGACCATGCAGGCCCAGGCAGCGGGCCGCAGCCAGCGCTTGCTCGTGCGATTGGCCTGCCGCGCTAGTGCGATGGCCGCTGCAAGAAGCAGGACAAACAGCAGAATCTGCCAGCGGAGAGGCGTGGGAATGCGAAAGTCGCCCCGTGCAGGCGATCCAAAGAATCGCACAAGGCCGACGCTGATGTGCATGAGCAGAGCCGCGAGACTCGCAGGGAGGATTGCGGCTGCGGGCCATACCAGCAGAACGACGAGCGTGAGCAACGCGGCGGGTAGGAGCAACGTGAGCAGAGGAAGGATGAAAAGGTTCACGGGCAGTGCAAAGACCGTGATGCGATGGAAATAGAGCGCCATGGGTAATGCCATTGCAAGCTCGATCAGGCAGGAGACTACGATCGCTTCCGCGATGCGCAGGAGGAATCGCACACTCCATGGAAACATTTGCCACGCCATCCGGGGCGATGCAGCCCTGGCCAGGCGCGTAGCGATCATGCGCATCACCACGCGAAACTGTGCGAGGTGCGGCGGCAGCTTCACGTCGATGGCAAGGACGCGAAGATCGCGGAGGGCAGTGATGTAGGGATGCACTGTTTCCTGCAGGAGCGGTGCGGCGATACCCGCGATCGTAAGCACAGCGAGCAGAGTCATCTGCAGGCCGGAGTCAAAAAGGCTGCGCGGGTTTGCGACCAGCAGAAAGAGTGCGGCGAGGCCCAGCGTATTCAGCGCACCGGCTTCGCGATAGAGCAACCGTCCAAGCAGGTAAACCACGACCATACACAGGGAGCGTTGCACAGGTGTGCCAAAGCCAGTGAAGAGCGCATACGCACAGGATGCGGCGATGGTGAGCAGCGTTGTGGGCACCTGGGGAACGCGCAAGAGGCGCAGAAGCCAGAAGATGAATCCAGCGACGATGGCAAGATGGAGCCCGGAGACAACAAGCATGTGGAACGATCCGGTCCGTTCAAAGCCAATGCGGAGCGCGTGTGTGAGGTAGGTACGATCGCCCGTGGTCATGGCTGCCAGCATGACGGCATCCTCTGTGCTGAGCCGTAGCGGCTGCGGCAGCGTGTGCATCGCAGAGGAGAGCGTGACCATGCGGCTGTTGAGCGCGTGCTGCACTTCCGCCACGCGGCAGGGCCAGAGATGCGCAGCCGCCTTGCCGGTCACGGCAACTCCATCCGCCCGCACCGAAGTGATCGCTGTGATGCCCTGATCCAGCAGATCATCCCTGCGGCTCCATACGCCGGGGTCGTGATAGACCTCGGGCGGCAGCAACCGTGCGACGACACGAATCTGCTGGCCGCAATGGAATGGCTCCGGGTTCATGGCGCCCTGCAGCCAGCGCACGGTGACGCGCAACCCGCCCGTGACGGGCTCCTGCCTGTCCACCTCGTCCGTGACCCGCTCGATGCTGGTCACGCGCAGGTCGATGCGCTGTGTGGGGCCGTCCGTTCCGGTCTCGTCGAGATCCCCCGGGATCTCTGAGCGGACCGGCCCGGCATCCGTGATGATGCCATCGACGGTGCGCAAAAGATTGTCAGACAGCGCAAGCACGTCCTGGGAGGGCGCTGGCTGCGGCTGCATCTCTGCGCACCAGGCGCCGAGCAGGCACCAGAGCAGGGCAACAGGCACCCACGCCATGCGTAGTGCCCTGATGGCCGCAAGGCAGCAGACGAAAGCGATGAGCACGATCGCGATGAGGAGGTAGCCGGGCCGCAGCCAGGTTTGATGAGCCGCTGTGATTCCAAGCGCGAACAGCCACGCAGCATGAAAAAGCGGGATGGCGCCCGCGGGAGCGGCCGTGTTTCCAGCAAGAGATGGCGCCGTGGTAACTTTCGTTGCGGGCATTCAGGGATTGTGCGCGTCTACCGGCCAGCCTATCAGGAACGGCAGAGCTGGACCATCGTCTCCAGATGGTACGTCTGTGGAAAGAGATCGATCAGTGTGATCGATGCGACCGAGTAACCGGATGCAACAAGGCTCTTCAAGTCGCGCGCGAGCGTCGCAGGATCGCAGGAAACATAGACGATAGACGGTGCCGCAACCGCACTCAGCAGCGAGGTTGCTTCGGCTCCAAGCCCGAAGCGCGGCGGGTCCACCACGACGAGATCCGGACGTGAGGCCCCGGCTTGTTTGCGGAGAAAACTCAGCGTTTCCGCATGAACTGCCTCTCCGCAACTGCCGCGCAGATTCTCCCTGAGCGAGGCTTGGGAAGCTGGCGCAGACTCGACAGCAACAACGCGTTGGAAGCTGCGCGTGAGCGGTCGTGCAAACAGGCCCACCCCCGCAAAGAGATCCCAGGCGAGACCACCGCTTCGATTTGCAGTCACTTGTCGCACAAGCTCGTCGATGAGCCAGCGATTGACCTGAAAGAACGCTCCCTGGTCAACGCGATAATCAAACCCGGAAGCGTGGTAGACGAGCGAGGGCGAGCCCCACTGCGCCAGCGTGCGCGGAGGCTTCGACGGCCCAGCATCGAGAATCAACTCGGCGCCCTGCAACTGCGGAATGCGTTGTGCCACTGCAGCGGCCACATCGTTGAATCGGATTCTCGCGTGGCCGGACGCGATGACGGACGCAAGCAGGGCATCTTCGGTGGCGTTGCAGAACAGACCAAGCTCGGTGACTTGATGGGCCTTCGTACTCTCACCAAGCTCATCCGCAAAGGCCTTTGCGGCGCGAAGCAGGAGAGGCGCGGCGATGGGGCATGCATCGATGGGCGCCACGGCATGAGAGCGCCTGCCGCGGTAGCCAATGTTGCCCTGTCGGTCCACCGCAAGACGAACTCGATTCCGATAGAGCCACGGATCCGCGGCCAATATGTCCATCTTGCAGTCGAAGTGGACCCCACCGCGCAGGAGAGTCTCGCGCAGGATGGCCTGCTTCCAGGCGAGCTGCGTGGCATGGTCGCTATGCTGATACTGGCACCCGCCGCAGGTCCCGAAGTGCGCACATGCTGGTTCAATCCGCTCCGGCGCAGACGTCACTACCTCCTCGACCTCTGCATTTGAATAGCCGCGCTTATCCTCTGTCACGTGGATGCGCACCTGTTCACCGGGCAGCGTGAGCGGTACAAAGACTGCCTTGCCATTGAGCCGGGCAAGACATGACCCGCCGTACACCGGCTTCTCGATTTGCACAAGGTCTGAATCGTGGATCGTCATTGCTGGCTCATGTAAAAGAGGCTGAAACGTGGCAGATCGTAGCGCGCCAGCAGTTGCTTTTGTACAAACTGCCGCTCGACCTGGCGCAGCTGCACGGCGCTCATGCGGCTGCGGTAGGGCGCAAGCTCGCGTGCCGCATGCTCCTTCAGGGCGACAAGGATCTCCTCCGGCGCCGCGGCTGTGAGCGCGGCAAAGAGCTTTTCTTCCAGCACGGTGAGCGTGCGTTCCAGCGTCTCCAGATTGAGCATCGCGCCGGCTTGCTGCGGTTTGCCGAGTACCTCCCGCGCAAGCTCTCGCAGGCGCGTCGCCGTGGCAGTACAGGCATCGTGGGCGATCGAAGTCAGATCGAGAGCAGCGGCAGCCGCTGTGAGATGGGCAGCCACGCGCTCATGTTCAAACCCCGATGCGCGTGTCTCCGTAACAGCCTGCGCTGTGCCGGCAGCGGCTTCCCGCATCTCGTCTGCAGCCTGCATCACGGCCTGCGCGCACCAGGCCAGTCCATTGATGCGCCGCGTGCGCCCTCTCTTCTGCCTGCTCTCATACTTGTCAAACGCGGAGTCGATGCCGCGCAGCACGGCTTCAAGCGGGATGCCCGCCTCTCGCCATGTCTCAATCAGCGCCCAGTCCAGCGTGGAAAGAAGAAGCAACGATCCGCGCCGCTGTTGAAAGCGCTCCTCGATCTCGGTAAAAAAATTGAAGTAGTTGGGGGAATCGCGCATGGCAGCGCTCTCAGTGCGACTTGTTGCGTGAGCGATTCACCCGATTGCGCTCGAAGAGTATGCGCAGCCCTTCGATCGTCAGCAAGTCATCGATCACTTTGATGTAGCGCGAATCGCTGGAAATCATGCGGGCCAGACCGCCCGTGGCAATGACCTGCGGCTGTGTGCCCAGTTCAGCAAAGATGCGCTCCAGAATGCCGTCGACCAATCCGATGTAACCGAAGTAGAGGCCGCTCTGCAAGTGCGTGATGGTGTTTGTGCCGATGACTTTGGCGGGCCGCTTGATGTCAACACGGCTGAGGCGCGCAGCGCGCGAAAAGAGTGCATCAGCGCTCAGGCCAAGTCCTGGTGCAATTGCGCCGCCCAGATACTCGCCCCGCTCGGAGATGACTTCGAATTTCGTGGCGGTGCCAAAGTCCACGACGATGCAGGGGCCGCCGTAGCGCTCATACGCGGCGATGCAATCTGCAAGCCGGTCCGCGCCGAGCTCCGTTGGATTATCGATAAGCATCGGCATCCCGGTCTTGATGCCGGGTTCGACAAACATCGGCTCCACGTGGAAATAGGCCTCGCAGACCTGGCGCAGCGTGGATTCCACGGGTGGAACAACGGACGCAATCATGATGTGCGTGACTTGCGCCGGCGAAAGACCGTGCATCTCAAAGAGATTCACAAAAAAAACGCCGTACTCGTCGACGGTCTGCGCGCGGTGCGTTGTGACGCGCCAGTGCGCGGCCAGCTCAGGCTTCTCGCCGTCCAGGCGATAGAGGCCAAGTACCGTGTTTGTATTGCCCACATCCAGAGCCAGCAACATGGTCTTCAGTCCGTTTCCAGGGCGCGAATCCCGCCCGTCTGCACAGTCATGATTCCGCCCGCAGTTTGCACGCGCAGAAATCCGTGGTCATCCAGGCCAGCGGTGACTCCCGAACATGCCTGCGGGCCGTGCACTTCCACGTGACGTCCCTTCAGCCACGTTGACTGCTCCGCAACGCGCGCGGGCAGAGTCTTTGCGGCCTCCGCTTCGCACAGCAATTTCGTCTCGTGCTCCAGCGATTTTAGCAGGGCGGCAAGTAGCCTCTGCCGCGAGACGGTACGGCCTGCTGCAAGATCAAGCGATGTCGCCGGTGTAGCCAGCCCTGCATCGAAGCTGCGCTGGTGTGCGTTGATGCCGATGCCCACAACGGCGAACGCCAGAGCGCTGCCATCCAACCTGGACTCCGCAAGAATCCCGCCTGCCTTGCGGTCCCCAATCAGTAAATCGTTGGGCCAGCGCAGGTCGATGTCGAGGCCGGCCACGTTCTGAATTGCATTCGCTGCAGCGAGACCAGCGGCGAGCGGCAGCAGCGGAAGACGGTCGGCGGCAAGCGGCAAGCGCAGCAGCACACTCACATACAATCCTGCGCCGGGCGCTGAATCCCAGCGATGATCTCCACGGCCGCGACCGGCGGTCTGCTCATCGGCGAGGAAGACGGAGCCGTGCGGCGCACCTGTGCGTGCGGCCAGCAGCGCCTCTGTGTTGGTCGAGCCTGTCGTCGCGAAAAAGTGGAGCTTGCCGGAGTAGATGGTTCCCGTCAGTGCTTCTTCCAGCCGGGCCAGGTCGAACATCGGCTAGGCTGGCTCCGCGGTGATGGTCATTGAGATGTCCGCGGCCTTGGCCGAGTGCGTTAATGCGCCGACGCTGATGAAGTCCACGCCCGCCTCTGCATAGGCGCGGATGTTGCCGAGCACAATGCCGCCCGACGCCTCAATGGGAATCCAGCGCTTTTCGATGCGGATGCGATCGACGGCCTCTTTCACTTGCGCGGGCGTCATGTTGTCCAGCAGGATGGCCTCCGCGCCGCACTCGAGGGCGTCATTCAACTCGGCCATGGTGCGCACCTCAATCTGCACGCGCTGGCCGGGCTTGCGCCGCTCCAGGGCATGTGTGAGCGCCGTGCGCAGGCCGCCGCCGAGCGCAATGTGGTTGTTTTTGATGAGAATGCCGGAAGCCAGGTCGAGGCGATGATTGGTCCCGCCGCCGCAGAGCACGGCATACTTCTCCAGCACGCGCAGGCCGGGCACGGTTTTGCGCGTGTCAAGCACGTGCGCCTTGGTGCCCTCAATCGCGTCAACGTATTGGCGCGTAAGCGTGGCGACGCCGCTCATGTGCTGCATCAGGTTGAGAATCACGCGTTCGCAGCTGAGCAGCACGCGCGCGTTGTGGCGAATGACGGCCAGCACCTGACCCGCACGGACGCGCACGCCGTCGAAGATCTCCGGGTGGCTCACCACGTCAAAACGGTTGTGCGCCTGGGGGTGCGGATCGAGGCGGCTGAAGATCTCAAAGAAACGCGGCACCGCGCCCAGTCCGGCCACAATCATGTCCTGCCGGGCGACGATGGAAGCCGTAGCACGCAGACCGGGATCGATGGTGAGATTGGTGGTGGCGTCGCCGGTCGCCTTGTCCTCGACAAGTGCCTGCTCCAGCAAGGCGTCAATCCGGTGGCTTTTCCATTCCATTGTTTTCTAACCCTCGGAGTTGGTCTTTGGCAGGGCGGACAGTGCCGCCTGTGCTTTCTCCAGCAGAAGCCGCGTCTCCGCTTCCTGCTTCTTGAGCCCTTCCACAATGTGCGCCGGCGCCTTGGCGATGAAACCCTCGTTTCCCAGCTGCCGCGCCGCCGCCGCCAAGCCTTTTTCGTATTTGGCGATGTCCTTTGTCAAGCGCTCGCGCTCGGCGGGGACGTCGATGGTGCGCGCGTAGACAACAGCTACGTCAAACGCTGCTGTGTGATGCTTCGCTAACCCGGTGGTGATTGCATCGACAAAACGCACTTCATTCACGCGCGCGAGGCGCTCAATGGTTGCACTATTCTCCTCAACGATGTGCTTGCGCTCCGTGGCAATACGAAGCTCGATGGGCGTGACAGCCTTCTCTTCCACGCCAATCTCTTTGCGCAGAGCACGGATTTCCACAATGATCGACTGCAAAAGCTCCATTTCGCCCTGCGCCCGTAGATGAAGGCTATGGACTGGCGGATAGCTCATCAACGCAATCGACTTTGCTGGCGGATTGCCGTCGTACACCGCGTGCCATATCTCTTCCGTCAGAAAAGGCATGAAGGGCGAAAGCAGCCGAAGCGACGCCTCGAAGACACTGAGCAGTACTGTGAGTGCCGCCTTTGTCTTGTCCTTGTCGGCGGCCTCCGAAAGATCTAGACGGAGTTTGACGATTTCGAGATACCAATCGCAGAAGCTCCCCCAGAAGAACTGATAGATTGCATTTGCTGCGTCGTCGTAGCGATAGGCTTCGAGCGACTGATTCACCTTGCTCGCGGTGGAATGAAACTCGGCGATGATCCAGCGATCTTCCAATGGTGCATCATTTCCAACCATCGGCAGCAACGGCAGAGACCGCGGATCAACGGTGACGCCGACTTCCGCCGCCCGGTCCACATTCATAAAGATGAACCGCGCGGCATTCCAGATCTTGTTGGCGAAGGCGCGGTAGCCTTCGGTGCGGGCCACGTTGAAGGCGATATCCGTGCCGGGCGAGGCCATCGAAGCCAGCGTGAAGCGCACGGCGTCGGTGCCGTACTGCTTCACAATCTCAATCGGGTCGATGACGTTGCCC
>JBAUTX010000157.1:0-3869 GCA_049582405.1 Occallatibacter sp. | reverse complement strand
CGTCTACCTCGATCCGCCCGATCTCAAGGACTGGCCCAAGCTCACCTACGACGTCTCCGGCGCGCGCCGCGTCAACATCGACACCGTCACCCGCGAAGAAGCCGCCACATGGAAGCCCGGTGAAGTCCTCCTCCTCACCGGCAAGCTCCTCACCGGCCGCGATGCCGCCCACAAGCGCATGACGGAAATGCTCACTCGCGGAGAAAAGCTCCCCGTCGACTTCCGCAATCGCTTCATTTACTACGTCGGCCCCGTCGATCCCGTCCGCGAAGAGGTCATCGGACCCGCCGGTCCCACCACCGCCACGCGCATGGACAAGTTCACCCGCCAGATGCTCGCCGAAACCGGCCTCCTCGGCATGATCGGTAAGGCCGAGCGCGGCCCCGCGGCCATCGAGGCCATCAAGGAGTTCCGCGCCGTCTATCTCATGGCGGTCGGCGGCGCAGCCTACCTCGTCGCCAAAGCCATCACCGGCGCGCGCCAGCTCGCCTTCCAGGACCTCGGCATGGAAGGCATCTACGAATTCACCGTGAAAGACATGCCCGTCACCGTCGCCGTCGACTCCAAGGGCACCAGCGTCCACCAGACCGGCCCCGCCGAGTGGCAGCAGCGCATCGGCAACATTCCCATCCTTCAGTAACTCGGCTCACAGCCACGCAAAAAAATCCGGCTCCCCACCACGTGCTCCGCATGCGGGGCACGTGGTGGGGAGCCGTCGTACGTTGCAGCACCGCTGTGCTCTGCCCTACGGGAGCTTTTTCCCGAACCGGTACACAAAGCCCAGGTTGAACCCGAAGCTGTTCTGCGTCGACGACCCAAAACCCGTCACCAGATCATCGCCCGACAGCCGCAGCGACAGGTTCGGGCTGATGTTGGCTTCGCCGAGCAGGCTCGGGCTGATGGCATACGTCCATCCATCCGGATACAGCCCCAGCGCTACGCCGCCAAATCCGTTCGTGTCGCTCGAAAAGTTCCCCAGCGCCGTCCCGCCCATCGCCCGCACTGAGACCGAGTACTTTGGCCGCAGGTACACCCGGTACGTCGGCCCGCCCATGAAGGTGTACTCGCTGATCGCCGGTCGCGTGATCCCTGCAAAGTTCAGCCCCACAAACGCCGTTCCGAAGTACCCGCGCGCGTCCCCTGTCACGCCCAGTCGCTGGCTCAGGTACCGCGTCACGCCCGTGTCCCACGCGTAATACGCCACGCGCTGCTTGTCCGGGCCCGGAATGAACCGCAGATAGCCCATCCCAAGATAGCCTTCCCACTCCTGCGAGTAGGTGTCATGAATCGTCTGCGCCTCGCGCTGCTGGCGGCGCAACCGGATTCGCTCCTGCACACTCATCTGCGGATTGTCAGCCGGCGCCTGAGCCTGCGCCTGTCCGTCCACGGGCGCGCTCGTGCTGCTCGACTCATTTGTTTCTGCGTGCACTGCCACAAAGGCCGGCATCAGCAGTGCCAGCAAAAACACAAAACGGCGGAATAAGAACATCGCTTTCGGGATACCTCCAGAACAGTACGGAAGCACCCGCTAGGAAGCGCTCCCCCAATAGGTATTAAATCATCTGGAAGCGGGTCATGGGCGACGCAGCTCCTAACTTGGGCGAAGCAGATGCCACTTCGCCTCGATCTCTGCTGCCCGCTCCGCCCATCGCCTCATTTTTCATCCTCATTCCTTGCAACACGTAGCTCCTTCGCGCGCCCATGCTCTACGATGGAATGCCACGGAGGTTTCACTGTTCATGGCGCGTCTATTCCTTGGATTCCTGGTGGGCCTGCTTCTTGTGCCCATTGCCGGTTTGCTCTACTTCAAATTTGGAGATATCCCCGTCGCCGTTGCCGACAAGCCCTTCCCCATGGAGCGGCAGCTCACCCACATTCCCCTCAACGCCCGCATCGACCGCGAAATGATCGCCCAGCCACCCATTCAGCCCACCGGCGACAATCTCATCGCTGGCGCTCGCATCTACGCAGACAAGTGCGCCTTCTGCCACGGCTACTACGGCCAACCCTCCATGATTGGCAAAAATATGTTCCCGGATGCGCCGCCGCTCTGGCAGAAGCATCGCAACGGCAGCGTCGTCGGTGTCAGCGATGATCCGCCCGGCGAAACCGAATGGAAGGTCGCCAACGGCATCCGCCTCACCGGCATGCCCGCCTACGACAAGCAGCTCACGGATACCGAAATGTGGCAGGTAAGTCTCCTGCTCGCCAACGCCGACAAGCCTCTGCCGCCCGCCGCGATGGACATCCTCCGCCCCGCCGCTCCGGCTCCTGCGCCCGCTCCGCCCGTCCCGGCGGAAAAGCACGCCCGCAAATAACGCAACCGCTCACTCCGCGCAGCGCATCGCGCGGAGTGGCCTTACCCTTCGCACCATCGGGAATCACACCATGCTCGACGCACTTCGCAAAGGCCTTCGCTTCTTTCTCATGTGCCTCGGTGTCTCCAGCCCTGAGAAAAAGAAGCCCGCGCCCACGCAGACCCCACCGCCTCCTGGCGCAACACAAAAATAATTCGACCCATTTCCTCCACCGGAGCTCCCGATGAAGTCCTCACGCTTGGTTCTCGCCGTAGCCGCGCTTGCGGCCTTCGCTCTCGGCCATACCGCCGCACAGACCGCGCAGTCCACCGACTACTTCTCCAATTGGCCCACCGGCGATTCACCGCAGGAAGTCGGCAAGCGCCTCGCCGATCACTTCGTCACCAGTCCCCACCAGTACACCTCCACCATCCATTACGCTGAGGTCGCTACCTGGTACGGCGCTCTCACCTTCGCGCAGCTCACCCACGACGACGCGCTCCGCACCGCGCTCATCCAGCGCTTTGAACCCCTCATGCCCGGCGGCCCCGAAGCCACCCGCCGCCCGCTCCGTCATCACGTCGATGACTCCATCTTCGGCGTCGTACCGCTCGAAATCTCCATCCAGACCCACGACCCCAAATACCTTGCCGAGGGCAAATACTGGGCCGACCGCCAGTGGGAGAGCCCCACCCCCGACGGCCTCTCCGGCGAAACCCGCTTCTGGGTCGACGACATGTACATGCTCACCATGCTCCAGCTCGAGGCCTACCGCGCCACCGGCGACCATACCTACCTCGACCGCGACGCCAACGAGATGGTCGCCTACCTCGACAAGCTCCAGCAGCCCAACGGCCTCTTCTTCCACGCGCCCGACGTGCCCTTCTACTGGGCTCGCGGCGATGGCTGGTTCGCCGCCGGCATGGCCGAAATGCTCCGCACCCTGCCCGCCGACCACCCCCAGCGCGCCCGCATCCTCGCCGGATACCAGAAGATGATGGCTGCCCTGCTCCAATACCAGGGCAAAGACGGCACCTGGCGTCAGCTCATCGATCATGACGAGGCTTGGCCTGAAACCTCCGGCTCCGCCATGTTCACCTTCGCCATGATTACCGGCGTCAAAAACGGCTGGCTCGACGCCGCCACCTACGGTCCCGCCGCCCGCCGCGCCTGGATCGCCGTCGTCGGCTACGTCGACCAGAACGCCGACGTCACCAACGTCTGCGAAGGCACCGGCAAGAAAAACGACCTCACCTACTACCTCACCCGCCACCGCCGCACCGGCGACTTCCACGGCCAGGCCCCCGTCCTCTGGGCCGCCTCCGCCCTGCTCCGTTAAGCAGCACCCGAAGCAGCAACACAGCCGTGTTCTGTAACGTGGCACAACTTCACAGCTTGCGGAAAAACTCGCCACTGGCAAGGTCTTGTAACAGGGCACGACTTCAGTCGTGCCGCATCGCACACAAGAAAGGAACAGGGGCTTCAGCCCCTGAGTGGATGCCGGATGCCCGGTGCCCCACCTTCGCCGCTGCGCGCCTTCTGCGCAGCGGTTAAGGTGGGAAACGCAGCCCC
>JBAUTX010000156.1:0-14821 GCA_049582405.1 Occallatibacter sp. | reverse complement strand
CGCCAAGATTCCTGGATACAAACGCGGCATAATCAGCAAACGCCTTTGATGTATCGCGATTCTGCCAGCCGCCCGGCAGCGCCGCAGGCAGATCCCAGTGAAACATCGTGATGTAGGGTGTGATGTTGTTGGCGAGCAGCTCGTCGACCACACGGTTGTAGTAATTGAGCCCCTTCGGATTCAGCGGCGCCTTGCCTGTCGGAAACACACGCGACCAGGAAATCGACATGCGATAGGTCTGCACGCCAAGCGCCTTCAGCAGTTGCACATCTTCCTTGTAGAGGTGATAGGAGTCATCTGCCACATCGCCCGTGTCGCCGTGGTAGGTCTTGCCCGGAGTGTGGCTGAACACATCCCACACCGAGGGCCCGCGACCATCCGCCTGCGCGCCACCTTCCACCTGATACGCAGCCGTCGCGCACCCCCACAGAAATCCCTTCGGGTAACGCAGTGTAGCGGTCTGTGGCTGCCCCAATGCCCATTGCGGGAGCGTTGCTCCGATGGAAGCGGTTGCGGCCGCAGCAGCGACGCTCTTGCCAAATTGCCGGCGTGTGATCTTTCTCATGCGCAATTCTCCCTTGTGGCCGGCGGCAGCAATCTATCGAACAAAAACGTTTCAGCTAGATATACTTCCGGCAAACAAGCGGAATTCTACCAGAGCCTGGCTGCGCCCTGACCACAACAAAAAGAAAGGGCCACAACCGGTATGGTTGTGGCCCTTTTGCCAGCTAGTCTTCTGGCACTAGATCTCTTTCACGCCTTCGACAAATGCCTTCAGCTTGCGGCTGCGCGACGGGTGACGCAGCTTGCGCAGAGCCTTGGCTTCGATCTGGCGAATGCGCTCGCGTGTCACCTGGAAGCTCTGGCCCACTTCTTCAAGCGTGTGCTCCGAGCCATCTTCCAGGCCGAAACGCATCTTGATGACGCGCTCTTCGCGCGGCGTGAGCGTGCGCAACACCTGCGAGGTATATTCCTTCAGGTTCACGCTGATCACGGCCTCGGAGGGCGAGACGGCCTGGCGATCTTCGATGAAGTCGCCGAGGTGCGAGTCTTCCTCTTCGCCAATCGGCGTCTCCAGCGAGATCGGCTCCTGCGCAATCTTCAGCACCTTGCGCACCTTGGCCACGGGAATGTCCATGCGGCGCGCAATCTCTTCGCTCGATGGCTCGCGGCCCAGTTCCTGCACAAGTTGACGACTCGTGCGGATGAGCTTATTGATCGTTTCGATCATGTGCACCGGGATGCGGATCGTGCGCGCCTGGTCGGCAATCGCGCGTGTGATCGCCTGGCGAATCCACCACGTTGCATACGTCGAGAACTTGTAGACGCGGCGGTACTCGAACTTATCCACCGCCTTCATCAGGCCGATGTTGCCTTCCTGAATCAGGTCGAGGAACTGCAGTCCACGGTTTGTGTACTTCTTTGCGATCGACACCACGAGTCGCAGGTTGGCTTCAATGAGCTCGCGCTTGGCCTGCTCGGCGTCCATATCGCCCTGGATCATCTCGCGCTGCGTGCGCTTCAACTCAGAGATCGAAACTCCGGAATCGGCTTCGATCTTGTCTAGGTCTGCCTTGCAGTTCTTCTGCTGGCGGCGATACTCCTTCTTCAGTTCCTCGCTCTTGCTGGCGTCAAACTTCTGGTCCAGCGAGCGAATCTGCCGCTCCAGCGTGCGCATGGTGTCCACGGTCTTGTTCACGCGGTCCAGCAGGCGTTTGCGCTCCAGCCCCGTGTACTTCAACTCGCGCACGATACGCGAAACGTAGACCTTCTCGCGCGAAATAGCCCAACGTGTCCGACGCTGCTCGCGCTGGCTCGTTTTGCTTGTGGCAGCGGCCTGTTTCTCTTCAAGCTGCTGAATCTTCTTTTGGTGCTTCAGCAGCGCATCAATGCGTGCAACCGTGGCGCGCACGCGAGCCTGCACCACGTCTTCCGTGAGTTCTTCTTCGTCGAAGACCACGACTTCTTTCACGTTGCGCACGCCGCGCTTCAGGTCTTCACCCAGCGCAATGATCTCGCGAATCACGATGGGCGAGCGCGAAATGGCCTTCATCACGCGCAACTGGCCACGCTCGATGCGCTTGGCGATCTCCACTTCTCCCTCGCGGGTAAGCAGCGGCACCGTACCCATTTCGCGCAGGTACATGCGAACCGGATCGTTGGTCTTCTCAAGCGTACCCGGCGTCAGGTCCAGCTCAACGTCTTCGCCCTCTTCGAGCTCAAAGTCCTTTTCCCCGCCAAACTTCGGCCCTTCGAGCAAATCAATGCCCTGCGTGCCGATCGTTGTGATCAGGTCATCCAGATCGTCGGGGGAATTCATGTCCTCCGGCAGCATGTCGTTGACATCGCCGTAGGTCAGATAGCCCTTCTCCTTGCCGGCGTCGATAAGGCTGTGAATGTCGTCTTCAAATTTTTCGTCGATTGCCAAAGTGTTCCTACTCTCCAGCGCAAAGCATTGTATGCACCGTTTCGCGCACCGGTGCCAGATCTACGCCATCATGCAAGCAGATTTCACTGAGGAAATCTCTGCGCATGGACGCAGACCTGCGGCCTCCCGCAAGCAGAGGCGGTCAAAACTATCGCTCGGAACAGGATGTTCGCGCTTCAGGTTTCGCCTGGTCGCCCGCGAGCCGCAGCTCATGTGTGGGGCAAAGTGGCGCGCATCCTCACAGAGATCAATAGATTACCACGGCCGGTCTGCCAAACGCCAGCGCAAATCTGCCGACAGGCCCAAGCCCGCCTTCGCGATTGGCCTACCCTCTCGAGGCCGCGGTCGGGCAGAATCCAGCTCCTCCGCCCACTCTGTTCTGTTTTTTTAGACGCAAAAAGCGGGCTTTTGACGCAAAGATTTGGCAACTGAAATGACACGGAGAAGGACAGCCGACCCCGTGGATCTACGCGATGCTCAGGCTGCGAAGGGCCCGGTCAAGTTCCAGCTTGCGCTGCGTCAGCACCGCCAACTCGCCAAAATCACCGCGCCGCTCTGCTTCGGCAATCTGAGCCCGCAGGGCGCGCAACTGGCTCTCCATCTGCCGCTGCTGCAGACTCACGATCGAGCCCATCACCGTGGTCGCCGAGGGCGGCTCGGTTTCGCCCAGCAACGCCTCTGCAAGCAATGCCCGCTGTCCCGGGCTTTCCACGACATCCATGGGATCCTGCGCCCCGCGGCCGGCCAGGGCCAGCAGGGCTTCTATCGATCTAAGTCCCTCAAACCACTGGGGCTGCCGGGAAACAGCATCCGCGGCCGTGCGCCGTGCCTCTTCAAACTCCGGATCGGTGACCGCAAGCGCCCGAAGAAGCACGCGCTCCACCTCGGTCAGCACCGTCGTGCGTACCTCGATCCGGTCCCGCCGCTTGAGCGCCGCCTGCCGCAGCTCTTCGCGCAGCACGGCCGAGTCAATCCCCAGCTTTTGCGCAGCATCGGCTGCAAACTGATCGCGCGCCAGCTTTTCCGGCATGCGCCGGATGTGCGGCAGCAAGTAGTTCATGGCCTTGACCTTCTGTTCTGCACTGGCCCCCGGGAACATCTGCCGTGCGCGCTCAATCAGGTAATCGGCCTGCCGCCGCGCTCCACGTATTGCGTTCATGTAGGCTTCCACGCCGCGCTCGCGAATATAACGGTCCGGGTCCAGCCCGCCATCCAGGGTCACCAGTTTCAGGTTGAAGCCCTCCTCTGTCAGCAGGGCAATGGACTTCTCCGCAGCATTCGCGCCAGCCGCGTCTGGATCAAAGTTCACCACCACATTCGAGGTGTGCCGCTTGAGAATGGCCACCTGCTGCTCGGTGAAGGCGGTCCCGCTGGTCGCAATCACATTCTGGATGCCGCGCAGAAAGACGCTGATGCAATCCATCTGCCCCTCAACCAGCAGCGCAAACTCTGCCTGGCGGATCGCCGTTTTCGCCTTGTCCAGGTTGAAGAGCACCTGGCCTTTCGAGTACAGCGGCGTCTCCGGCGAGTTGATGTACTTTGGCCCTGCCTTCTCGCCTGTCTCCAGTGTCCGCGCGGTGAAGGCAATGACCCTTCCGCCTTCATTGCAGATGGGGAACATCACGCGCTTGCGGAAGCGGTCGTACAGCGGCCCCGGCGTCCCGTCTCCCTGCTCCTTCGCGCTGAACAGTCCGCTTGCCCGCAGCGTCCCCTCGTCTGCCATTGTTGACAGACGCTCGCGCAGCGCCTTGAAGCTGTCCGGCGCGAAGCCAATCCGAAACGTCTTGATGCCCTCGGGCGTCAACCCGCGCCCCGCCAGATACTCGCGCGCAACAGCCCCTTCCGGGCCGCGCAGTTGTTCCTCAAACCACGCGGCGGCCGCTTCATGCAACTCCAGCAGCTTCGTCCTCAGACGGGCTTCGGCCGCCTGCTCGGGTGAGGAAAACTCGCGCTTCGGTAGCGGAATGCCGGATTTCTGCGCCACAATTCGTACGGCCTCAGGAAATGTGACGCTCTCAATCTTGCCGACAAAACTGAACACATCCCCTGACACACCGCAGCCAAAGCAGTGGTAGAACTGCCGCACTGCGTGAACCGAAAACGACGGCGACTTTTCCTTATGAAAGGGGCAAAGGCCCGTGTAATTCGTTGATCCTGCCTTGCGCAGGCGGATGTAGCCCTCGATCACCTTGACGATGTCGGCCTGCTGTTTGACGCTCTGGGCAAAGTCACTCACGGACGGGTCTGCACTTCCAGCATAAGGCCAGGGGTTCGCCATCTCCCTGCCCTGGCAGCCAGGTCACAAGATTCGCCGAAAAACTAAGAAGCGGGCCGCCTGTTTGAGGAGTGGAGAGACTTCCTCAAACTGGCGGCCCGCTGGACCCTGAACCGGGTCTAGGTGGTATCTTTAGTGTAGGCTCCTCGTAGTAGAAATCAAGTGCTATTTTGCGCGAATTTCCCCTTCCGTGATCGCAGTCACAGAGTGCTGTGGGAGCGGCCCGATTCGCGTTGACGAGCGTGTTTTCCGCCTGATACAAAAAGATGTTCCACCCACATAGGAAGTCGGTTTTCGACCCCCTGATGTCCCGGTAATCGAATGCAAGAGATTATTCAACAAGTTAGCGCCTTACTGCTAGGCGCTGTGCCCACAGCCCTGCTGTTCATCGTGCTCGTGCTGGCCTACCAACTCCTGGTACAAGGCCCATTGACGGCCACCCTCAAGGAGCGCCGCAGCCGTACTGAGGGCGCTGTGGAACAGGCCCACCAGGCGATTGCCAGAGCCGAGGAACGTGCAGCCGAGTACGCCGCGAAACTGCGGCATGCGCGTGCCGAGGTTTACAAGGCCCGTGAAGAGCGCATTCGCCAGTGGACTGCCGAGCGGGATGCTGCGCTGGAAGCTGCGCGGAAGACAGCCAGCTCAAGAGTGAGCGAGGCCAGGACACAAATCCAAGCTGAAGCCGAACTGGCGCGCCAGGGCATGCAGGGCTCCGTGGCAGAGCTGGCCAGTCAGGTGATCCGAGCCGTTCTGCCGGCCGCCGCCGGGGGTTCCCGTTGATTCAAACAAGCTCGCAGTCAAGCAATTCTGCAGGAATAGCGAAAGTTGTTCTGCTGACCGCTCTCATCGCCGGCAGCACGGGAGCTGTGCGCGCCTACGCGCAGGAATCCAACGCCCCCGCTGTCACGCAACAGCAGGCAGGATCTCCCGCAGCTGCACCCGCGGCCGATGCGGCAAAGGCAGAAGAGACGCCCAAGTCCGAGAAGGAAGAGATGGACGTCTATCGGCATGCGCCGATCGTGAAGACCATCGCCGGACTCCTGCACCTGGACCTGGAAACGACCGCCCGAATCTTCGAGTTCATCAACTTCGCCATTATCGTTTTGGCCGTCGGGATTCCCCTGGTCCGGGTCCTGCCCAAACTGCTGCACACACGCCGGCACGCGCTCCAGGAGGATCTCCGTTCAGCGCGCAAAATGACCGAGGAAGCGCGTGAGCGGCTGGCTGCCGTGGAAAGCAAGCTGGCAAAACTGGATGAGGAAATCACGCAGATTCGCGTGCAGGCCGAGGAAGAGGGCAAAGGGGACGAGCAGCGCATCAAGGCCAGCATGGGCGTGGAGAGCGCGCGCGTCGTGGCGGCAGCAGAGCAGGAGATTGCCGCGGCCACTGCGCTGGCGCGGCGCGGTCTGCGTGACTTCGCGGCAGAGCTCGCGATTGAGCAGGCCACGAAGCAATTGGTCTTGACGCCTGAATCCGACCACGCGCTGCTTGAAGACTTTTTGCGGGATGCCGCCAGAAGGGGGCAGAACTAGATGGCCGCTTTTGTTGCACGCTACGCACAGGCTTTCCTGGATGTCGTCACCGCAGCCAAGCTCGACACCTCGGCGGTTGACCGCCAGTTTGGCGACTTCCTTGCCACGTGGGAAGGCAGCCCTGAACTGCAGGTGTTCTTCACCAATCCTGCGATTGCCGCGCAGCAGAAGGTTGCGTTGCTCGACCGGCTCAACCAGAAGCTCGGGATGCAGAAGGAAGTTCGCAACCTCGTGGCTGTGCTCATCAACAACGACCGCATTGGCGAAGTCAAGCAAGTGATTGCTGCCTATCAGCAGGCGCTGCAACAGCGGCTGGGCATTCAGCGCGCCGAGATTGTGACCGCACGCGAGTTGAGCGAGCAGGAGCGCGCTTCCCTTCTGGCCGGCGTGAGTCAGATTGCAGGGTCGAAGATTGAAGCCAGCTTCAAGCTGGACAAGACCATCCTGGGCGGCACGGTCGTGCGAATTGGATCGACGGTCTACGACGGCAGCGTGCGCGGCCGCCTGGAACGGTTGAAGGAATCACTGGTTGCCGGCTAGCTCTTGGGCGGCATAAGCAAGGATCTAAAGGACAGGTAGAGCAACATGGCTCAGATCAAGGCAGACGAAATCACGCAGCTTCTTCGCGAGCAGATCGCGAACTACGACTCGAAGGTCCAGGTGGATGAGGTCGGGACCATTACCTCGCTCGGCGACGGCATCGCGCGCCTGCACGGCCTGGACAAGGTGATGGCTGGCGAGTTGCTGAGCTTTCCCCACGGCATTGCCGGGCTCGCGCTGAGCCTTGAAGAAGACCAGGTCGGCGCGGTCGTGTTGGGCGACTACACCGAGATTCGCGAGGGTGACGAAGTCAAGCGCACGGGCAAGATTCTCTCCGTGCCCGTTGGCGAGGCGATGATTGGCCGCGTGGTCAACGCGCTCGGCATTCCCATTGACGACAAGGGACCCATCGCGACGACAGCGTCCCTGCCCGTGGAGCGCCTTGCGCCAGGAATTATTGACCGTCAGCCGGTACGCGAGCCCATGGCGACAGGTCTGAAAGCCATCGACGCCATGATCCCGATCGGCCGCGGCCAGCGCGAGCTGATCATTGGCGACCGCCAGACCGGCAAGACTGCCGTCCTGCTCGACACGATCATCAACAACGCCAAGAACGACCTGATCTGCATCTATTGCGCCATCGGTCAGAAGCGTTCATCGATTGCCCAGGTCGTCCAGACGCTGACAGAAGCCGGCGCCATGGGACACACCATCATTGTTGCCGCCTCGGCATCCGAGCCCGCGCCCATGCTTTACCTGGCGCCCTACGCCGCGACCGCCCTTGGCGAGTACTTCCGCGACAACGGCAAGCACGCCCTGGTGATGTACGACGATCTTTCCAAGCACGCCATGGCATACCGCGAGATCTCTCTGCTCCTGCGCCGTCCACCAGGCCGCGAGGCATATCCGGGCGACGTTTTCTACCTCCACTCCCGCCTGCTGGAGCGCTCGTCCAAGATGAGCGACAAGAAGGGGGGCGGCTCGCTGACGGCACTGCCGGTCATCGAAACGCAGGCCGGCGACGTCTCTGCGTACATTCCGACCAACGTGATTTCGATTACCGATGGCCAGATCTTCCTTGAGACGGACCTGTTCAACTCCGGCGTGCGTCCGGCCGTCAACGTCGGCCTCTCGGTTTCGCGCGTTGGCTTCTCGGCGGCCATCAAGGCGGTCAAGCAGGTGGGTTCCACGCTGAAACTGGACCTGGCGCAGTATCGCGAGCTGGCGGCATTTGCGCAGTTCGGTTCGGACCTCGATCCCCTGACCCAGAAGCAGCTCAACCGCGGCCAGCGCCTGACGGAACTCCTCAAGCAGCCGCAGTTCCAGCCGCTGACCTGGCAGCAGCAGGTGGTCGTGCTCTTCGCAGGCACACAGGGCTATCTCGATGACCTGCAAGTCTCCGACATCCGCGCCTTTGAGGATGGACTGCACAAACACTTTGCCACCGCGCAGACTGCGTTGATGGACGACCTGACGAAGAAGAAGTCCTTCGACGACGATCTGCGCAACCGCATGCACGCAGCACTCAAGGAATACAAGGCGGGATTTGTCGCCGAGTTGGCAGCAGTCACGGCGTAGAAAGCGACTTTCAGCCAGGAGCGGTTCGCTCTTCGCTGAAAGCTGCAAAGCGCTCCGCTTCAGTGGACTGAAACCTGGAATTGGAAGGAAAGAGCTAAAGGCTAATGGCTCAGAGCTGATAGCTGGCGGCTGATAAGCACAATGGCAAACGTTCTCGATTTACGGCGACGCATCCGCAGCGTGAAGAACACGCGGCAGATCACCAAGGCCATGAAGATGGTCTCGGCGGCAAAGCTGCGCCGTGCGCAGGAGCGCGCAATGGCGGCCCGGCCTTATGCACGGATGATTGCCAGCGTGCTGGAATCGCTCACCCGCCGCATTGATCTGTTCGACGAGGAGACGGGCAATCTGCGTCATCCCCTCTTCACCATACGGCCCGAAAAGCGCATTCTGCTGATCGTCGTCTCCGGGGACAAGGGCTTTGCCGGAGCCTTCAACTCCAACATTCTTAAGACAGCGTTTCAGTTCATCAACGGCAATCCCGACAAGGAAATTGACGTTGAGGCTGTGGGCCGCAAGGGTCGCGACCAGATGCGCCGCCGTTACCCGGCCGCAGTCTATACGGAGCAGACGGATGAGCATGGCAATGTACACAAGGTCCGCAGCCGCAAGGCCCCTGTAGAAGTCACCGGCGACCATCCCGGAATGCTGCTCAAGCTGGAGGCAGATCGCGTCTTCGCGATGGCGCAGAGCATCATCACGCGCTACATGCATGAAGAGATCGACGCTGCTTACATCATTTACAACGAGTTCAAGTCGGTGATTCAGCAGCGGCTCGTCGTCGAACGCCTCTTGCCGCTCATGTCGGTCGGCGGGCACCAAATCACGGGCGCGGTCGAGCCTACGAAAGAAGAAATTGAACGTGCAGCCCATGCGGCCCTGAGCGCAGGAATCGAACTGGAAGCGGCAGACACGCAGGAAGGCGACGAGGAAGCACGCAAGTTTGGCACCGCGCAAGTGGACTACATTTATGAGCAACCTTCAGAGGAGCTGTTTGCGGGCCTCATCCCCCAGTACGTTTCCTCGATGCTCTATCACGCAATGACCGAGTCGGTCGCGGCCGAGCACGCAGCTCGCATGACGGCCATGGACTCGGCCACGAACAACGCCTCGGACATGATCGACTCGCTCACGCTGAACATGAACCGCGTGCGCCAGGCGGCCATCACCAAGGAAATCATTGAGATTGTTTCGGGCGCTGCAGCGCTCTAAAAGCGAGAACGCATATGGCAGAGAACATCGGCAAGGTAATCCAGGTCTCCGGCCCCGCCGTGGACGTGCAGTTTGAAGAGGCGACGATGCCGCCCATCTACCAGGCGCTGCGCGTCATCAGCGAGGGCTTCAAAGTGCCCTCGCCGATCAGCGTCATCCTTGAGGTGCAGCAGCATCTCGGCGAAGGCCGCGTGCGCACCGTGGCCATGGAAGCGACGGACGGCATGGTGCGTGGCATGAAAGCCATTGACCTCGGCGGCCCGATTCGCGTGCCGGTGGGCAAGGAGACACTTGGCCGCGTCATCAACGTCATCGGCGAGCCGGTGGACGAGCTCGGCCCGGTGGGCGAAAAGACCCGGATGCCCATTCACCGTCCCGCGCCGCTGTTCGATGAGCAGTCCACGCGCGAGGAGATGTTTGAGACCGGCATCAAGGTCATCGACCTCATCCAGCCCTTCCTGAAGGGCGGCAAGATCGGCCTCTTTGGCGGCGCCGGTGTCGGCAAGACCGTCGTCATCATGGAACTCATCAACAATGTCGCCAAGAACCACGGCGGCTACTCGGTCTTTGCCGGTGTGGGTGAGCGTACCCGCGAGGGCAACGACCTGTGGCTTGAAATGTCCGAGTCGGGCGTCATTAAGCCGGGCAAGTGGGAGGAGTCGAAGTGCTCGCTGGTCTACGGCCAGATGACCGAACCGCCAGGAGCGCGTCTGCGTGTGGCGCTGACCGGACTCACAGTTGCCGAGTACTTCCGCGATGTGGAAGGCTCAGACACGCTACTCTTCATCGACAACATCTTCCGCTTCACGCAGGCAGGCTCCGAGGTCTCCACGCTGCTGGGCCGCATGCCCTCGGCCGTGGGCTACCAGCCGAACCTCGCCACGGAAATGGGCGAATTGCAGGAGCGCATTACATCCACGAGCAAGGGCTCGGTCACCTCGGTGCAGGCCGTCTATGTGCCCGCTGATGACTTGACCGATCCGGCGCCGGCCACGACCTTCGCGCATCTTGACGCAACGACCGTGTTGAGCCGTCCGCTCTCTGAGCTGGGCATCTATCCCGCCGTCGATCCTCTTGCCTCCACCTCGCGCATTCTCGCCGCGCGCATCGTCGGCCAGGAGCACTACGATGTCGCGCAGGGCGTCAAGCGAATCCTGCAGCGGTACAAAGATCTGCAGGACATCATCGCCATTCTCGGCATCGACGAACTCTCTGAAGATGACAAGCTGACCGTTGCGCGCGCTCGCAAGGTGCAGAAGTTCCTCTCGCAGCCCTTCCATGTGGCCGAGCAGTTCACGGGCATCCAGGGACGCTACGTCAAGATCGCCGACACGGTGCGCAGCTTCAAGGGCATCATCGAGGGCAAGTACGATGACATCCCCGAGCAGGCCTTTTACATGAAGGGCTCGATTGAAGAAGTGATCGAGACAGCCGAGAAGCTGAAAGCGAGTGTGTAATGGCCGATGAAACCAACCAGCTCCGCGTCCGCCTGGTGACACCAGAGCGCACGTTGTTTGAGCACACCGCGCAGTCCGTCGAGCTGCCGTCCAAGTCCGGCTACATGGAAGTCCTGTATGGCCACGCGCCGCTCCTTGCCGAACTGGGCGCAGGCGACGTCACCCTCCAAGGTGGGCCCGCAGGCACCGAGCGTTACAACGTCAACTGGGGCTTTGTGGAAGTGCTTCCGGATCGAGTCACAATTCTTGCCTCGGATGCGCTCAAGCCGGAAGAAATCGACGTCCAGCGCGCTGAAAAGCAGCTTGATCACGGACACGAGTTGTGGAAGCAGGCCGAAGAGAGCGAAGAGGCATATGACGAGGCTCTGCGCATCATTGCTGAAGCTGAGGCCAAGATTGCCTCTGCATCGCAGCACTGATCTGGATTCGACAGCATCTCGCTGAAAATAAAGGGCTCTGCACAGTGCGTGCAGGGCCCTTTGCTTTTCAGCTTGGCACAGCTTCCTGTGCTGTCTAGTGGCTGTCGCCGTCGTGGTCCACGTCTCCGGCCGTATGGACAGCCTGCTGTCCAGCCGAGCTGATGCTGACGGTGTCCTGCGCGCTGGCACGATTTGCCGAGACAGTCGCCGCGGCGACGGCGCTGCGAGCCGCTGATGCAGTCGCGGTTGCCTGGGGTGCGGCAGCCACGCTAGGTGAAATGGGAGTCAACATAGTGAGTAGGTCCTCCTTGAACCTTGCCCATCCTATCGGCGCTGCACTTCGGAACGTGACACGGAGCACGTGACGATGTGTTCATCTTCCGGGTCTGGTTCTGATCCCAAACCGGCACCCGCATCCCGGCCCGGCAGACAGTGTTCAACCTGGCCCGCCAGCGCCTACAATGCAACTGAGATGAGTACGGTGAAACATTCAATATTTGAGGTTACCTGCCCCGACTGCGGCGCCATGATCAAGATTGACGGCACAACCGGGCTGGTCGTCAGCCACACCCCCGCTCCGCGCAAGCGCACCTTTGAGGATCTGGAGATGGCGGCAAAGGCGATGCGCGAGCAGGACGAGCGCAAGGAATCGATCTTCCGCCAGTCAGTGGACGCCGAAAAGAACAAGGCCGACCTGCTGGAAAAAAAGTTTGCCGAGGCCCTGCGCAAAGCGAAGGATGCACCGGACGGCAAGCCGTTACGCGATTTTGACCTGGACTGAGGCGCCGGATCCCGGCGGCACACGGGTGCCGGCAGCAAGGAACAATGCGCCATCGCGGTTTGCATGGCGCATTGACTTTCCTGCAACACAGACCAGTTCTTGCCAGGAGGATGTATGGGTTTGACAGCTGTCCCGCACAAAGCGACGCAAGGTAGCTCAGCCGATACGCCAGCGCATGAGGCCGAAGCGCTGGATTGGATCTGCATTGCAGCCGGCGGATCCTTGCTTGCGGCTGGCCTTTTGATGCTTTCGGGCAAACGCCGAGCCGCCATGGCTGCTGCAGCCGTGGGCACATCGTTGGCGATGCTGGAACAGCAGGAACTCCTGGGCCCGCTTTGGAAACAGCTCCCCGGATATGTGGACCAGGTACAGCAGGCGATCGACCAGGTCAGGAATGCGGTCGAAGAGATTACGGTCAAGACAAGTTCGGGCCCCAGAACGGCAACACCCACCAACGAAGGCTAATCCCAAATACAGCGGCTACGCTTCACGCCTCGCGCACTGCTGGGTGGGTTGCGGAGCCGATGAGGAGTCTCCATGCGCCCATCGGCCTTATTTGCAGCGCTCTTGCAGTTTTCGGCATGCCTCGCACTTGCGGCGCAGCAGCCTGCCGCGCTCCCACCCACCACGGCGGCTGATGCGCCGACACGCGACACGAGCTACATCGACGCGCAGGGCACGGCGCACATCACACGCGTGGTGCCTGTTCCACAAACGCTGAGCCCTGAGGCCCAGAAATCCATCAGCCGTCCCGAACCCGACCAGGGCCCCCCGCAGTCGCTCGAAGACCGCCGCAAGTCAACCGACGCCTGGGCCGTGCGCGCTGCAGCGGAGTGGAGCCGCCTGTGCCCGAATCAGCTCGTCAACACCACCATGGCTGGCGTGCCCGTGCGCATCGTGACGCCGGAGAGCCTGCCAGCCGCAAACAGAGACAAAGTCCTGTTGAACATCCATGGCGGCGGCTTCAACTCGGATTCCGGCTCCTACACCGAATCCATTCCCATCGCAGGCTTCAGCAAAATCAAGGTGGTCGCAGTCCTTTACCGGCTCGCACCCGAGCATCCCTTCCCTGCTGCCGTCGACGACTCCATCGCCGTTTACAAAGAGCTGCTCAAGACCTACAAGCCCGGCCACATTGTCATCTACGGCACCTCTGCGGGAGCGATTCTTACCGGCGAAGTCGCCGTGAAGATCAAGCAGCTTGGCCTGCCCATGCCCGCCGCACTCGGCATCTTCAGCGGCCTGGGCGACTTTGCGCGGGACGGAGATTCGCGGGCGCTGTTTGCCCTGCGCGGACTGTCCGGGCATCTCGACCCGCCCTCGCCTCGCCCCACCGAGCATGACTACCTGGCGGGCGCCAACCCAAAGGACCCAGTGGTCTCGCCAGTCTATGCAGATCTGCATGGGCTGCCTCCCACGCTGTTTGTCACCAGCGAACGCGACATGCTGCTCAGCGGCACTGCGAACCTGCACCGCGCCTTTCTTGAAGCAGGTGTGGATGCGCAGCTCATTGTCTTTGACGGCCTGCCTCACGCATTCTGGTACAGCTCCACGATGCCCGAGGCGCTGGAGGCCAACCACATGATGGCCGACTTCTTTGTGAAAGAGCTACAGCGCTAATGCGTTTCAGCCCATGATCGTCAGAACAGGACAGGGCGCATTGGCAATCAGGCGAAACGCCCCGGATGTGCGCATCTCCAGGCTGAGGAACGGCGTCTTGCGAATCCCCAGGACGAGAAGATCGATCGCGTCCTGCTGCAAATGGCCCATGATGCGTTCATACGCCGTGCCCGATTCCACATAGGTATGAGGACTGCAGAAGTCGCGCGCATGCCTCGGTACCAGGTGCTCCAGGGCATCGGCATGCTGCCTGCGCAGCTCTTCCCAACCCTCCGGATCCTCTGTTGCAATCTCGGGGATCACATTGAGCACGTCGAGCGTCCCTCCCGCCTGCTCGGAAAAAGACAGCGCATAGACAGCTGCCTGTGTGGTGGCCGGACTCAGATCCGTGGCATAAAGAATGCGACGGAAAGGCTGTGACTCCCTTGCCACTGGAGGTGTGTGCGGACCAATTGTCAGGCAGGGCCAGCGGGTCGAGCGCAGGATCTTTTCAGCGACAGAGCCCATCACTTCGTGCTCCAGTCGTCCCCCACCGTGCGTACCCAGCACAAGCATTGCAGGGGCATTCTTTTCCGCCAACGCCGGAATCACCTGATTGGGATTGCCATCCAGCAGAACCGGCATGGCCTGGACGGAACCGGAGCTGAGCGCCTGCGCCTTTTGCGTGAGCCGCTCCAGCAGTTCCTCGCGCTGGCGGCTCGTCTTCCGCATGACCTGCTCGACTTCCATGGCTGCCTGAGTCAGCAGAAAGGCGTGCGTGACAATCAGCTTCGCCGAAAAGTATCCGGCGAGGAACCGCGCGTACTCCCCTGCATTCTCTGAACAGCTGAAGAAATCAGTTGCATACACGATTGCATTGATGTTGATTTGAGGCCGCTCGCTCTCGACTCCCACCGTGGCTGACTCCCTTTCTTTCGGCCCGGCAGATGCGGGCGTTCCCTGGGCTTTTGCCCTTTGTGTAAGTGGTTAGATGCTGCCC
>JBAUTX010000155.1:0-8742 GCA_049582405.1 Occallatibacter sp. | reverse complement strand
ATGGCCGACGCCGACCCCTATGCGCCATGGGTTTGTCTTCCGGAATATGTGTTGCACTGGCTTGGCGGGCGGCGCGTCGCCGAGTACACGAACGCGACACATACGGGGCTCATTGATCCGGGGACGGGCGACTGGGCGGATGATCTCTTCCGCACACTCGGGATTCCACGCGAAGCCGCGCCGCCTGTCGTACCGGCTGGCGCAGTCCTGGGGTCCGTGCAGGGGCCGCTGAGTGAGTTGCCAGCCTTCGCGGCGTGCGCGCTGATTGCGCCTGCATGCCATGACACGGCGTCTGCCATTGCAGGCATTCCCGCAGCGCTCAATACGGGCGCGTATATCGCCTCAGGCACGTGGTCCCTGGTGGGTACGCTGATTCCCAAACCCATCACGCAACCGGAAGCCATGCAGGCGCGCTACACCAATCAGGGCGCTGCAGGTGGAGGGTTCTGCTTCCACACGAACGTGAACGGCATGTGGCTCATCAAGCAATGCATGGATAGCTGGGCCGCAGCGGGAAGGCCTTGGAACATTGAGGAACTGGTGCGACAGGCGACAACGCGCAGAGCGCCTGCAACCATCAACGTAGATGCGGAGCCTCTGCTGCTGGATGGCGAGATGCCTGCCCGCATCAACGCAGAGCTGACGCAGGCGGGCCACGCTGCCATTCCCGATGTGGCGGGCAATGAGCCGCTTTTTGCGCGTCTCATTTTCGAGAGCCTTGCCGCGCGATACGCGACCGCAATGGATCAGCTCCAGCAGATGCTAGGACGCAAGCTCTACCGAATCCATGTGCTCGGAGGCGGCAGCCGCAACAAGCTGCTGCTCGACCTGACCGCGCAGCGCACGGGCATGACGGTTGAAGCTGGCGAGGCGGAGAGTTCGACCATCGGAAATCTAGCCGTGCAACTGGCCTCGGTGCATGCGGCCGGTCAACGGCTGACGACGGAATCCGTGCGGCTGTGGGCAGCCGTGCTGTGCTCCGCAGATTCCGCAAAGGCTTGATGAGCCCATCATGAAAAGAGTCGCATGAAACCGCGCGGCTTGAGGTCCGGCTCGAGAAAGATTTGAGGACGGCCCGCGGCCATGCAGAGGGCCTCCGCGGCCAGGTGACCGGAGCGCGCTGCGCTTTCCATGGTCGAGGGCCAGCCGGTTGCGATCCAGTCACCCGCGAGAAAGCAGTTGGGCCAGGGGGCGTCTTTCGCGGCGGGGCGCGCCGAATCGATGCCGGGAGGAACGCCAAATGTGGCGCGGACTTCCTTGACCAGCGCGGATTTTTCCAATCTTGCCTCGCGCACCGCGGGAAAGAACTCAGCGAGCTCTGCAACAGCCTGGTCGATAGCCTGCTTGCGCTCCAGCGCGGCAAAGCTGCGCGAGGCACTGACGACCAATTCCAGATAGCTGCCCTTCAACTTGCGCCAAGGCTGCAGGCGGCCCTTGTTGTACATCCAGTGAATCTCGCGATCGAGGAGCACGGCGTGATCGAGGTCGGTAATTTCGCGATCGAACCAGAGATGGACGCTGCAAATGGGCCAGTGTGTGTGCCTTTCGATTTGACCGAGAAGATTTTGTGCTCCCTCCGCTGGCGGCATCTGCGCGATGAGTTTTGCGGTGGCTTCAAATGGGAGCGCAAGCACGAGGGTATCTGAAATGAGCGTGCCGGTGCGCGTCTGCAATGTCCATTTGGCCTGGACGGAATCCCACGTGGCAGACTCGACATTGGTGTCCAGAAGAACTGTGGAGTCGTTGTTCTGAAGGAACTGCTGCACGCCGGCATATAGATCGCTCAGCGGGACTGTGCTCATACCGAAAGCGCCTGCCTGAGGCGAGTCCATGAAGAGGCCGCGAATGACCATAGAAGCATAAGCGACGCTGATTTCATCAAGGTCCGAGTTTAGTGCGCTGGCGATGACGAGCCGCCAGAAGCGGTCCATTGCGCCGCGGCTTTGATGTTGTCTGATCAGCCAGGCGCCCAGCGACTCGTTCGGATCGTTGGCATGGCCGAGCAGGATGGCAGTGAAGGCGCGCGCGAGGGAGAACTTGTCGGCCAGGTTGAATGCGTGCGTGTTAATGAGCCTGGGCAGGCCGTGCAGCGGCGCGGGAAGCTCCGATGGGCCGAGGACCGAGCGTCTGCCCCCGGGCTCGATCATCGTAAAGTCCGCCGTCCAGTGAATCTTCTCTGCGACGCCTGCTCGCCGGTAGAAGGCCATGAGATTGGTGTAAGCGCCGATGAGAGCATGCTGGCAGTTGTCGATGACTTCGTTAACGCCAGGGTGCAGATAGGACGATGCGCGCCCACCGAGATAGCCACGCCGCTCGATGAGGTGAACGCGGAAGCCTGCCTCGGCCAGCGCGCAGGCAGCGCTCATGCCGGCGACCCCGCCGCCGATGACAGCAACCGATTTGTGGATGCGCTCGTCCATGGCTTGAAGTGGGTTGGCTCCGGGATCAGCCAAAGATGCGGGCAGCGGTCATCCGCGCCAGACCTGCGCAGAGGATCGCCAGCTTCTGCATGAGGGGCACGCTGGCTCGCTCTGAGAAGACATCGTAGTCGGCGCGGCGGATGCGCACCAGCAGCGCGTGATAAATCGTGACAAGCACCCACAGCGCGGGCCGGCTCTCGCGGTCGATGAGAGGTAGAAGCTGTTTGGCAGACGTGTAGTAATTCTCAGCGCGCTGCGCAATTTCGGCGAGGAGTGCCTTTTCGGCTGCGCTGGGTGGAGAGCCGGATTTCCGCGCCAGCAGTGCCTCCGCAGAGAGACCGTGCGCAGCGAGATCTTCGAGCGGCAGGTAGACGCGCTTGCGCTCGGCGTCCTCGGCCACGTCGCGCAGGATGTTCGTCAACTGAAATGCGATGCCCGTCTCTTCGGCGAGCTTCTCGGCCCGTGGGTCCTTGTAGCCAAAGATGCGGATGCAGACGAGACCCACGACCGACGCGACGAGATAACAGTAGCGATAGAGGTCAGCGAAGGTGGCATAGGTATCGGGCGCGGCATCGGCGGTTTCCTTCAGGTCCATCGTGGTGCCGGCCACAAGCTCCTCGAGGAGGCTGAGCGGAATGGCGAAACGCTCCGTGGCATCGCGCACGGCGATGAAGACCGGATCGGTTGAGTCTCCGCCATGGCAGACGCCGCGCCAATCGGCGAGCCATGTCTCCAGCCTGCGGCGACGCTCTTCACGCGAGAGGCTTTCGTCGTCGGCGAGGTCGTCGGCTTTGCGCATGAAGGCGTAGATAGCGCAAATGGCATTTTTGCGCGCGGGAGGCAGCGCGATGAAAGCGTAATAAAAATTCTTCGCTTCGCGCCTGGCAATGGCCCGGCAGACTGCGTAGGCCTGCTCTAATGTAGCGTGGTGGATCAAGCCGCCTTCCCTGTGGAGCTTGCCCTGAGGCGGAAAAATGGAAACAGTTTGCCGCTGACCGCGCGCATCACCAAGGCAAGCTTCGTGCCTTTGGAGAGCGCCGGGCGCGCACGCAGCACGTCGTAATCCTGCTGCTCGATGGCGCGCAGCATGGCGAGTCCGCCGCGGCTGAAGAGATCGAGATCGAGCGCGAGATCGCGGCCCACCATGCCAATGAGGGGCAGGCCCTCTTCGAAAAGGCTGCGGGCGAAGTCGACTTCATGCTTGAGGAGCGCTTTGAACGCAGGCGTGGCCACGCCCTGCGCGATCGTGTCATCGCTGACACCGAAACGGCGCATGTCCTCCTGGGGCAGGTAGACGCGATCCTTGGTCCAGTCGACGCGGACATCCTGCCAGAAATTGGCGAGTTGCAGCGCGGAGCAGGTGGCGTCGGAGAGCCTGAATCGCGCCTCGTCCGCATGGCCGCAGATGTAAAGCACGAGTCGGCCGACGGGATTTGCCGAGTAGCGGCAGTATCCGAGGACTTCCTGCATCGTGTTGTAACGCGTGACCATCTGGTCCTGACGAAAGGCTATGAGCAAATCGGCGAAGGGCTGTTTGGGGATGGAGCAGGCACGAATCGTCTCAGCCAGCGCGACAAAGACGGGGTGACGCGCGCGGCCTTCATAGCAGGCATCCAGCTCGCGACCCCATTGGTCGAGCAGCGCCAGAGATGCTTCGCGATCACCGACCTCATCGCCGAGATCGTCGGAGATGCGGCAATAGGCGTAGACCGCGTGGAAGTGCGGCAGGAGCGGCCTGGGCAGAAACCAGGTGGCGACGTGAAAGTTTTCGTAGTGCGATTCGGCCAGTTCCCTGCACCATGCCTGCGCGTCGGCCAGGGAGGGAGCAACCTCAGGCATGCGATACGATACCGGAAGCGCAGCCCAGCCGCGAGCAAGCAGACTGGCTTGCGTGCCGGAATCCTGAGTTGCGTGCACTGTCGCGGAAGTCATGGTTTGCCTCAGGGCATAATCGCCGTCTTGATTTCGCTGTTGCGGCTCATCAGCTTCTCGAAGACGCGGTTGAGTTCGTAGAGATGCGCATGGCCGGTGATAAAGGCGCCTGCCTGGAAGCGGCCACCGGCGATGAGATCGAGTGCCTTCTGGCAGATGGCCGGCGTGTGATGGAAGGTTGCGCGCAGCGTGATGTCGCTGTAATGGATTCGGTTCGTGTCGAGATTGACGCGGGTGCCGACGGCGCAGCCACCGAAGAAATTGACTGTGCCGCCCTTGCGCACCATCTCGACGGCCTCTTCCCATGCCTCGGGTACACCGACGGCCTCAATGGCGATGTCGACGCCGCGATCATTCGGCGTGAAAGCGCGGGTTTCCCGGATGGCCTTGTGAATGGTAGTGGCCTGCACGACGTGCGCGGCGCCGAGCGCCCTGGCTGCTTCCACCTGGCCATCGTGCTTGACCACGGCGATGACTTCGCAACCGGCGAGCGCGGCGACGTGGACCATCATGAGGCCCAGAGGACCGCCGCCGATGACGGCCATCGTATCGCCGGGATGCGGATGGGAATCTTCAAACCCATGCACGGCGCAGGCCAGTGGCTCAGTGAGCGCGGCATGTTCGAGCGGCACATTGTCCGGCACGTGCAGCGTGTTCTTGGCGACGATGCGGGCGGGAATGCGAATGAACTCGGCGTAGGCGCCGTTGTTGAAGATCAGATCGTCGCAGAGGTTTTCCTGGCCGCGTTCGCAGAAGTAGCACTGGCCGCAGGGAGCGGAGTTCAGCGCGACAACACGGTTGCCGGGAGCGAAGTTGGTGACGCCTTCGCCTGCTTGCACAACGGTCCCTGCCAGCTCGTGGCCGAAGAGCGCGGGCGGAACAATCATACGGGCGTGATAGCCGCGGCGAAAGACCTTCAAGTCGGTTCCGCAAGTGAGCGCCGCTCCCACATGCACGATCAGTTCACCAGGACCTGCGCTGGGCACCGGGACACTCTCAATACGAATGTCTTCGCGGCCGTGAAGGACCGCAGCCTGCATCGTGGCGCGGCCGTGATAGAGCGCGGTTTCAACGGTCGCGCGACCGTGGTGAATTGCGCTCTCGACCGTAGCGCGGCCATGCTCGATCGCCGTCTCGACCGTAGCACGGCCGTGAAGGAGTGCATCTTCAACGGTTGCGCGGCCGTGTTCGATTGCAGTTTCGACCGTGGCACGGCCATGCTCAATCACGGTCTCAACCGTGGAGCGGCTGCGCTTGATTGCGTTTTTCACAGAGGTTGGCATCTGCCCCCTACTCTGCTCCTGCGCCTGGAACAGGCTCAATCATAATCTTCATGGAGTCTGCTTTGGGGTGCGAAGCCACTTCAATTGCGGGCACCGCGTCCTCGATGGAAAAACGGTGCGAGATCAGCTGGGTCAGATCGAATCCGTTGCGGTAGCCGCCAAAGATCAGTCCGGTGACTTCATCCAGGATCGGAAAGGACGAAGAATAGGAGCCGAGGAGCGTCTTCTCGTCGACGCAGACGACGGCGGGATCAATGGTCACCTCACCGTGCTGGGTCTGCGCGAAGAGCATGACTTTGCCTCCGGGGCGGGCAGCGTCCATGGCGGTGCGGATGAGCGCGTTGCCGCCGACGGCAAGAATGACGGCATCGGCGCCGCGGCCTTCGGTCTCAGCCAGAACCCGCTCGACGACGTTCTCCGTGCCTGCGTGGATGGGATGCTTCAGGCCAAAGCGCGCGGCAATAGCATGGCGCTCGGGATAGAGATCGGAAGTCAGCACCTTGGCGGCGAGACGGTTGGCGAGGGCGGCATGCATCAGACCGATGGGGCCCTGGCCAATGACGAGGACGGTGTCGTCCTGAGCGAGATTGAGCAGCTTGACGCCCTTCATCACGGTGTTCAGCGGCTCAATGAACGCGGCCTGCTCGAAGGGAACGCCGTCAGGAATGCGGACGACGCCGCGATTGTTGACGACGAATTCCATGACGCGGATGTATTCGGCAAAGCCGCCGCCGGAAGGCTCAAAGCCCGCAGTGACACCGACTTTCTTATAGAGCTGGCACTGCGCGGGCGTGCCCTTGCGGCAGTAGTAGCACTCGTTGCAGGGCACGTGGTGGAAGACCATGACGCGCTCGCCGATGCGATAGCCGGTGACGCCTTCGCCAACGGCGACGATGGTGCCGGCCATCTCGTGGCCAAAGATGCGCGGGGCGGAATGGGAGCCCGTGTGAATCTTCTTAAGGTCGGTGCCGCAGATGCCGCAGGTGGCAATCTTGACGAGCAGTTCGCCGGGACCGATGCGCGGGACGGGAACGGTCTCGACGCGCATGTCGTTGACGCCGTGGTAAACCACAGCTCGCATGGTGGACGGAATTGCGGATTCAAGACGGCTTTCCACGCCGGAGATTTGCGTAGCCATTCGGTATCCTGATGTGACCTCGTTTACTGGAGAAAGTCGCAGAGAGCCACCGCGATGGCCTCGGCAGCCTTTTTACTATTTTCGCCCATATGCGCCAAAGCCTGCCAGTGCCAAGGTCGCAAAAGAGCATACAGAGTAAAGCGGGCGGTGCGAAAGCGGCCGTCATGCGCCAGGAATGGATTCATGTCGGGCAGGCGCGCATCGTGGGCGTCACTGACTCCTTTGATGGCGTAAAACGGAATGCCGCGCATGGCGGCAAGTCGAGCGATGGCGGCGGCTTCCATGTCGACCAGGTCGGCGTTGTAGGCGGCGGCGAGGCGGCGCTTTTCCTCGGGTCCGGCAATCAAGGGGCTGGTGACGAGCCATTGCTTCCCTGCCCCAGCATCACATTGGAAGCGCTCGCCGGTGCGGGCGTCGATGACGCCACCGACGTTATAGGCATTTCCGGGGGCGCATTCCGTGGTGAGGGCGCCGGCCCAGCCGATGGAAAAGACGAGATCGATGGGAGCGGATTCTTCGATGGCGGCGAAGGCGCGGGTGGCAGCGGCGTGGCCGGTTCCGGCGCAGGCGGCGACGTAGAGATTGTCATCGCGGTGGGCCCAGGTGTCGACGCCGTTGCGGCGCGCGTGCTTCCAGCCCTGGACGAGCGGCTTGAGCTCGGCGCGCATGGCGGCGATGATGGCGGTGCGGGTCATCCCTGGGCCTGCGTGGGTGCAGGCGGGGCGTAGCCGTTGGCGCGGAACCAGTCAATGGCCGCACGCATGGCGGGGTAGACGGGCACGATGCGGAAGCCGAGTTCCTGCTGGGCGCGGGCGGAGGAGGCGAACATCTTCTTGCGGCCCATGCGGACTTCTTCGAGCGTGGCGCGCGGCTCGTGGCCGCCGATGTGGCCGGTAATCCACTCCTCAAAAAAGGCGTAGGTGAGCGCGACGGCGAAGGGCACCTTCATGGTGGGCGACGGGATGCCGGTGATAGCCGACATCTTGTCGAGGATCTGCTTGAGGGTGAGGTTTTCCCCGCCGAGGATGTAGCGGCGGCCGGGCGTGCCGAGAGTGAGCGCTGCGACATGGGCGCGGGCGACCTCGACGACATCGACGAGGTTGAGGCCGGTGTCCATGTAGGCCGGGAATTTGTGGTTGAGGAAGTCGACGAAGATGCGGCCGGTGGGCGTGGGCTTTACGTCGTAGGGGCCGATGGGAGTGGTGGGGTTGAGGATGATGACCTGCTGGCCGTCCTGGGCGGCGGCGATGGCCTGCTGCTCGGCGAGGAACTTGGAGCGCTTGTAGTGGCCGACCATGTCGGCGAGCGAAACGGGCGTGTCCTCGTTGATGACAATGCCGTCGGTGCGGAAGTGCATGGTGGCGACGGAGGACGTGTAGACGATGCGCGGGACGTGGGCCTCGCGGGCGAGGCGAAGCAGGTCGCGGGTGCCGTCGACGTTGACACGGTACATCGAATCGGGATCGCGAATCCAGAGGCGGTAGTCCGCGGCGACGTGCACGACAGCGTCACAGCCCTGGAGCGCGGGCGCGTAGCTTTCCGGGCGGGCGAGATCGCCGACGACGGTGTCGCCGGGGATGCCTTCGAGGTGCTTGAGACTGCTGCTGCGGCGGACAAGGAGGTGAAGGTTGGCGCCTTCATCGGCCAGGGCCCTGGCGACGTGATGGCCGACAAACCCCGTGGCGCCGGTAAGAAAGATGCGCATAACGAACAGATTCTCTAAGTCTTATTCTAAATCGTTTTTGGTTGCCGAACGGCATCTGGCGCTTTGTTTGCGGCGGTGCGGACACTTCCTCGCGCCTCTGGATCCTGCCGCCCTGCAAGAAGGTCCCATCTCCGATCTGGAATATGGGACCTGATTCGTCCGAGTTTGTCCGCCCAAAAACATGCAAAGAAAATGTGGAAAACTGCAAATATTTTTAGGGGGGTGGGTATTTTCCCCGGCGCCTAGTCGAGAGCCTCCGGGTGA
>JBAUTX010000154.1:0-14395 GCA_049582405.1 Occallatibacter sp. | reverse complement strand
CCCTACGCGCAGAGACGTCCTCTCGCCAAGTCCCGCACGGCGCCGAGGGCCCTGCATGTGATGCTGCCCGCGTTTGCTGCTACACTCCCCCTTTTGGGGCTTTGCATCGGTGGCCCTGCGTGATTGCTTTGGAGGCTTCGCGTGTCAGACTTCCAGTCTTTTGTCCCTCCCGGCGAAACTCGTCCTGAATTCACACTCCGCGCCATTCTGCTCGGGAGCTTTTTCGGGCTTGTGTTTGGCGCGGTCACGGTCTATGTGGGCCTGCGGGCCGGGCTCACGGTCGCTGCTTCGATTCCGATCGCGGTGCTGTCCATCAGCATTTTGCGCGTGCTGGGCCGGTCCTCGATTCTTGAAAACAACATCGTGCAGACGACGGGCAATGCGGGCCAGTCGATTGCCGCGGGCGTCATTTTCACGCTGCCGGCGCTGATTTTTCTCGGCTTCGATCTTGAGTATTCGCGCATCTTTCTGCTGGCGCTGATCGGCGGCTGGCTGGGCGTGCTGTTCATGATTCCGCTGCGGCGGCAGTTGATTGTGGAGGAACACGGCAACCTGACCTATCCCGAGGGCACGGCATGCGCCGACGTGCTGATGGCGGGCGAGCGCGGCGGGTCGCTGGCGAGCCGCGTCTTCTGGGGACTGGGACTGGGCGCGGTCTACACGCTCTTCCAGAACGAAAACATCTTCAAGGCCTGGCCGGGCACGCCGGAGTACCGGCCGGACTTCGGGATGCAGCACATCTTGAAGGGCGCCTCCATCAAGGCCGACGCGACGCCGGAGTATCTCGGCGTGGGGTACATCATCGGGCCGCGCGTGGCGGGCGTGATCTTTGCCGGCGGCGTGTTTTCGTGGCTGGTGCTGATGCCGCTGATCTATTTTTTCGGCAAGGATCTGCCGCATCCTATCTACCCCGGCACGGTGCCGATTGCGCAGATGGGGCCGAGCGACTTGTGGGCGACTTACATTCGGCCCATGGGTGCGGGCGCGGTGGCTGCCGCGGGGCTGATTACGCTGTTGAAGACGCTGCCGACCATCTTTGGTGCGCTCAGCTCCGGCTTCAAGACGATGCGCCCGGGCATGACGGCGAAACGCACGCCACGCCGCACGGAAGATGACTTGTCGATGCGCGTGGTCGTGATCGGCTCGATTCTGCTGGTGGCGTGTATGTTCTTTTTTCTGCAGTTCAAGCCGGTGCCCGGCGCCTATGTGGGCTGGGAGGCCAACCTTGCCGCGTCGCTGCTGGTCGTGGTGTTTGGCTTTCTCTTTGTGACGGTGAGTTCGCGCATTGTGGGGCTGATTGGCAGCTCGGCCAATCCGATTTCAGGCATGACGATCGCAACGCTGATGGCGACTTCGGCCATCTTTCTGGTGAAGGGATGGACGAGCCCGGCCTTTGGCGCGCTGGCTATCACGATTGGCGGCGTGGTGTGCATTGCCGCGGCGAACGCAGGCGACACCTCGCAGGACCTCAAGACGGGCTTCATCGTGGGCTCGACGCCGCGGCTGCAGCAGATTGCGCTGATGATCGGCGTAGTGGTCTCCACCGTTGCCATCGGATTCACGCTGAACCTGATGAACACCGGGTTGCAGCAGTTCCGCACGGCAGGCCAGCCCTGGAACCTGAATGCGCCGCACTCGGGCGTCGCCGTGCAGAAAGACACTTCGCATTTGCCGGAGCAGTTTCCTGTGCTGAGTCCGGACCAAACAACCACGTTGCACCATAAGAGCGAGTACGTGGTGCTGAATGCGCTGGGCTCGCCGGAACTGGCCGATGGCAAGTATCTCTATTCGCCCGCGACGGGCCGCATTGAGGTGCAGTGGATCCAGGGCATCGGCAGCGAGAAGGCCGCAGCGCCACAGGCGCGACTGATGGCCACGGTCATCAACGGCATCCTGAGCCGCAAGTTGCCGTGGGGACTGGTGATGCTGGGCGTATTTCTGGTCATCGCGGTGGAGCTGCTGGGGATTCGCTCGCTGTCGTTTGCCGTGGGAGCGTATCTTTCCATCGGCACCACGCTGGCGATCTTTGTGGGCGGCGCCGTGCGGTGGTTTGCCGACCAGGCCGCGGCGAAGGCTGGGCGCAAGGCTGCCGAGCAGGAAAGCGAGATCTCACCGGGCTCGCTGTTTGCCTCGGGGCTGATTGCAGCGGGCGGCATTGTGGGGCTGATGGGCGTGGCGCTGAAGGGCTATGAGACCACCTTTGACAAGGGCGACGTCCTGAACTTCCCGCACACATTTCTGGATCACACGTGGGTGTCGGTGGTTGCCTTTGCGATGCTCGCGTATGCGCTTTACTACTTTGCGAGGAAGCCGCTGGAAAAGTGATTGCTGGCGGCCTTGCAAAGATGCACGCATCCTCACCGGTTCCGTGTGGAGAAACTTGTGTGCATGATCTCCTGAGCCCCTGCGTGCATCACACACGCGGGTCTGAGCTGCGCTTGCGGAAGACGACTTTCAACTCCTGCCGCCATTGCTCGCCGAGCGCCATCAGCTCCCACTCAATCTCCGGGGAGAGATAGCGCAGCACCTGTTCATTGGCCGGATGAATACGCAGAGCCGGAGCAGCGAGCAGCAGGCGCGGAGGCAGTGGGGATACCCCCGCTCCTGTGAAGTAGCCCTGGCGCTCAAAGGCGGAGAGCTGCCTGCCGTCATCGCCGGGCTGCCGATCCTGATGGAGCGCGCGCACCCGCATCCAGTAGTCCAGGGCCTGCAGCGGCAGATGGAGATCTTCGTTGGCTTTTAACTCCATCACGACGAGGCGGCCGCTGCGGTCGAGCGTGAGCAGGTCGAGCATGCCGCGATCCCCGGATGACAATGCGGGCACCTGCGAATAGAACAGGTCGCCTCGCAGGCCGGGCAGGATTTCCGAGATGGCGGTGCGCAGGCGCGACTCGAGCCACCGCTCAGGCTGCAGTCGAAAGAGCGCATCGGTGTGGGCCCCGTATGGATGACGACTGAGAAAGAGCCGCTTGAGCAGATCGCGGCAGAGATCTTCATTGTCTTCTGTGAGCGGCGTTTCGTGCGCGCCGGCGCCAAAGGTGATCTCGTCCTGACGGGCAAACGATTGCGCGGAGGCGCACTTGCGAACGCGCGCGAACTCAAGGCCATGCAGCAGCAGACCCACCTCCGCAGCGGAGCGCGGGGCAAGCTCTACGTGCGCCTTTGCGCCGGGTGGCAGCAGGTCCATAAGCCGGTCAATGCCGGCCTGGCAGCGCTCGACGGCTGTGATGGGAGAAAACGCATGGACGAGCCGCACATCCAGGTTGCCGGTGTCCGTTACGTCCATCTGCACCAACTCTTCGGTGCGCTCATCCAGGGTGAAGAGCTGAAAGTCGCCCGCGGCCCGGTTGATCCATGCCATCCTCTCGGCGGTCGTGCGCCATGCGCCCGTGGGCACCACTACCTTGAGCGTGCCGAAGTGGCGGCGGCCATCGCCATGCTGGCGGCAGTGGTCAAGCCACAGGATGCCGAGCGTAAGGATGCCATCGATGGTGGCGGCGGACTCCGCTGCACCCACGCCGATTACGGCCTCGGCAGCGGTGCCGCGGAGCAGACGCCCTCGCACATAGGCAGGGCCGAAGCTGTGCTCCAGGTCCATGGCGGAGCGCAGGCCTTCGACTTTGGAACCCATGAAGTTGCGCGTAAGCACGCGCTCCAGCAGACGCGCATAGTTGCGGCGCGCGGCGTCTCGCGCCGTGGGAGTGCGGCGGTCACTGGTGGGCACCAGTTCGAGGGCCTGCGGGCGCGGCGCCCCCATGCGCCGGGTCATCAGGCGCAGGCATTGGGACCGTTCCTGCACCTCAAGTACTGTGCGCATGAGGTTGCGCTCCTCGCTCCAGAACTGGACAAGGCAACGCCCGTGCGACTCCGTCACCGAGTAGCGAGTCATCCGCATGTCAAAGAGGATGCGGCCATCCTCGAGCACTGCGGCGGCGGGATGCCGCGCCAGATACTCCTCGATGCGCTGGACGAGATGGGCCGCGGCGGGCGCGGCATCTGCCAAAGCCATGCAGAGCGGCCTACCAGCCCATGCGGGCGCGCAGGCCTGTGATGTGTGCCGTGTGGTGGAGCGAGTGCCACGCGTAGAGCGCCAGCGCCTCGGCGAGGCTCTGCCGCCCCATCTTTGGGTGGACATATCCCTTCTCGAAATCGGCCTCGCGCATGGATTCAATCAGTGCGACCCAACGGGCGTGCAGACCTTCGAGCAGTTGCAGGGACACGGCGACTGGCAGGGTGCGGCTGTCCGCCAGTTCGGCCCAGGCCGCCTCATCGTAGCCCTTGATGGTGGGCCAATCTTCCGTGAGCGCCAGCTTGAAGCGGACGAAGGAGTTCGCGTGGCTGTCTGCGAGGTGGTGCACAACCTGGCGCAGCGTCCATCCGCCCTCGCGATAGGGGGTGTCGAGCTGAGAGTCATTCAGACTGGCGACGGCCTCACGCAGCTTGGCATGCAGTTGGCGAAGCGTCGCGATTTGCGTGGCGCGAAGCTCCGGGGTGAAGCTGGCGGGCGGCGTGAAGCGGCCCACGGGAAAGCGAAGGATGTCTGATTCAGGCATGGCTTGGACCTTGCAGAGGAGGAATGCGTTGGAACTACCGCTTCGGATCGACGGGCGGCGCCTTAGTGCTTGTGGAATGGCCAGAGGCTGTGATGATGCCTGGCCGGGTGGTCGACGTGGTGCTTGACGGGATGCTTGAGATAAGGGTTCTTCGCGTGCGCCGCCTTGGGATGCCTGGCGGCATGTGTGGGCGCTGCAAATGCCGGCGCAGCAAGGCCATACACGAAGACCAGGGCCAGCAGCGCGGAAGCGGCAATCTTCTTCATGGCCCGAATGTAGCACGAACAACCGCAGGGCAACAGGTGACCGAAGAGTAGGCACCAAAACAGGAACGAGGCCGCGGCGTAGACTGGAAGTACGATGACGGATCCGGCAACTTACCCTGAGACAAGCCACAAGCGCTATTTCTTTGAGAAATTTGGACTGACCGAGCGTCTGCTGGAGCGCTGCCTGGGTGAGGCCCTCTCGGCTGGGGGCGACTACGCTGACCTCTATTTTGAGTCGGTTACGTCGATTGCACTGGGCGTGGACGAACAGATTGTGAAGTCAGCCAGCCAGGGCACCAGCGCCGGCTGTGGCATCCGCGTGCTGAGCGGCGAGCGAACGGGGTATGCCTATACCGACAACCTGAACCCGGAGCGACTGCTGCACGCTGCACGCACGGCCGCGTTGATTGCTTCAGGGCCCGCCAAGCAGCCGGTGCAGGGATTCCTGGAGACCCCGGCAGGCAATCTATATCCTGTCCCGCTGGGCGGATACGATCTTGACCTGGCGGCGAGGCTGGAGTTGCTGCTGCGCGCGGACCGGGCTGCGCGGGCCTTTGACGCGCGGATCGTGCAGGTGCGCGCGGGCTATGCGGAGGAGCTGCGGCGCATCCTGATTGCAGCTTCCGACGGCGCCTTTGCCAGCGATACGCAGCCCCTGTGCCGGCTGAATGTGTTTGTGATTGCCAAAGATGGCGATCTCTCCACCAAGGGCTCGGCAGGCGGAGGCGGCCGCGCCGGCCTGGAGCAGTTCAGCGGCAGCAAAAGCCCCGAGGCGCTGGCGCGCGAAGCGGCGCGCGGAGCGGTGCTGCAACTGGGCGCGGTGCCCGCACCGGCAGGCGAGATGGAGGTCGTGCTGGGGCCGGGCTGGCCCGGCATCCTGCTGCACGAAGCCGTGGGCCACGGACTGGAAGCGGATTTCAACCGCAAGAAGACTTCGGCATTTGCAGGGCTGATTGGCCAGCCGGTGGCAAGCCCCAAGGTCACCGTGGTGGACAACGGCACCATTGCGGGCCGACGCGGCTCGCTGAACGTGGACGACGAGGGTTCTGCAACGCAGGAGACAGTGCTGATTGAAGGCGGTGTGCTGAAGGGCTATCTCTCCGACAAGCTTTCCGCGCGGCTGATGGGCATGCCGAACACCGGCTCAGGACGCCGCGAAAGCTACCAGGCGATTCCCATGCCGCGCATGACCAACACCTACATGCTGGCCGGCGAGGACGAACCGGAGGACATTGTGCGCAGCGTCAAGCGCGGCCTGTATGCCGTGAACTTTGGCGGCGGGCAGGTGGATATTACGAACGGCAAGTTCGTCTTCTCGGCATCGGAAGCGTATCTGATTGAAGACGGAAAGATCACTGCGCCAGTGCGGGACGCGACTCTGATTGGCAACGGACCGGAGGCGCTGAAGTACGTCTCCATGGTGGGCCACGACCTGAAGCTGGACGAAGGCATCGGCACCTGTGGCAAGAATGGGCAGAGCGTCCCGGTTGGCGTGGGCATGCCGACCATCAAGCTGGACAGGATGACGGTGGGCGGAACGGGGCGCTAGCACGGGATTCGCGGGACGCGACTACTGCCGATGGCCGGCCTTCCACTTTACAACGCGGCTCTGCGCGTCGAAGAGCTGCGCGGGCGTCAGCCGGCCGGCGACGGTGTCGCGGCCTCGGATTGCCTGCTCCTGGCGGGCGCCGACCCAATTGTCTGCCGCCAGAGCGAGCCATTTGTAGGCTTCGACGAGATCTCTCGGGACGCCCTGGCCGGAGACAAACATCGAACCCAGGTTGTATTGCGCGCGCGCCAGCCCCTGATCGGCGGCCTTGTTGTACCAGATCGCGGCCTGCGCATAGTCCTGATCCACGCCCTGGCCGTTGTCATAGAGCAGGCCCAGGTTGAACTGCGCGGCTGTATTCCCCTGCAGGGCAGCCTTGCGGTAGAGATCGGCGGCCCGCCCGTAATCCTGCGGAACGCCGAGGCCGCGCTCGTAGAGAGACCCGAGGTCGTATTCGGCCTGGTCACTGCCCTGTGCGGCAGCCTTCTGGTACCACTGCGCTGCCTGCCCATCATCCTGCGGCACTCCCTGCCCGTGGTCATAGAGCTGGCCCAGCGCCAGCTGCGCCGCGGCCATGCCCTGGTCGGCCGCGCGCCGGAACCAGACAGCAGCTTGCACGTCATCCGGGGATACACCCTGCCCCGTATGAAGCAACACGCCTAACTCATACTGGGCGTCCGGCTGGCCCTGCTGTGCGGCCTTCTCGAACCAGGCGGCAGCCTGCGTGTTGTCCTGGCGCACGCCCCGTCCCGTGGCGTAGGCCTCGCCGACCCGATACTGCGCGTCGCGGTCGCCCGCGGTGGCCTTGCCCAGCAGGGTGGGATCGATATGTTGAATCTGCGCGCCGAGCACGGCTGCGGCACAGACAAGAATCAGAGTAGAAAGAACGCGGCTGGAATGCATGGCAATTGGCCCGTGGGCTCAAGGTCCACCTTAGCAAACCGGGCAACGGTCCTGCTGTGACGCAGCACGGGAGCGGGCTCCGGTGTGGACTTTGCTACCTTGAAGCTATGGCAGAGACAGCCGGGAAGACAGGAACAGAGGCTACGCTGGACGAATTGGCCGCCGACGTGGTGGGACAGGCGATGAAGGCCGGTGCAACCGACGCCGAAGCGGTGGCCAACGAAGGCGATGAGTTCAGCGTGACGGTTCGCATGGGACAGGTGGAGACGCTCACCGAGTCGGGCTCGCGGGCGCTGGGCTTGCGGGTCTTTCTGGGGAAGAGGTCTGCCTCGGCTTCGACCAGCGATCTGACACCGGAGGGCGTTCGCCAGCTGGTGGAGGGCGCGATGGCCCTGGTCAAAGTCACAGAAGAAGACCCTTTCACCGGCTTGCCCGAACGAGAAGAATTTGGCGCGATCGAGGGCGATCTGCACCTCTACTTTGACGATGTGTACTCGCTGCCCGGACCCGAGCGCATCGAGTGGGCACGGCGCGCCGAAGCTGCGGCGCTGGCCGCCGATCCGCGCATCACCAACTCGAATGGCGGCAGCTTTGACGCGGCGACGGGCCGCAAGGTGCTGGCAAATTCGCGTGGCTTCCTGGGCAGCTATCGCACCAGCTATGCGGGCGTTGCGGTCTCACCGCTGGCCGTGGATGCGAATGGCGCCATGCAGCGCGATGCCTGGTGGTCCGGCGCGCGGCGCATGGCGGATCTTGAATCCCCTGAGTCTGTGGGACAGGAAGCGGCGCGGCGCACGCTGCGCAGGCTGGGCGCGCGGCGCGTGCCCACGCAGCAGGTGCCCATCATCTTCGCGCCGGAGGTTGCGCGCTCGCTCATCGGCTCTGTGTTTGAGGCAGCGTCGGGCGACGCCATCTGGCGCAGCGCATCATTTCTGGCCGGGAAGCTCGGGGAGTCCATCGCAGCCTCGGGCGTGACCATCATCGATGACAACACGATGCTGCTGCCCTCCGGCGTGGGCGGCTTTGGCACTTCGCCCTTCGACGGCGAAGGACTGCCCTCTCTCCGCACAGTTGTGGTGGAAGGCGGCGTTCTGCGGAACTACCTGCTCAACACCTACACGGCGCGCAAGCTGGGCATGAAGTCGACGCACAATGCCTCGCGCGGGCTGGCGGGCACGCCGGGCATCGGCTGCGGCAATCTGTATCTCGCGCCGGGCGCGTGTACGCCGGAACAGATCCTGGCCGGTGTGCCTGCCGGGCTCTACGTCACCAGCCTGATGGGATTCGGCACGAACATCGTCACCGGCGACTACTCGCGCGGCGCGACGGGGCTCTGGATTGAAAACGGCCAACTGACCCACGCCGTGGAAGAGATCACGATTGCGGGCAACCTGAAGGACATGCTGCGGAACATCACGGCGATTGGAAACGATCTTGAGTTTCGCGGTTCCGTGGCAGCGCCCACCCTGCGCCTCGACGGCATGACGATTGCGGGAGCCTGAAGATGGCCGCAGCGCTCGAGATGCAGTCGCTGCCTTTTGACCCGGCCGATGCCCGGGCGGTGCTGGCGCAGCTTCCGCAGTGCGCGGCGGTCTTTGCGCTGTATGGCGCGGAGGCGCATGCGGAGCCGTACATTGGGCGCACGCCGAACCTGCGCGGGCGCCTCGAACGGCTGCTCATTCCTTCGGACAAGCATCCCAAACGCCTGCAACTGGCAGGGCGCGTGCGGCGCATTGAGTGGCGGCACACAGGCTCTGAGTTTGAATCTCTGCTGGTTCAGTTTGCGCTGTTGCACGCGGTTTATGGAGCAAAGTCTCTTGAACGCATGCATCTGAAAGCGCCTGCGTTCGTGCGCTTTCTCGGCAGCAATCCGTATCCGCGCGTGGTGGTGACGCACCGGCCCAGCCAGCGCGAGGCAGAGTGGGCTTATGGACCGTTTGCCTCGCGTGCCGCGGCAGAGCGTTACGTGGACGAGGCGCTGAAGCTCTTTCTGCTGCGCCGCTGCACGGAGGACCTGAACCCCGACCCAGGTCATCCAGGCTGCGTCTACTCAGAAATGAAGATGTGCCTTGCGCCCTGCTACAAGGGCTGCACAGACCGGCGGTATGCCGAAGAGGCTGCGGCGGTGGAAGGCTTTCTGGCGACGCGGGGAGAGAGCCGGCTGGTCGTGCTGCGGGCGGAGCGGGAGAAGGCCTCGGGAGCGCTGGAGTTTGAGACGGCCGCGTCCATTCATGCGCAGGTACAAAGGGTCGAGAGCGTGCGTGCCCTTGCGACGGAGCTTGTGAGGCCCATGAGCCGGCTGCGTGCTTTGATCCTGCAGGCTGCGGGCGCGCCAGATGCCGTGGCCGTGTTCTTGTTCAAGCACGGCAGGCTGAGCGGCCCTCAGGATTTCTCGACGCTGGGCATGCGAATCCAGAATGAGCAATCGGGCTCAAGCTCGCTCTTCGCGCAACCTGCGGCGATGGAGGCCGTACCGGAGAACCCGCCTGCTACAGCGGCCCGTTCGGCACGCGGAGTTCTGGAGGAGCGGATGGAATCCGTGCTGGCGGAGCTTGCCGCGGCGCACGCGGCTCCCTCACAGGCCGAGCGGCAGGGCCACATGGCGCTGCTCAAGCGCTGGTACTACCGGCCAGAGGCGCGGCGCGTGGGCGAGATCTTCTTTCCGGATGCCGAGGAAAAGTGGCCGATCAAGGCAGTCCTGCGGGGCGTGGGGCGCGTAGCGGCCAGGAGCCTTCAGTCCTGAAAAACTGCGGTGGAAGTAAGGACAGGCGTAGACTTGCATCCTGCGTCGATTGGATGCGCGCCTATGCCCTGGTTGCCAAATGACGAGTTGTTCGCGGTGGTGGTGGCGATTTCTTTTGCTGCCGGGCTGAATGTGTATGCAACGGTGGCGACGCTGGGGCTGCTGGCGCATACGCACTGGCTCACACTGCCGCATTCGCTTTCTCTGCTGGGAAGCTGGTGGGTGATTGGCGCGAGCGTGGCGCTGTTCGCGGTGGAATTCTTTGCGGACAAGATTCCGGCCTTCGACCTGATCTGGAACACGCTGCACACCTTCATTCGTGTCCCGATTGCGGCGCTGCTGGCGTATCAGGCCAGCGCGGGGCTTTCTCCGCTGGAGCAGGCTGCGGCGGCAGCGATCGGCGGCACGGTTGCGCTGGCCGCGCATGGAGGCAAGACGGCAGCACGCGCCGTCGTGACGCCCTCGCCGGAGCCCATTTCCAACATCAGCCTCAGCCTGGGAGAGGACGTGCTGGCTGTAGGGCTTACGGGTCTCGCGACGGCGCACCCTTTTGTCGCGGGCGGGATCGCCGTTGGTCTGGTGGTGGTCATTCTCGTGATGATCCGGCTGGTGTGGGGCGCCATGAAGGATCTCTTTGCGCGGGCCAGAAGAAGCCGCGGCGCAGTGAACCTGATCCGAGGCAGCGAGTAAGGCTTCAGACCGCAGCATCGCTGATACACTGAGGCTGCGAAGGAGACTGGGATTCCACGCTATGGTTGAGCTGCTGCCTTCGATCCTTTCGGCGGATTTTGCCCGGCTTGCCGACGAAGTGGCCGCGGCCGAGCGCGGCGGCGGCACGGTGATTCACGTGGATGTGATGGACGGGCACTTTGTCCCCAACATCACGCTGGGACCGCCGGTCGTGAAAAGCCTGCGCAAGGCAACGAAGCTGCCGCTCGACTGCCACCTGATGATCGAGAACCCCGATGAGTTCATTCCAGCCTTTGCCGATGCGGGCGCGGACTGGGTGAGCGTCCACTACGAAGCCTGCCGCCATCTGCATCGCACGCTGGAACTGATCGCCCAGCACGGCATGAAGCCGGCAGTCGTGCTGAATCCCGCGACCAGGGTCAACTTCATTGTGGACATCCTGCCCATGGTCCACCACGTACTCATCATGAGCGTGAATCCGGGCTTTGGCGGCCAGAGCTTTATCCCGTTCTCTCTCGACAAGATCCGACGGCTGACCGAACTGCGCCGCGAGCTTGGGCTTGGATTTAGAATTGAGGTAGACGGCGGCGTAGCTCACGACACCATCGCGGCTATCGTCCAAGCAGGCGCGGACCTGCTGGTGGCTGGCAATGCGGTCTTTGGCGCGGGCCGGCCCGAGCAGGATGCGCGCGAGTTGTTGGCAGCCGCGCGAAAGGCCGCGGAAGAGTAGAATTTCCCTTGGAGAGCAAGGCGAAGGCGCGCCCCCATTGCGGGCAGCGGCCGCATTGAGGTGGTATGAATCGGTTGTCGAAGAAGTTTGCCGTTGCGGCATTGGCCACTCTGGTCATGGCCGGAGCTTCAGCCCATGCGCGGGACAAGAAGCCCAAGCATAAGAAAAATCAGGACTTGAGCGCCAACCCGCTGGCCGGCGTCAAGTCGCAGCAGCCCGACAAGATCCTCTTTGACAAGGCCATGCTGGCCATGAAGAAGGGACGCTATGACGTGGCGCGGCTGACCCTGCAGACCCTGCTGAACACCTATCCCGACTCCGAATACCGGATGCGTGCCAAGCTCGCCGTGGGCGATACCTGGTTCAAGGAAGGCGGCACGGCAGCGCTGACGCAGGCCGAGGCGGAGTACCAGGACTTCATCACCTTCTTCCCGCAGGCGCCGGAAGCCGCCGAAGCCAAGATGAAAGTGGGCGACATCTACTACCAGCAGATGGAAAAGCCCGACCGCGACTACACCAATGCCGAGCAGGCCGAGCGCCAGTATCGGGAGATGATCAACATGTTCCCCGACTCGTCACTCATTCCGCGCGCCAAGCAGCGGCTGCGTGACGTGCAGGAAGTCCTGGCCGAGCGCGAGGCTCGCATTGGCAATTACTACCTGAGTCGCGACAACTTCGCGGCGGCCATTGCCCGCCTGCAGACGGTTGTGGACACGTATCCGCTCTACTCGCACAGTGATATGGCGCTCCTCGGCATTGGCGACGCCTATGCCGGCGAGGCTCATGCCGTGCAATTGGCTTCAGGCCTTCCCGGAGCGATGAAGGAGCGCCTGTCCGCGCTCTATTCGGATCGGGCTGCGGCGGCGTATGCCAAGGTCATTACTCGCTATCCCATGGCCCCCCACGTGGAAGACGCGCGTGACCGATTGATTGGCATGAACCGGCCGGTCCCCGAGCCCACCCAGGCCGCCATCGCGGAGAGCGACGCCGAGGAGCGCAGCCGTCAGCCGTTGCGCTTTACCGATCGCACGCTGGGCATCATCAAACATGGCCCGTCCGTGGTGGAGGCAGTGCACGTGGGCGAGCCGAGCCTCGAAGATCCCAAACGCGTCATTGCTCCCGATGTCACCAAGCAGAACATCGCCATGTACAACGAAGCGGTGGGCGCCACCAACGCAGAGGCGGCCGTCAAGCCCACCACTGCGAATGAGCCGCCGCGCAGCGACCGCCCGTCTGAGGCGCCGGTGCAGATGCAGGCTCCCGGAGATGGCACCGGTGTGGGCGTCTCGATTGTGAGCGCTCCCAACAGCGCGCCCGCCAATCCCAACGACCCGAACAGCCAACTGAAGGCCGTGGGCCCGACGAACACGACGCTGCCTGCCGCGGAAAAGCCGGCGGAAGCGCCCGATCAGGTGAATGACATCAAGCCTGGCGAAGCCCCAGCGCAACCGGACACGGCTGGCAAGCCCAAGAAGGGACCCAAGGCGGATCTGGGCGAGGAATCGTCGAGCAAGAAGAAAAAGAAGAAGGGTCTGGGCAAGCTCAACCCCTTCTAAACACGGTTCTGAACCCGAAAGCCGGCAGTTGATCCAAGGCCGCACCCTCATCCGGTGCGGCCTTTGCATTGCGGCTTCCAGCATTCTTGACCCACGCGGAAAGAAGCGGGATGGCCGAACCGCTATCTGCTAAAGTGAAGAGTGGCCCCCTCGCACAAAACCCTTGGCAGAATGCGGGTTTGACGCAATCCTTCGGGGGAACGCACGCGACGACCCCGATGCCTCACGACCTGCCGAAAGCCTACGACCCGACCGCCATTGAAGACCACTGGGCCGCTTACTGGGTCCGCGAAAATCTCTTTGCCCAGCCGACGCCCACAGGCACAGGCGGCCCGGAGCCCTTCACGATCCTGCTGCCGCCGCCGAACGTGACCGGCCGTCTGCACATGGGCCACATGCTCAACCAGACGGAGATGGACATCCTCACCCGCTGGCGCCGCATGAGCGGCCGCCGCGCGCTGTGGCTGCCCGGCACGGACCACGCCGGCATTGCCACGCAGATGATGGTGGAGCGGCAGCTTGTGAGCGAAGGCACCAGCCGCCAGCAGCTCGGCCGCGAGGCCTTCGTGGAGCGCGTCTGGGAATGGCGCCGTGAGTACGGCGGAGCAATCCTGGAACAGATGAAGCGGCTCGGCGCCAGCGTGGACTGGCAGCGCGAGTACTTCACCATGGACGAGCGCCTCTCTGTCGCCGTGCGCGAGGCCTTCGTCAAGCTGCATGAGCAGGGGCTCATCTATCGCGGCGCCTACATCGTGAACTGGTGCCCGCGCTGCCAGACCGCCATCAGCGACCTCGAAGTCGTCTATGACGAGCACAAGGGCCATCTGTGGGAGATTCGCTATCCAGTTGTGGACGAAGCGGGCAAGGACACGGGCGAGTTCCTCACCGTGGCTACCACGCGGCCAGAGACCATGCTCGGCGATGTGGCCGTGGCGATCCATCCCGAGGACGAGCGCTACACGCACCTGCACGGCAAGAAGCTGCGCCTGCCCCTGGTGAATCGCACGATTCCCATCATCCTCGACGAGTGGGTGAGCCGCGACTTCGGCACCGGCGCGGTGAAAGTGACGCCCGCGCACGACCCCAATGATTTCGCTCTGGGACAGCGGCATGATCTGCCCTCCATCAACGTGATGGACGAGACGGCGCACATCAACACCGAAGGCGGACCCTATGCGGGGCTCGATCGCTACGTCGCGCGCAAGCAGGTTGTGCACGACCTGGAAGCGCAGGGGCTGCTCGCGGGCATCAAGGACCACACCAATAACGTGGGTCACTGCGACCGCTGCAAAACGGTTGTGGAGCCGCGCCTCTCGATGCAGTGGTTCGTCAAGATTCAGCCGCTGGCCGACAAGGCCATCGCCGCTGTGAAGGAAGGCCACATCCGGTTCACGCCGGAGATGTA
>JBAUTX010000153.1:0-7255 GCA_049582405.1 Occallatibacter sp. | reverse complement strand
GACATCCACAACCGCATCTTCCTACGACGAATTTATGAGGCATCTCTACCAGGGCGGCGTAGCTGGTCTGGTAGAGGTCCATCGCGCCTATTCGTCGGATGTCGCGGCCACATGGAATAGGCCGATCGGCTTCCTATGGATAGACGGGGACCACAGTTATCAAGGCGCCAAATCGGACTTTGACAGTTTTTCGCGCCACCTGCTTCCGGGTAGCCTTGTGGCCTTTCATGACGCGCTGCACGAGTTCGCCGGTCCCATTCGGGTCTTCGTCGAAGATGTGCTCCGATCTGACCGTTTCGGCGCTGGCGGGTTCGTCCGCTCCATCGCTTGGTGTCAGTTTCGCCCGAAGGACGGAGAAGCCTTCCGTCCGATAAGAAGGTCTCTTGCCCGTGCCGCCCAACGCCTCATCCCGTTCGTCGAGGACGAGCGTCCGTTGCGTGGATTAAGAAAGGCCGCTTACAAGTTGCATCGCGCTCGCGTCCCGCGATCTCTTCCGAGTCCGAGCCAATTGGCAGCTTTGCTCAACCGGGATTGAAGCGCCTTGCTTCCAACATGCCCTCTCTGTCAGCTGCTGGCTGCTCACTGCCTGCAGTCCGCTCGCCGCCATTCCCTTACAATCAATCTCAGCCATTCACACACTCCGGGGGCCCACTTGGCGGTTCTGGCAGTGCAGCACATCCGGCGGATGCGGGGCGGCGCGCAGGGCCATCTCATGCTCGGCGCCGACACCCACGCCTACGTCGTCAAATTCCAGAACAATCCGCAGCATCTGCGCGTGCTCGCCAATGAGCTGCTCGCCTCGCGCCTCGCTCTCGCCGCCGGACTCACCGCGCCCCACGCAGAGCTCATCGAAGTCTCGCCCTGGCTCGTCGACAACACGCCCGAACTTGAGATTGACCTCGGCCGCCGCCGCGAGCGCTGCACGCCCGGCCTTCAGTTCGGCTCGCGCTTCGTCGGCGGGCTCATGCCCGGCCAGCTCGTCGATTATCTGCCCGAAGACCAGCTCGGTGAGCTGCGCAACGTCGCCGAGTTCGCCGGCATCCTCGCGCTCGACAAATGGACCGGCAACGCCAACGGCCGCCAGGCGGTCTTCGTGCGCCGCCCCCGCGAGCGCCGCTACCGCGCCGTCTTCATCGACTACGGCTACTGCTTCCACGCCGGCGACTGGAAGTTCGACGACATCCCCCTGCGCGGCGTCTACTATCGCAACGACGTCTACCGCTCCGTCACCGGCTGGGAGTCCTTCGAGCCCTGGCTCTCGCGCATGGAGTCGATGCAGCCCGAGACGCTGTGGGCCGCCGCCAACGAGGTGCCGCCCGAGTGGTACGGCGGCGACCTCGCCGCGATGGAGGCGCTCGTCGAAAAGCTCCTCGCCCGCCGCACCCGCATCCGCGAGCTCATCGAAGCCTTCGCCCGTTCCGATCGCCAGCCCTTTCCCAATTGGGGCGCGCGTCCCACAAATCTTTCCGCCCCTGCATGGTCCTCCTCCGCCATCGGCGCTAGCATCGTCGGCAGGGTCCAGTGATGCCGCATCCAAGCGCCGCGAAAGGAGACCGCGCCACGACGCCATGAGCCACGACAGCCAACGCCGCAACTGCGAGTTCCAGCTCCTGCGCTACGTGCCCGACGCGGTGCGCAATGAGTACGTCCACATCGGCGTACTGTTGCGCGAGCAGGGCGGCACGGGCGCGCCTGAGGTCCGCTTCACGCGCGACTGGCGCCGCGTGCGCTGCCTCGACCCCGACGCCGACACCGCGCTGCTTGAAAGCATGGAGAGCGAGCTGCGCCAGCGCCTCGCCGCCGATGCCGACGGCCGCCTGCGCCGCATCCTCGAGGAATCACTCTCGCTCAACGTGCAGATGACCGCGCCCAAGGCCTATCTCGCCGAGAGCCTCTCCGCGGGCCTCGACGAGCTGATGCGCCTCTACGTCGATCCCCCCGCGCGCGAGCGCACTCAGCGGCTCAGTGGCCGGGCCGCAGTCCTTCAAAAAATGCGTGCCGAGTTCGAGCGCGCCGGCGTCTGGGATCTGCTCCGCAAGCGCATCCCTGCCTCTCAATACACGCGCCCCGGCGACCCGCTGCGCATCGACGCGGGTTATCGGCCGAATGGCATCATCCGCATGTTTCAAGCCGTCTCGCTCGAGCCCGGCGTGGAGATGGCCAAAGTGCTCGCCTTCTCGGCCGCGAGCCTGCGCGCCGGCGTCGAGCGCATTGAAAAAGCCGCTCTCGAACTGACCGCCATCATCGAGCCCGCCGCCAAACTCGCTTCCGAAGACGACGCCGAGCGCCTGGCCCTCTACCGCTTCGGCGTCGAGACCATGGAAGAGCACCAGATCCGCGTGCTCACCACCTCCGATATGGAGCGCGTCGCAGAGACCGCCCGCCGCGAGTTGAAGGTCTAATTCGCCGCTGGAAAGGCGCCGAAAGCGCCTCCGCACCCTGAGGAAAAAACCTTGTCCAGTCTTTTTCTTCGCATCCTTCGCGAAGAAGGCTTGTAACTCGCCTATAACTGCCAACTTACAGGCGAAAAATATTTTCTGAAATTTTGCATGTTCATTCTCGCGTTTCGCTAACATAGATTTTGTTGAGAGAAATCAGGCGCTCAGCGGGCCTGGTTCCTTTCATGCAGTCTTCGGCCGCGGCTGTCGATCATGACTCCGCGGCCGCAACATTTTTAGAAGCAGCATGCACGAAACATACGAGGCATGGTTCTCCACGCGAGGCCATGCCTTTGTTGTTTCTCCCACAAGGAAGGTGCGCGTGAAGGTGCGAGAGCAGTTGCGAGAGATCTGGCGACAGGCCACGGGTCAACCGGATGGCCGCAGAAACGGGATGGCCGCGGGCGCCGCCGACGCCGAGGCGGAGCGCAAGACGCTCGCGCTTCCGGCCATCCTCAGCCCGGTGCAGTTCCCCGGCAAGCTGTTGCCCAAACCGACGCCGATGAACCTGCGCCGCTTTGCCGAGACGCCCGTCGTGCGCCGCGCCATCAACGTCATCAAGGACCGCATCGCGGCCATGGACTGGCAGATCCGCGTCCGCCGCGGCGTCGCGCCCGGCGCGGTGACGGACGCGCGCGACAAGCTGCGTGCCTTGCGAAGGACTCTCGAAGAGCCCAACGCGGTCGACAGCTTTCGCACGCTCATCGAGCAGGTCATCGAGGACGCGCTCACCGGCGGCTACGGCGCCATCGAGATGGAGCCCACCGGCGACGACGAGCGCCCGGCGATGCTCTGGCCCGTCGACGGCGCATCGATCCGCATCAACGCGCGCTGGGACGGCCAGCCGGAGACGCCGCGTTACGCGCAGGCCATGCCCGGCCAGCTTGACGGCGTCGATCTCCGTGACGACCAGCTCATGTATATCCGCATGAACCCGCGCAGCTTCACGCCCTTCGGCCTGGGCCCGCTGGAGGTCGCCTTCGAAACGGTCAACGAGTTTCTCTCGGCGCATCGCTTCGCGGCCAAGCTCGCGGCCAACTCCGTCGCGCAATACGCGCTCTGGCTCAACGAGGCCACGCCCGCGCAGCACGACCGTCTCATCCGCTGGTGGCAGGACGAGATTGAAGGCACCGGCCGTGTCCCGCTGCTCTCCACCGAGCAGAAGCCCGAGGTGCTCCGTTTCGCGCAGGGCACGGACGCCGATCTGCGCCTCGCCTGGCAGCAGTTCCTCATTCGCATGGTCGCCAACGCCTTCGGGCTGCCGCCCATGCTGCTCGGCCTCGAGGGCGACGTGAATCGCGCCACCGCTGCCGAGCTGGCCGACGAGGCCTTTCGCGGAGCCATCCTGCCGATGGCGCAGTTGCTCGCCGATCACATCACGCGCGATCTCTTCGCCAAGTGCATCGGCTGGCGCGAATTTGAATTTGTCTTCAACGATCTGAACGCACGCGACGAAGAGACCGAGCTGGCCGTGCAGGTGCAGTTGCTGCAGGCCGGCGTGCTCACGGTCAATGAAGTGCGGGCCATGCGCGGTCTTGCGCCGCTCGGTCCCGGTGGAGTTACGCAGCTGGCCGGCGAGGCCGCTGCGCACGAGTAACAGAGGTCAACAAAATCAGCGCATCTCCACGGCCGCACAGAACAAGGCGGCGCGCGGAGGCGAATGCAGATGGGCGGAGAGCGCATGCGACTGGAAGCAATGGCGGTGAAGATACCGCACGTGGAAGGGCATCCCAACCGGGTGCCGTTCGAGGGTGTATTGACCGTGGTGAACGCGGCCAGCGACAAGGCTCCGGCAGGAGCTCGCGGCCACCGCGTCCTGCTCACGCGCGAGGCGGCGCAAAACGCGCTGCCTTCGCTGCTGGGCATGGCCGTGGATTACCGGCCGGGATGGGATGGCCACGATGCACGGCGCAAGATTGGCCTGCTCACTGAGGCCAACATCGCCGGAAACAAGTTAGTGGTGCGCGGCTATCTCTACGCGCGCGACTTTCCTGAGGTTGCAAAGGCAATCCAGGCACAGGCTCCCGAGGCGCTCGGCATGAGTTACGAACTTGCCGATGCGCGCGTGGAAGATATGCGGGCCGAGATATGGAAGCTGACCCGCGTCACCTTTACCGGAGCGGCCATCCTGCTCCGCGACAAGGCGGCCTACCGGGCCACCAGCTTCCGTATGGCAAGCTGACTCGCCTGGTAAGTCAACCGGCACGGATCGAAGGCTTCGCACAACCCGGCGGAGCCTTTGGTCTTTCTGCCGGTCCCGCAACGTACCCAACCTGAAGAAAGGAATGCAATGGAAGAGAAACAGTTGCACATTGAAGAACGGCTGGAAGCCGCTGCCTCTCTGCTGGAGCGCTCGCTGCGCCTGCTCGAAGAGCGGCAAAGCCTCATCACCGGCGAAGTGGAGCGCATCTCCGCCACTGTGGAGCAGAGCCGCCGCGAAGCGGAGCTGGCCGAAAAGCTCACCGTCGCCGAGCGCGAGATCGAACAACTCAAGGCCTCGGCTGCAAGCCCGTCGCCGCTCGCGCCGCAAGCGCCGGTGCGCAAGACCATTCCCGCAGCCACCTCGGAGATGCTCGCCAAGCACGGCATCGGCGACGCCCCCGTGGACGTGCGCACGCTCGACGCGGCCCTCGCGGGCCTCAGCCTCGAGCAGCGCATCGCCGTCAAGAGCCAGTTGCTCCGCGCCGGCGCGATTGCGTAAGAGCGGCTTCTAGCTACTAGCTTCCAGCTCCTAGCTAGAAACCCAGACCAGGAACCATGACGACTCCGCGACGCATTCGCGCAAGCACGGCGAGCGGAAGAATCACACATCAAGCTAGGAGCTAGTAGCTAGCGGCTAGCAGCTAACCCGCCCCATGGAGGGGGCAACAAGCCATGAACGCATCGTTTGCAGACATTCACGCGGCAGCCGATTTCATCGGGCCGGGCGCAATTGAAGTTCCCTTGTACCAGACCGAGATCTTCGACATCTGCCGTCGCTCCAGCCCCTTCGGCCAGCGCGTCAAGCAGGTGCCCGCCACCGGGCATCCCTCGCGCTTCTTTGAGGAGACGGCGATTCCCAATCCCGGCACCGCCGGCTTTGTGAACCCTCGCAGTATCTCGGCCCCGGTCGTCAGCCCCACGCGCGTGGAGCGCAGCGTGCCGCTCAAGGCCATCGTCTCGCAGATCAACTACAACCTCTTCGACATCGAGCTGGGCAATCAGCAGCAGCAGTTCGCTTACCTGCAGGCCAAGGACCTGGTCGACACCGTCAGCGGCGTGATGGTCACGCACGACGTGGCGCTGTGGAACGGCAACGACACCAGCCTCAGCTCGCCGACGACCACGCAGTACATGGGCGCCATCGGGCAGATCCAGGGTGGCGGCAACACCACCACCATCGGCACCACGGCGTCGATCGTCGACGGACTCAAGTCCACCGTTGCGCAGATGGTCGCCAACAATGGCTACCACGTGCGCCCCACGGCCATCTACGCCAACCCGGTGCTGCTTGACCTGATTGACCGCGAGATGAAGTCCGACTTCAACGTGGTGCTCAATACGGACCAGATCACCGGCGGCTTCCGCGTGAAGATGCTCTCCACGCAGGCCGGCGATTTGCCGCTCATCCCGGACTGGAGCCTCGGCTACACAGGCACGCCGGGCTCGGGCACCGCGGTGCTGCCGGCATACATCGTCACGGAAGACCTGATCGAGTATCACTGGCTGGGCGATCCTGCGCCGCGCATCTTCCAGCTCGGCCTGCCGGGCTCGCTCACCTATCAATACGTCGCGGTCAAGTTCGGCGGCATCGTGGTCAAGGGCGCGAGCTACGCGCACTACCAGGTGCTGGTCGACCGGTAAACCGCGGCGCAGCCACTCCGGTGGCTCGCAAACAGGGCATGTCTCCTTGGGTGGATCGCCCATGCCTTCTGCGCTTCCTCTCAGACAGGGAAGCGCGGCGGGCATGGGCTCTTTTTTCGATGCACAGTTTTTTCACTTCGCAACAGGAAGGGTGAAGTATGGCATATCTGCAGCCAGCGGATTACCCGAATTATGGATTGCCCGATGGAACCTCCGCGGACTGGATCACCGCGGCCACGGCATTGATCAACAGCTTCTGCAGGCGGCCGGACCTGAATGTGATCCAGTACACGGAGCGCCTCCGCGTCGTCACCGGCTCACAGACCGTGCGCCTCAGCTATCTGCCGCTTGCGCCGCTCGGCGCAGCCACTTCGCCGCTGGTCTCGCTCGAAGGCCGCTACACCAAGCCGCGGCGCGGTGAGATGCTGAGCGACCCGGTTTTTGAAATCGTGTGGGCCTTTTCGCTTCCCGGCCAGTGGACGACGATTGATCCCACCCAGGTGGACTTCGATCCCAACACCGGCGAGCTCACGCTGCCCTGGAACATTCTCGGGCTTCCATTCAACGAAGTCTCGGCGACCTATACAGCAGGACTTGCGACCATCGGCGATGACGTGAAGTCGGCCTGCGCGCAGATCGTGCGCAATGCCCAATCGACGCCCGCGCTGAACGCGAGCCGCTCGCGCATGGACACGATGTGGATGGAGTACTTCTCAAGTTCGCTGCTCGACGAAACCGTGCAGGCGTGGTTGCGCCCGTACGTGGCGAACAGGATGGGGTGAGCGATGAGCGATACGGCACCGCGTAATCCGGTAGGCGCGCCGCAGATGCTGGCCGATGCGCTCCTGCGCAGCGTCGGCGGAGCTTCTGCCACCTTGCGCATGACAGGCACGAGCGCGCCCAACAGCCAGTCAGAAGTGGGACTGCTGGCGACAACTTTTGCGGACGTGGTGGTGAGCCCCGTCGTGATGCGC
>JBAUTX010000152.1:0-2634 GCA_049582405.1 Occallatibacter sp. | reverse complement strand
GTTCCCATGTGTCACCTCTTGGCTTGATTGGTTCCGGTTGGATTGGTTGTCGTGGTCGCGCTCTGAGCGCCGACCACCTTCAGAAATTCGACGATGATGGCGATGCCGCGCCGCGCTTCCTTGCTGTTCAGGTCGCGCACCAGTTCAAAGACGGATTTGTCGACGTTCATTGTGGCCTGCACGTGCCCAAAGCCATGGATGATCGCCTCCAGTGCGGCCAACACCTCGGGGCGCGTCAACTCCCGCAGGAAATTGGTGAAGTGCGGCACGCTTGCTTCCACCTGCTTCAGATCCTCAGCCGAGTGCGACTGGATCAATGCCTCAGTGATGCGCACGCCTGCCTGGGCTGCCTGAAAGTATCCTTTCTGCTCAAAGTAGACAGCGCCATTCACCGCCTGACGGTACACATCGCGCATGATGGGCTGGGCATCCTTGAGAAAGTCCGCGGCACTTTCGAGCTGCTGCATAGCGGCAGCCAGCAGCCCCGCGTCCCGCAGAAAGGCCCTGAGCAGTTGCGCGAGATCCTGGGTGTTGATGGCTGTCGAGCCCAGCGTTTCCGCTGCGTAACCCATCGCGCCCCGGCCCACAAGCGTCAGGTCGGCGACAAGATCTTCTGCACTCGACCGCATCCGCTTCAGGTGGGTGATCTCGTCGACCAGGAAGTCCAGCTTCCGATCCAGCTCACTGATCCGTTCTTCTGTCATCACGGCGTCCATGGTCACACCCGCTTTCCAGCCATCGACATCTCTGACTCAATCTGCAGCTCCATGCCACGCAGAAGAACGTTCCAGTACACCCAGCGGAACATGAGCTTGCCGTAGTGGTTGATCCTGCTTTCCTGAAGGAGCGTGAAAGGACCAACGCCCGGCAAGGGAAACTCACCCGGCAAGGGCTCGGTCTCATAGTTGAAGTCGATCAACAGTCCCTTATCAAAGCCCGACTCGATAAAGCAGTTGGCGTGCCCGTCAAAGTGCGCCATCGGCGGTCTCCCATCGATGTGCTCGAGGATGTTCTGGAAAAGAATCTCCGATTGGAAGTGAACGACCGATCCAGCCTTGGAACTGGGCAGATTGCTTGCGTCACCGAGCACGAAGACATCTTTGAGACCATCAGCAAGCAGCGTCTCCTTGTCGGTCGGGACGAAATTCAGCTCGTTGCCAAGCCCGCTCCGCGCAATGCAGGCGTCCCCCATATTCGTCGGGATCGACACCAGCAGGTCGTAGTCGACTTCCGTCTCGTCCCACGCAACCAGCTTCTTTTCCTTGCTGTCCACACGGGCGACTCCGAAGTCCGGGGTCACGGAGATTCCCTTTCGCTCGAGAAACTCGCCCAACACCCGGCTCGACGTTGGCTTCGTGAATGCGCCGGCAAGCGGGGTCACCAGGCGCAGCTCAACCTTGTCCCGCATTCCGCGCTCAGTGAAATACGAATCCGCCAGGAAGAGGAACTCAAGTGGCGCGACGGGACACTTGATCGGCATCTCGGCCACATTCAGCACCAGCCTGCCGCCCTGCCATGACTTGAGAAACTGCCCAAGCCGATCGGCGCCCTGCGGGGTGTAGAAATCGAATTTGCTCCGGCCCCATTCTTCGTCCTGCAGACCCTCGATCTGCTCAGGATGAATATCCGCACCCGTCGCAATAATCAAAAGGTCATAGCGAAGCACGGATTGATTGGCAAGCGTCACGGCTTTCTTCTCCGGATCGATGTGGTCGATACCGGAGATGATCACCTTAACGCCCGAAGGCAGGTATTGCCTCCGCGGCTTCACAAGGTCTCTCATCCGGTAGATCCCGAAGGGAACGAACAGGAAACCCGGTTGATAGTAGTGCTGCTCCGTTCCATCCACAACCGTGATCTGCCACTCGCTCTCATCCAACGCGGCCACGAGCTTGTTCGCCATAATCGTTCCGCCCGTGCCGCCGCCCAGAATCAAGAGTTGCTTCATGGTCCTTCTCCCTTCCTGCCCTTTGCTCACCCCATTAAACTCATCGCACCGCCGAACGTTACATCTCTGCGCCCTGTCTTCGTAATCTTTCTTCTGAACCGGCGCGCCGGGCGGGGCGCATTCCCGCCTGCTCCGCCTCATGCCGCAGATGGTCAAAGATTGCTGCTCTGATCAGCATCGCCGCTTCGACGAACCGCAGGTCGGCCAGGTGGTAACGGACGCTCTGCGCGTGCTTTTCCGCAATGACCGCACCACGGTCGCGCATCACACGCAGATGCTGCGATGCGTTTGTGATGGAGATGCCGGCCTCTGTCGCAATCTCCGTAACCGTCTTCGGATCTCTCTGCAGTGCACAAAAGATCCGCATCCGGGTCGTGTGTGCAAGGGTGGCGAAGAAGTCGCCCATCAGCTCGCACGACGCATCACTCATGGTCTGTTTCATTCGAGTTCCCAGCCCCCTGCCGCGCTATGTGCGCATTTGCGTAATTCCGCAACCAGGCCAAGTGTAAGCTGCACAGTATTGCGGCTCTGTGACGGCCGTCACTGGCCCCCGTGTCAGGCAGTTTGAGGCGTAAAGGCAAGAGAGTCTTGGGATTGGCTTGAGAAGATGCTCGACCATTAATCTTTTGGAACCAGACAATCAGCGGCGCCCGGCCGTTCTTCACCGTCTTTGCACCCGGTGAAGA
>JBAUTX010000151.1:0-11897 GCA_049582405.1 Occallatibacter sp. | reverse complement strand
GGCCGCCAACGCTCAGGCGGCGGGCGTAATCAGCAGCGCATCGATGGCCGGAGGCGGTGTGATCTCCGGCAACTTTCCATGTACAGGTGTGCCATTTGCCACTTCGGCCAATACTCTATTGACGGTGTCTTCCGTTCGCGTCGAGCTTATGTGCAGCCTTTTCGTCGCTCGCATCGCTGTTGTAGCTAAAAGAAAGCGGTTCTCGATTTTGAGTTCGGCTTCGTACACCAGTTCCGATCGCATAATTTCCCTCAATTCCCTGTATGGAGCGTTTTAGAGCTGAAGCCAGACTTGACTTCACACACCTGCGGCTTCATCGCGAATTCACGGCCTTCTGTGCAGGATGGGTGCAGAGGATGTCGAGGAGGGCCGAAGATCGTAAAAGATAGGATTGTCGATCGCCTCTCTGTCAGCATACGCTGCTGGCGTCGCTTTACCTAATCTGCCTGTCGAGGAACGTCCCTGCGACGTGGCGTAGAGTTTAAACAGTAGACGAAAGGAAAGTATGACAGCGGATTTGCAATTGACCTGTAGCGACTGCGGACAGGAATTCACGTTTTCGAGCGAGGATCAGGCCTTTTTTCAGGAACGTGGTTATTCCGCGCCGAAACGGTGCAAGACCTGTCGCCAGGCGAAGAAGAACGAGCAGGGCGGAGGGGGAGGATCCTACCGGAGCGAATCGCAAGGCACGACCGTTACATGTTCCGCATGTGGGAAGCAAACCACGGTGCCGTTTGAGCCGCGAGGCGACCGGCCTGTATATTGCCAGGACTGCTTCAGATCCAGAAAGAAAGACAGCGGCGGCCGAGGAGGGCGCGGCTATCGCCGTTAACTGGGGTGGCATTTCAAACAAATGACGGCGATCTGGCGCGAACGGACATAGCGGCCGCAAATGGCTGATTAGGCACGCCTTTTGCAATGGATGCTCCATCATTGGTGAAATAGTTGTTCTCATCGCCAGTGTTTGTAGCGGTTTCGGGCGTACACTGAAAGAGATCGAAGAATCCGATCTGGACTTCTTGCTTGTTCCGCTTTTCCGCCTTACTCGCAATCAACTCCACATTGAGTTCGGCGGTACATCTATCCAAAAGGAACAAGTGCAATGGAACAAGGAACAGTGAAGTGGTTTAACGATGCGAAGGGATTCGGCTTTTTGAGTCGCCCAAGTGGTGAGGATGTCTTCGTGCATTTCTCGGCAATCAAGAGCGAGGGCTTCAAGAGCCTGCAGGAAGGCCAGGCCGTGACTTTCGACGTCGTAAAAGGCCCCAAGGGTTTTCAGGCTGAGAACGTACGGATCGCCTGAGCGGCAAACATCAGATCGAGCGGGCGGTCATCTGACCGCCCTTTTTCGACTTCGGAAGGATATTTCATGAAAAAATCCGCTGCCCTCACAAAACCTGTGCCACGGGTAAAGCCTGTTCCTCGACACGATAAGTACTTCCTGCGAGATCTTCATCAGGAGATCGACCTCTACGATCGCAAACTCGCCTATCTCGTCCAATTCGCCGAATTTGCCTCACCTGGAGACCGCGAATTGGCAGAAAAAGGATTGCGGGCGAAGAGGGCTCCCCTTGAGAAGAATGCTCTCGAACTCGTAGCATCGGGCGTTGAATACGAGGATAAGGATCTCCCACGATCCTTCCGCGCCATGAATCTCGAGCATGACGGCGCACCGAATGACCTCACCCTGGTTAAGCGATCCAAACGACCTGCAGCTGCCCAAACGGGCGCAGATCGCTGATTCACTGACGTAGCCGGGCACTACGAATGAGAGTCTCACTCATGGCCTCCAGGCAAAAGTTTTCTCCGTTATGCGATTTGCATCACGTCTCCATGCGGCGCGTAATGTTGGAGGAAAATTCGGAAGAGGTCCGAACATACCACGCATGTGAGCGGCGCGATTGCACGCGGATCTTTCGCGACGTCGACGGCTATTCAGATCTGATCCAGGGAAGCGTCGATGCCTCGCGCGCTTCCGTTCGAACCTGTCCCCGATGTGGAGCTGCTCTTTATCTCGCGGATGTGGATCGCTCCCGGAAGATCGAGACATGGGAGTGTCCGCAAAAGGAGTGTAACTTTTCGCAAGACTGTGCATCTCCCTCGGCGCGATAGATGGCTCTCTCTGACTGCCGGAACAACGACGGGCGATCACCGCAGCCGATTTTTATCACCGCAGGCAAATCTTTGAAATGCGCGTTTGATTGGGGTCGCAAACGCGTATCCAACCCCACAGCACTTCGTTAACTATATCTTGAGGGCAATGTAAGCTGCGCGATGAAAGTTCAACTCGCTTCGGAGGACGAAGCGGCAACGGCGGAGTTTTCGAAGGCAGTAGCAGAGCCGCAGCGGAACATCGGCACATCGTCTAAAGAGAAGTACGAAGAGCTTGGCCGGATTGCGACCGACGCTCGCCTAAGATCCGAGCAGGCGCGACTGGCTCTGGAGAAGCATACGGCAGATCATCAGTGCTAAGGCTTATTGCTCGCCCGTTCCTTTGCTAATTGAACTCATTGATGGAAGATTGATAACGAAGTCGGCCAGCGTTGAGCTTGGGCAGGATATGGCTGGCTCGGATTTCTGGCGGGAGCGACGGGACTCGAACCAGCGGCCTCCTGCTTGACAAGGCAGAGGATGAATTTAGTTGGCGGATGGTACTGATATGTCGGCAAGCATCCGGCAATCCGCGCAACCGCCCAGTGACCCGTCGAAGGCCCGCAGAGAGTTGCGAGCGAGTTTGCCGCCAACTCACCCACACCCCAATCACTGCGCGCCCGTCCCCACTCCCGCCGGCTCGTCGTAGTACCCCATCGTTGTTCGCACCTTCAGCCCCGGCCGGTCCGGCGCCAGCTTCAGCTCGTGATACTCATCCGCGTGTCCGGCCACCGGCGGGTCAAACCCAATCCGGTAATACGCATTGGCATCCGCCACGCACTGCGCAATCTGTCCCGCCATGTCGTTGTTTGGCACCATCACCTTGCCGCCTGTCTGCTCTGCCAGCACGCCCAGCGCCAGGTTCGGCGTCGCCGCATCATTCGCATTCTTCACGCCCTTCACATAGGCCTGATACTCAAACATCTTCGTCACCGTGTCGATCAGCGTCGGCCCCACGCTGTACACCTCAATCTGCGCCTCCCGCAGGCTCCGCGACAGCTCCACAATCGCCGCAAAGTATTCGTCCTGCACCTTCTGCGAGTAGTAGCCCACATCCGGCCGCGTCAGCAGCGGCCATCCCGGGCCCAGCCAGATCACCAGCTTCCGTCCCGGTTTCTGCGACTCATTCGCGGCAATCCCCGCCATCTGCCGCGCTGAGAGCTGCAGCCGCTCCAGTTCCCCATAACCCGCCATCGCCCGGTCCAGCGTCCGGATGTTCGCATCAATGTCCCGCACTTCCTTCGCCACCGCATTGCCATCCAGCGAAGGCTTAGGTTGCACGCGTACTGCTGTGTCCGTCAGCAGAATCACCGACACCGGCTGCTCCAGCCGCCCGCCATTCCGCAGCAGATACGCATCCAGCCCCTGCCGCACCAGCGCCACCTGCGAGAAAGGCAGATTCACCAGGTCCATCACCAGAATCACTTCCACCGGCGGCTGCGGCACCACCTGCACGCCATCGAATTTCTTGAAGGAAAGAATCTTCCCCGGCTTCCCGTTATCCATCAGCTTCAGGTCCCACGGCTGCAGGTCCATCACCGGCTTCCCCGCCGCATCCGTCACAATCGCGTTGATCTTGATCGCCCCGTCCGGAATCACCAGGTTCTTCGGCTGCGCCGCCTGCCGCTGCTTCAGCTCAGGTTGCGTTGCCTGCTGCCCTGCCGCCTGCGCAGGCGCTGTGCCCTGCTGCCCCCAGCTCGTTGCTGCCATGCACACACACAGCCACCCCAGCCCACGCATGCCCGCCCACCGCAGCAGCCTCGCACTCTTCAGCCTTCTTGCACGCTTGCCCAGCATCCTCACCTCTGCAATCTAGTTCATAAGAACCACGAGCATCCCTTCAGGGTTGCCCTCGCGGCAGGGCTTTCGCCGCATCTCTCTAAACCGCCTTGCACCGCATTCATACGCCACCCTCCCCATAAGCTCCCTGCCAGGAATTCATGACACAGATACGCAATGCGGGTGATACACTCGCCAAGCCGCCGGATGGTCCTTCCCTTTCCCCAGCACGTCCGTCCCGGCGCAAGAGGAGGTTCCACATGCAACAGGGGAATCATCAGGAAGGCCCGTTGACCCCGGCCATTGTCTTCGAAATGCTGCAGGCCCACCAGCGCACGGCCGCTCTCAAAGCAGCCATCGATCTCGACCTGTTCACGGCCGTGGGCGACGGCCCCGGAGACGTCGCTTCCATCGCTCGCCATTGCAAAGCCTCCGAGCGAGGCATTCGCATCCTCTGCGATTTTCTCGTCATCAACGGCGTCCTCGCCAAGCACGACGGTCTCTACCAACACACGCCCACCAGCGCCGCATTTCTCGACCCCCGTTCGCCCTCTTCGCTGGCCACCATCGCGCAGTTCCTTGGCAATCAGGCCATGCACGATCCCATGAAGGACCTCGCGGAGATCGTGCGCCGCGGCCGCACCACTCTGGGCGGCGACGGCAGCGTCGAACCAGAAAATCCCATCTGGGTCCTGTTCGCTGAAACCATGGCGCCCATGATGGCTCCCATGGCCGCGCCGCTCGGCCACGTCGTGCTCAACGGGCACAATGGCCCCATGCGCGTCCTCGACATCGCCGCAGGCCATGGCCTCTTCGGCATCGAGATTGCCAGGCAGAATCCCAACGCACACGTCACCGGTCTCGACTGGGCTCCAGTCCTCCGCGTCGCCCTCAAGAACGCAGAGAAGGCTGGCGTTCACGACCGCTACAACATGCTTCCCGGCAGCGCCTTTGAAGTCGACTTCGCTGGCCCCTACGACGCCGTCCTGCTCACGAACTTCCTGCACCACTTTGACCAGCCAACCTGCGTCAGCCTCCTCAGGAAAGTGCATGCCGCGCTCGGCCCCGGCGGCCGCGCCGCAACCCTCGAGTTCGTCCCCAACGAGGATCGCGTCTCCCCGCCCATGCCCGCTGCCTTCGCGCTCAACATGCTGGCCACCACCCCGGCAGGCGACGCCTATCCGCTCAGCGAGCTCACCGCGATGTACCACCAGGCCGGCTTCCGCGATGTCTCGGGCCATCCCATTCCCATGAGCCCCCACACCATCGTCATCGGCCACGCCTGATCCGCACATTGCCATCCCACACAAGGGAGGGCCCCGCGCGGCCCTCCCTTCGCTGTCAAGAGCACCATCGAATGCACGCGCGCTAACTTCCTCATTCCATGACGAAAATTCCCATGGTCTTTTTTGCACTTTGTTGCCACCAAAAAGCGCACAATCAGACCATGCACATGCTCTGCCCAACTCGTGCCGCCGGCGTTGGACACGCTCCGGATGTGAATCGTCAGGAAAGCACCCCGTCCCAACGAGAGGAGAAACCCCCCACCCCCCATACGAAATTTTTCTTTTCCACAATTTCCTTGCATGTTTTGGCCTCGACGGCTTTCTCTTCTCTTCGCCTTTCGGTTCAACGAACCCACTCAATGGCGCTGCGCTCAAGCACGGATTTATGATGGAGGCGCGCAAACTTCTGTCGGCTCAAGCCCGGCAAGACCAGGAGCATCCGCAATGACCGAGAAGCAGCCCTCCGCACGCCAGCAGGACCGCCGCAATTTTCTGAAGGCCGGCACCGCCGTCACGGCCGCACTCCTCACGCCCGCGGCCTTCGCGGACACGGCCCAAAAAACTCTGCCGGCGCTTCCCCTCAATCCGCGCACGCCGAAAGCCATGCCCACGCGCAACCTCGGCAAGACCGGCTATAAGGTTGGCATCTTCTCGCTCGGCGGCCAGGCCTCGCTCGAAAAACCCAACAACTTCGAAGTCGCCGTGCCCATCATCGAGCGCGCCCTCGATCTCGGCGTCAACTATATCGACACCTCCTCCATCTACGGCGGCCCCAATCGCTGGAGCGAGCAGTACGTCGGCAAGGTCATGGCCCAGCGCCGCAACGAGGCCTTCCTCGCCACCAAGACCAAGGAGCGCACCCGCGACGGCTCCATGCGCATGATCGAGAAGTCGCTCCAGCTCCTCCAGACTGACCACGTCGATCTCTGGCAGCTCCACGACATCGGCACCATGACCGACATCAACGAGGTCTTCGCCAAGGGCGGCGCCATGGAAGCCCTCATCGAGATGCACGAGCAGAAGGTCGTGCGCTTCCTTGGCCTCACCGGCCACTATCGACCCGACGCGCTCATCGCCGGCATCCAGCGCTACCCGTTTGACACCGTACTCATGGCCATGAACGCCGCAGACCCGCATCACTACAGCTTCAATCAGCAGTTGCTGCCCCTTGCCGTTGAAAAGCAGATGGGCATCATCGGCATGAAGATTCCCGGTCGCGGCCGCCTGCTCTCCAACTGGACACCGCAGCCTCTCGCCGTGCAGGCCCACATGTGGGAGGGCATGGTCCCCGCACCCACGCCCGGCACCCTCACCATGCGCGAAGCCATGTACTACACCCTCTCGCGCCCCGTCAGCACCGTCATCATTGGCTGCGACACCATCGCCCAGCTCGAAGAAAACGTCCACCTCGCCCACGAGTTCACGCCTCTGAGCGAAAGCCAGCAAGGCGAGCTCGTCGCCCGCGCCGAACCCGTCGCCAAGCCGTCGCTCTTCTTCCGCTTCTACGACCGCCCCTGAAGCGCGTCCCCATCACGAGCAACAAAAAAGGCCGGAGCACCCGCTCCGGCCTTTGTCATGCACGCCGCACTCAAGCCTGCGTCTGCAAATACAGCCGGTACTTCTCCTTCTGGATTGCCGCAAACGGCCTGAGTGTGAGCGCGCCCGCATCGGTCTTCACCTGCCAGTCCGTCGATCCCTTCGACCCCTGCGCCGCTGCCAGCAAGTCTTTCCGCGACACCGTCGCCGGAATCGTGCCCACCGTGAACAGCGCCAGGGGCCCATGCACCGGCGCCACCAGATCCGGATGCTGCGCGTCCACCGCCTCCAGCGTCGTCGCCATGGCGAACTCCACTTCGATGCGGTCGCCGTTCTTCCACGTCCGCTCCACGCGCGCGAATTTGCCGGGCTCCGGTCCGGCCATCACGCGCTTGCCATTCACCGCAATCGTCGTCTTCGCGCCAGCCCATGCGGGAATCCGCAGATACACCGGAAAAGCCGCCTCCCGATCCGTCCCAATCTCCAGCGTCGTCGTCGCCTCATGCGGATAGGCCGTCCGCTGCGTCAGCGTCAGCCGCGCGCCTCCGCGCCGCCAAGCAACGCGCGAAGGCACATACAGGTTCACGTACACACCCGTCGCATCGTGGAAGTACGCGCTGATCCCGTAGTCCGCCGTGATCTCTGAAAACGTCCCCGTGCAACAGTGCCACGTCTGCGGGTGATACACCTTCGTCCCGTCGTTGTTGTAATCGGAGTAGTAGAAGCCGTAGCCGTCCTTCTCGATCGGCAGCGCCCCCAGGATGCAGTTGTAGAGCACGCGCTCCATGCTGTCGCCATAGCGGCTGTCTTTCGTCGTCCGCAGCAGATAGCGCGTAATCTTGAAGTGCCCATACGATCCGCATGGCGTCTCAAAGCTCGCATGTGTCTTGGTCAGGCTCTCGCCCAGGTCGCCGCTGCCCGGCTTGCGAAACTCCTCGCCCGGTCCCCAGCCGCCCGTCGCAAAGCTCTGCGTCGTCCGCACAAACTCAAAGCCATTCTTCGCCGCGTGCAAATACTTCTCATCGCCCAGCACAAAGTACGCCTGCATCGCGCTGCTCATCGCGTTCACGTGGCTGTAAGCGTGCTTGCCCGGCAGCACATTCTCGCCCGCCGCCAGTGGATCCCAATACCAGCTGTCCGCAAGATAATGGATCGCCAGATCGCGATAGCGGTTCCCCGCGCCGCGCCGCCACGCCAGAAACTGGTTCTCCGGCAGCGTGTACGGCTCATCCCAGCAGAACGAAATATCCGTATGCGGCCGCGCAACCTGCTCCGCGCGCGACAGCGGCCCCGGCGGCAGATGTTCCTTCACCGAATCCAGCGCCGCATCCAGCGCCTTGAAGGCCAGCGGCGCGCCCGCGAACGCGTGCGCGTCAATCATGCCCACGGAAATCTTGTCGTAGGTGTACGCCGGGAACCGATTCTCCTTCCAGAAGTTCGACGTGATCGCCGGCGCAAATCCCTCCACCAGCTCATGCACCTTCTGCTGCGTGGCCTTGTCGCCCGTCGCCGCGTAGTCGCGCGACAGGCCAGAGAGATACTGCCCAAAGCTGTGCCCCGGCGCAAACCCATTATTGGGCCGCTTGTCGATGTCGCTCACCGGCTGCCAGCTATACCAGCCCCCCATGTCCTCGCCCGGCGCAGGCAAACCCGCCCGCTGGCGATAGGGCTTGAGCAGCGAGTCGTTGTTGAGCGCGCGATAGAAGGCATGATTGCGGTCGAACTGTTCGCGCAACGGCCCTTCCAGCAGCGTCACGTCGCCGTAGCCAAACTGCTCCAGTGCCGGCTCAATCATCGGCTTGTGTTCCGCTGCCGTTGCGCCACGCGCACGCCGCCCAGCCCACGCGCTAGCGGCAACGGCGGCGCTCGTCTTCAGAAAGCTTCTACGGGAATGCTTCATGACCTCTCCAGCCGGCGCCGTGCACTGCCGGTCTTGCTTGCGCCCGAAATCTCAGGCAGTAAACGCTCTCTCACTCAAACGCACCCATTCCATCGCAGCGGCCGCGCCCAGACAATCGCAACCGCAACTCTCCGCTCTCTTACTGCACGTGGTTAATCAACGATGCCACGCACGCCGCGCCAAACCCGTTGTCGATATTCACCACCGTCACATTCGGCGCACAGGAATTCAGCATCCCCAGCAGCGCCGCGATGCCACCCAGCGACGCGCCGTAACCGATGCTCGTCGGCACCGCAATCACCGGCGCATGCACCAGGCCCGCTACCGCCGTCGGCAGCGCGCCTTCCATTCCGGCGCAGACCACCAGCACCCGCGCCTGTTGCAGCGCCTGCTTCTGCGCCAGCAGACGGTGAATCCCCGCTACGCCTACATCGGCAATCAGTTCCACCGTGTTGCCCATCAGCCGCGCCGTCACCGCCGCTTCTTCCGCAACCGGCAGGTCACTCGTCCCCGCACACACCACGCAGATCGTTCCCTTGCCCGGCGGCGTAGGCGCCTGTGCCAGCGTAATCGCCCGTGCCAGCGGGTGACTGGTCGCGCGCGGCTCGATCGCCAGCACTGCCTCGCAGGCCTCACGCGAAGCGCGCGTCGCCAGCACGTTGCCGCCGGCCTCAGCCATGCGCGCAAAGATCTGCGCCACCTGCTCGGGCGTCTTGCCCTCGGAGAAAATGACCTCCGGCATGCCCGTGCGCAGCGCTCGATGATGATCTACTTTCGCAAAGCCAAGATCTTCAAAAGGAAGGTCGCGCAACCGCTCCAGCGCGGCTTCCACGCCCGTGCGCCCTTCGCGCACCTCGTGCAGCAGAGCTTCAATCTGCATCCGGTTCATCCGCGCTTCTCCTTCCCTGTCTCGGCCGCAAACACGAGCATGGCCTCCTGCATCACGCGCTTCAGCGGAACGCCGTGATCCTTTGCAATGCGCTTGCAGTCCTCAAATTCTGCCGACACATTCGCCACTTCACCGCTCGCCCAGCGTGCAATCTTCATCTGCACTGGCCCCCATTGCGTCTCCACATGGACGAACTCCCGCGCCAGCGACGCCTTCTGCTCCACGCGCCAGTGCAACCCGATCGTCGTTGTCTCGCGCAGCATCACTTCGCGCAACGCAGGCACCAGCTCCGGCTTGCACAGCACCGTCATCGTCACGCCGCTGCGACCCTTCTTCATCTGCACCGGCGTGCGATACACATCCCACGCGCCGGCCTCCAGCAGCAGTTCACTCACATAGGCCAGCAGTTGCGGGCTCGCATCATCCATCACCGCTTCCATCACGGCAATCGGCTCCTCGCGTCCCGCTTCATCAGCAGCCTCGCCCACCAGCAGCCGCAGCAGGTTCGGCTGTCCCGGCGTATCGCGGCCGCCCGCGCCATAGCCCGATGCCTTCACCCTCATCGCCGGCAGCGCCCCGTACTGCACGTCAAGCATGCGCAGCAACGCCGCGCCCGTCGGCGTCACCCGCTCCATCGGCGCACCCGCCGCATACACCGGCGCATCGCCCAGCAGCGCCAGCGTTGCCGGAGCAGGCACCGGCAGCGTGCCATGGTCGCACTTCACGGTCCCGCTGCCCACGTTCAAGGACGACGCCATCCAACGGTCCACGCCCAGCTCAGCGCATCCCTGCGCGGCACACACGATATCAACAATCGTGTCCACCGCGCCCACTTCGTGAAAGTGCACCGTTTCCACAGGGATGTTGTGAATCGCGGCCTCGGCCTCGCCCAGCAGCCGGAAGGCCCGCGTCGCCTGCGCCTTCACGGCATCCGCCAGCGGCGCCCGTGCGATGATGGCGAGAATTGTCGAAAGCGACCGGTGATGCGCATGAGAATGCTCGTGCTTGTGCGCCGCGTGTTCACCGTGCGCGTGATGCGCGTGTGCCTCATGGCTGTGCGCATGACCGTGCTCATGACTGTGTCCTTGCTCGTGGTCGTGGGCATGTTCATCTTGATGCGCATGTTCATGCGCATGTGGCTCGTCCTCATGGTGCTCGTGCGCCGCCGCTCTGTTTTCGGGCGTCAGGACGTCCACCTTGGTCGCGATCATCCCGCCGCGCATCACTTGACGCAGGACAAGGTCTGCACCCACGTCCAATGCCAACGCCGTCTCGCGCATGCGCTCGAAGTCCACGCCTGCATCCACCAGCGCGCCCAGCAGCATGTCACCGCTTATGCCGGAAAAACACTCCAGATATCCAATTCGCATCGAGGCTGATTCTAAATCGTCGGCTAGGTCCCGCGCCTCGTCAACGTCTCCGCCGGCACCAGAGAGCTCTTCAGCACATCGCTGCTCAGCATCTCGTTCAGCGATCCCGAGCGGAACCCCGTGCAGTCCAGGGTGACGTATTTGAAGCCCGCAGCCCGCAGCGCCGCCGTCATCGCGTCCATCATCTCCATGGTCAGCGCCCGCGGCAGCTCATTGCGCGCAATCTCCACACGCGCCAGCTCGCCATGGTGCCGTACTCGGAACTCCCGAAAGCCCAGCTGCCGCAGACTCTCTTCGCCACGCTCCACCTGCTCCAGCACCTCGCGTGTCACCGCACGGCCATACTCCACGCGCGAAGAAAGGCACGGCGCCGCGGGCCGGTCCCACAGCGTGTAGCCTGCTTCCTTCGCCAGCGCCCGAATCTCCGCCTTCGTCAGTCCCACCTCAGCCAGCGGAGCCAGCACTTCATGCTCCTCCGCCGCGCGCTGCCCCGGCCTGTAATCGAGCCGATCATCGGCATTCATCCCGTAGGCAATATGCGCAAAACCAAGCTCTGCGCCCATCGCTCTCATGCCGTCAAACAATTCCGTCTTGCAGTGGAAGCAGCGGTTCGCATCATTGCGCTGATACTCCGGTTTGTCGAGCTCTTCAGTCTGGATCACGCGCAACGGCATGCCCAGCCCTTCCGCAAAGGCGCATGCCTGCTCCATGTCGCGCCGGGCCAGGCTTGGTGAATCGGCCAGCACGGCCAGCATCCGCTCGCCCAGCACCCGATGCGCTGTGGCCGCAAGAAATGCCGAATCCACACCACCTGAATAGGCCACCATCACACTGCCCAGAGCGCGCAGCTGTGCTTCCAGCAGTTGCAGCTTCTGCTGTGTACCGCCCGCCTCCGTCACTGTGTGCGCCGTCGCCGCCATAGCGCGATTATACGCCGGGGCTGCATGCGCACATGCCTGGCTCTGCGCCACTGCGATATACTCCAG
>JBAUTX010000150.1:0-19207 GCA_049582405.1 Occallatibacter sp. | reverse complement strand
GCCTGGTCCTCGCCACAGTCACGTCAAGCCCCGTCCAGGAAAATTCGTTCTAACCCCCTCATTCCACACGAGAAATTCCCAGCGCCGTTTTGCATGTTGACCCCACGCCCCGGCGCACAATAGAACCATCCATGAAACCTGCGCCCTCCAACCCGCACCGGGTTCCCTCGACCCGCCGCCTCGCCCGCCGCGCGACCACCCCCTACTCGCTCCCCCTTACGTCTTTTCTTCGCTTTTCCGCGGGTCCAGAAACAGCCTCACTGATTCCAAACGGTTTACCCGGCAATCAAAAAAATACCCACCCCCCTTGCCATATTTTTCTTTTCCACAGAAATCGTGCACAAAAATCCGAAGTCAGATTCGCCCTGTATTCGCTTTTCAGCCCTGCCGCCTGCGCCACGGCTCAGGCCGTGCCCACCGCAATTTCAGCCTCAAATTCCACAGAATCAACGTCGCTTTTCCCACAAACGGGGCATTTCGCGATGACCACCGCGCGCCGCTTTCGTCGTATCCTTGTAGGCAAGAGACTCCGATGAAGACCTTTACCTTGGATGAAGCCCAGTCCCTGCTCCCTGTGCTGGAGTCGCTGCTCAAGCGCGCTCTTGAGGGCAAGCAGGCTGCGGAAATGGCCGAGTCAGGACTCTCCGATCTGGCGCAGCGCATTTATCTCGCCGGCGGCATGCAAATCAACGTCTCTGAGGTCTCCCGCCAGCGCACCGAGCTGGAAACCCACCTCCAGCGCGTCCGCGAAACCGTCGCCGAAATCGACACCATCGGCGTCCAGGTCAAAGACCTCGATTCTGGCCTGCTCGACTTCCCCTGCCGCATCGAAGACGAGATCGTCCTCCTCTGCTGGCGCCTGGGCGAGCCCGCCATCGAGCATTGGCACACGGTCGAGGCCGGCTTCAAAGGCCGCCAGCCCGTCGACGAGCGCTTCCGCCGCCGCTCCAACTCCACCAACCGCCCCAATTAGCCGCAGAACCCGCGCACGGTAGAAAGGCGCACGCCCGTGTTCATCCCCGAGCAGGAAGTTCGCGCCGTGCTCACGTATGAGGCGCTCATCCCGGCCATCCGCCAGGCCCTCATCGATCTCTCATCCGGACGCGTCGAGCAGCCGCCGCGCACCATTCTCCGCGCCGGCAACGCCGAGGGTTCCAGCAATGGCTGGTTCGCCGTCATGCCTGTTCTTGCCGGGGACGTGATGGCCGTCAAAACCGTCACCTTCTATCCCGGCAACGCAGCGCTAGGCCTGCCTACGCACATGGCCATCATCGAGTTGCTGCGCCGCTCCACGGGCGAGCCCCTCGCACTCATGGATGGCCGCCTCATCACCGAAATGCGTACCGCCGCCGTCTCTGCCGTGGCCTTCGCGGCCCTCGCGCCGCTCCACTTCGCCGGTCCGCCCACGAGCCTCGGCATCCTCGGCTCCGGCGTGCAGGCCCACGCGCACATCCAGGCCTTCCGCCACGTATGGCCCGCACTCGCCGACATCCGCATCTGGAGCCGCACCGCTGCAAATGCCCAGCGTCTTGCCGCAGCCACCGGTGCGCGCTCCGTCGCCATCGAAGAAGCCGCCGCAGCCGAGGTCGTTCTCACCGTGACTTCCGCACCCCGCCCTGTGCTCGAAGGCCGCTGGCTCCAACCTAACGCACTCGTGCTCGCCGTGGGCGCCACCGGCTCCACCCTCCGCGAGCTTGACGATGCAGTCATGCACTCCAGCTTCGTCGTCGCCGATTTCCGCGATGCCGCCGAGCGCGAGTCCGGCGATGTGCGTCTCTCCGGTGCGAACGTCTCTGCTGAGATCGGCAGCATCCTCGCGGGCGTTGGCGCCAGCGCCGTGCCGCGCGACGGCCGCATCGTCTTCAAATCCGTCGGCCTTGCCATCGAAGATCTCGCCGCCGCACGCCTTGTGTGGCAAAGGCGCAACGAGCAGCAAGCACATTCCTGATCGCCCGAACGACCGCGTTGCAGGCCTCGGCATTCGCCCGCATCCGCGTGCAATTCATCGCATTGCGCCACATCGATCCCTGCGCAGGTGCAACTCACACGGCGCGACCTGCATCACGTCAAGTCGACAGAGAATGAATTCGCACGGATAACCCGGAGTTAAGAAACGGCTTCTTACTATTTGTAAGTCAGTATGTCTCTGCCTCCTGCAAGAGTAAGTCTACGAGGCGCACGTCAATACAAGTCTGGAGTTCTTCCCATGAAATCTGAAGCTTCTGTAACTCTGTCTGTTGCGGCCCTTTGTATCGCACTCGCGGTTCCGGCGCTCGCCGGCGCCCGTACCCCTTCAGCGAGCGCAGCAGCCGCGGAGACTAGCTCCGCCACATCTTCCGCGAGTGCGATTGCCACGCAAATGGTGCGGGCGCGCGCGGCCCTGGTCAAAAACATCGACTCACGAACCGTCAAGACCGGCAGCCAGGTGCAAGCCAGGCTTGCCGACAAAGTGCACCTCAAGAATGGCAAGGAGCTTCCCTCGGGCACTGTCCTCCTTGGCACGGTGACGGCGGATAGCATGCAATCCAGCGGCGCTCCAAGGCTCGCGCTGAATTTCACCGAGGCAAAGCTGAAGAATGGTACAACCCTTCCGATCAAGGCGACGATCGTGGGCGTGGCAAGGCCCGAGGAAATGAGCGACGAGGGCTACAATATTGTTCCTGGCGCGCAGATGCCCAACACCTGGGACCCGACCATGCTAAGGATTGATGCTGTCAATGCACTCTCCGGTATCGACATGCACAGCAGGATTGCCGGCGATAACTCCGGAGTCTTTATCTCCAACAAGAAGCACGAGATGAAACTCGAGCAGGGAACGGAGTTAGCACTTGCCCTCCGTGCAGCTTCCTGATCCTATCTCCTGCTGAGCGGCTTGGCCGGTCTTCTGGATGTCTTGTGCTGCGCCGGCCTCGCCTAACTTCCCATCTAACTCTGCGCCGGGACCACCCTCCGCGCCGCCGGTGTAGTCTGTCCAGCCTCAGAAGCCCCTTCGCCTTCGCATCCATCGCTGAGCCAGTTCTCGACTCTCTGCTCGCGTCCTGCTGCTGGCTCATCCTGCCAGCCTGGTTCACGGCGCCTGTCTTCTCTTTTCGCAAGCGATTTCGCGGCTCTCGCGTCTTGTCCAGTTGAGCACTCTGCCGTGCCCGCCATGCGCACTGCCCTCAGCGACGAGCGGGCGGTAGAAGCTGTACTCTGGGGGTGGAACTCCGGCCCTGCCGAGGGAGCACGAATGACTGGCTTGAAGTGGGCAAAACTCGTCATGGCCGCGCCTCTGCTGCTCACCGCCTGCAAGGGATTCTGGAACCAGCCTGCAGACTCCGGGGGCTCTACGCCCATCACCACCGCCTCCAGCGGCAACTTCTTCGTGGTCAACGCCGCAACTTCGCAACTTGTGGGCTACTACGTCAATGCGGGCGTCCTCACGCAGCTGCCCGGCAGTCCCTACACGCTGCTCGCCACGCCGCTGTCGGTCACGATCTCGCCCAACAACAGCTTCCTCTACGTCAGCACGATCAGCGGCATCTATCTTTACACCATCGCCTCCAACGGCCAGCTCACGCTCGGCAACTCCGGCAACCCCATCTCGAATGACTCGGCCGTCAGCATGCAGGTCGACGCCACGAACTCCTGGCTCCTCGACGTGACCTCGGGTGCACCCCAGCTATTCGCCATATCCATCAGCCCCACCTCCGGCCTCGTCACCCAACCTAACGAACAATATGTCTCACTGCCTGCAGCCACAGTGCAGCAGCTGACCATCTCACCGGCCAACACCACCGTCTTCGTCGCCATGGGCTCAGGCGGCGCCGCCATCATCCCCTTCAACGCCGCCAACGGCACCGCACCCTTCGGCGTGGTCAGCACCGTCGCCGTCAAAAACACCGGCGGCGCCGCTCTTTCCGTCGCCACGGACACAGGCAGCCGTCTGCTCTTCATCGGGGAGACCGTCGCTTCCTCCGGATCCAATTCCGGCGGCCTGCGCGCCATCAATCTCTCCACGCTCAAAGAAATCTCAGGCTCGCCGTTTCCGTCCGGCGGTCTCGCGCCCTATGACATCCTGGCGGAAAAAGCAGGAACCTACATCTACGTCGTGAACCGCCAGGTGAGCGGCAGTTCCACCGGCCTCATCCAGGGATTTACCCTCTCGGCCGCCAGTGGAGTCTACTCGCTCACAGCACTCAGCACGACCACTTCCGCCGGCACGCACTCCGTCGCATTGGCTGAAGACACAACGGCAACCTTCGTCTTTGCCGTCAACTTCGACGGCAATCCTGACCTCACGGGCTATGTTTTTGACACCACCACGGCCGGCGTTCTCGATTTAGCGATCTCCTCGGCCACCGGCACCGATCCTGTGCAGGCCACCGCCATCGCAGCCCTTCATTAGGGATCGTCCTGCTTCCCGATTCCCCTGATCGATTAGCATGGCTGTATGATTGCCGGCGCTTCATGGACGTGGTGGGTTGGCTTTCACATCGCCGTGTTCGCGCTTCTCGCCGTGGACGCGCTTCTGACGCACAAGCACCGCAACATCCCTCAGACGCAGGCAGCCGCATGGACCTGGACGACCTTCCTCGCCATCGGCGCCGCTCTCTTCGCAGGCTGGATTGCCTTTGAACACGGCCGTCAGCCAGCCCTCGAATTCGTGGCTGGCTACACCATTGAGATCTCGCTCAGCATCGATAACCTCTTTGTCTTCCTCGTCCTCTTTCACGGCCTGCATATTGACGCGGAGCGCCAGCACCGCGCGCTGCTCTGGGGTGTTCTCGGCGCAATTGTCATGCGCGGCATGTTCATCGCTGCCGGCGTCGCTCTGCTGGAACGCTTCGCATGGATCACCTGGATCTTCGGACTCCTGCTTCTCTATGCGGCCTGGCGGTTGCTGCGCGGCGGCGCGCCCCACGCCGCTGTGCCGGCGTGGATTCAGCGCCTGCACGCCTCCAGCGATTCACTGCTGCCGGTCATTCTCGCTGTCGAGCTCACCGATCTGCTTTTTGCCGTCGATTCCATTCCGGCCGTCCTCGCCGTTTCCCACAATCCGTTTGTGGTCTATACGTCGAACATCGCCGCGATTCTTGGCCTGCGCTCGCTTTACTTTGCGCTCGCAGCTCTCCTCGGCCGCTTCCGCTATCTCCACTACGGCCTTGGCGTGCTGCTCGGTTTTGTCGCGTTCAAGATGCTCGCCGCACACTGGCTGGAGATCCCCATCATCATTTCGCTCGCCATCATGGGCCTCATCCTCGGTGTCTGCGCTGTTGTCTCCTGGAAGCTCGAGACACGCCAGCCCTGACCACCCGGCTCACCACGCCTCAAACGTCACGCTCCCGTCGCTTGAAATCACCGAGTGCTTCTGGAACCGTAGGTCATCTCGCTCGGGAAAGTCATTCCTATAGTGTGCGCCGCGACTCTCCGTGCGCGCGAGCGCCGATTCCAGAATGGCCTGCGCCACCATGCACAGCGCATCCGCCTCCGCCAGCCTGCGGCTCGCGCCTGCATGGCTCCGTAGCTCGGCGACTTCAGCCGCACATGCAGCCTGAGCACGCTCGCCTTCCCGCAGCGTGGTCTCCTCACGCAGCAATCCCGCATAGGCCCACATTGCCTGCTGCAGCCGCGCAAGCGTCCCTTCCAGCTTCTTCTCCTGCGTCGCGCTCAAGCCTGTGGCCGCCGTAACCGGTCCGCCCGCTGTGCCATGCGCCAGCCCATCCGCCAGGACCGCTTCGGCCGCGCGCGCCCCGAACACGAGCCCCTCCAGCAGCGAATTCGAAGCCAGCCGGTTGGCCCCATGCACGCCCGTGCACGCCGCCTCACCCGCCGCATACAGCCCGCGCACCGTGGTCCGTCCATCGAGATCCGTCCGCACGCCGCCCATCAGATAATGCGCCGCAGGGCGAATGGGAATCAGATCCCGATCGAGCGCCAGCCCGTAGCGGTCCAGCTCCGCGCTGATGCCCGGGAACCGGCGCCGCAAGTCCACGCCCTTCACATGCCGCATGTCAAGATGCACCACGCGCGACTCGCCCGGATGCGCGCCCATTCCCTCGCGCGTAATCGCCCGTGCCACCACATCGCGCGGTGCCAGCTCCAGCAGCGGATGATACCGTTCCATGAAGCGCTCACCGCGATCATTGCGCAAGTACGCGCCCTCGCCGCGCAGCGCCTCCGACAGCAGAAACCGCGGCGCGCCCGCCAGCGACAGGGCCGTCGGGTGAAACTGGTAGAACTCCATATCCGCCAGCGCCGCTCCCGCCTTCATCGCCAGTGCAATGCCGTCGCCCGTGGCCACCGCCGGATTCGTCGTGTCGCTGTAGACCTGCCCCGCTCCACCCGCCGCAATCAGAACCGCCCGCGCGCTCACGCGCCTGCGTTGGCCCTCGCGATCCAGCAGGTCAACGCCCACCACGCGTCCGCCGTCCGTCACGAATCCCGTTACGGTCGTCCACTCGGCAAAGGAGATGCCGCGATGGGCCCGCGCAAACGTCGCCAGTGACCGGCTGATCTCCGCACCCGTCGCGTCGCCGTTCGCATGAAGAATGCGTGGCAGGCTGTGCGCTCCTTCGCGCGTGCGCAGCAGGCGGCCGTCCTCGCGGTCAAACTGCGCGCCCCACTCCATCAGCTCATGCACGCGGATGGGCCCCTCGGCGACAAGCACCTCGGCAGCCTTCCGGTACACCAGCCCGTCGCCCGCGTTCAGCGTGTCTTCGAGATGCAGCGCAACATCCCGCTCGCCTTCCATGGCCACCGCGATGCCACCCTGCGCATAGTGCGTATTCGATTCGGCCACGGCCTCCTTGGTCACCACCAGCACCTGCCCATGACCTGCCAACTCCACGGCAGCGCGCAGCCCCGCCACGCCCGCGCCCATCACAAGAAAGTCGACTCTCTGCCGCTCGTCGTTCACATTTCGAGGCTATCACCGCATGCGCAACCGCACATTTCGTCCTGTCGCGTGCTCCGGCTGCTTTCGCCGCTGCGCGCAACCGTGTAAGCTGTGTGCCAGCGCGTGCCGTGGCTTCTGTGTGCGACTCTATCGAGCCCTCGCAGCCGGCACGGATGGAGACGCGGATCGCATGGAGTTCCTGCGCGGATTGCCCCCGGACTTTTTCAAGATCACCCTCGTCCTGTTCCTTTCGTTCCTCGTCGGCCTGGAACGCGAAGAGCACAAGGCCACCGGCACATACGTCTTCGGCGGCGTGCGGACGTTCCCGCTCATCGGCCTCGTCGGCTACTCCGTAGCGCTGCTCTCCGGCACACAGATTCTCCCGCTCTTCGTGGGCTTTCTGGTCGTGGCTGCGTTCCTGCTCATCTCCTACTGGCACAAGATCAACCGCGCAGAGACCTCCGGCGTCACCACGGAGATCTCCGGCCTCGCCACCTTCATCGTCGGCGCACTCATCTTCTACGACCACCTCTGGACTGCCACCACCATCAGCATCGCGAGCCTGCTGCTACTCGACCTCAAGGCCGCTCTTGAGCGCCTCGCCGCACGCATCGCGCCCAACGAGATCTTCACCTTCGCCAAGTTCCTCCTGCTCAGCGGCGTCATTCTCCCCGCGCTGCCCGACCAGACCTTCACGCGCTTCCACATCAATCCCTTCAAAACGTGGCTGGTCGTCGTCGCCATCAGCGCGATCTCTTATGCCAGCTATGTGCTGCAAAAGCTCACCAGGGGCAAGGGCGGTATCGTCCTCGCCGCATTGCTCGGCGGCGCGTATTCGTCCACCGTCACCACCGTCGTGCTCGCCCGCCGCGCCGCGCAGCAGAATGAGCCGCACCTCTACTCCGGCAGCATCCTCATCGCCTCCGGCGTCATGTACCTGCGCCTTATCGCACTGCTTGCACTCTTCAACCATGACCTCATGCGGCTCGTGCTGGTACCTTTTCTCGTATTCGCGGGGATGGCCGCCGGCATCGGCTGGCTCTGGTCGCGCCGCGCCGACCACGCGCATCCCTCCGCGCCGCAGTCACTGGAACCCAAGAATCCCCTCGACCTGTTCGCGGCTTTCTTCTTCGCGGCACTCTTCCTGGTCATGCTCGTCGCCACGCAGCTCGCCGTCACGTACCTCGGCCGCGGCGGCCTCAACGCACTTGCCGCCATCATGGGCGTCAGCGACGTGGACCCCTTCATCATGGGTCTCACCCAGGCGGCCGGAACCGCCACACCCTTGCAGGTCGCCGCGGTCGCGATCATCATCGCCGCCGCCAGCAACAACCTCGTCAAGGGCATCTATGCATTCTGGCTCGCCGATCGCAAGACCGGCATGCAGAGCCTCATCTTTCTCGTCGCATTGGCCGCCGTCAGCCTTGTGCCACTCTTCTGGCTAGGCTGAAAATCGACACGTGCGCGTTTGTTCCCACGCTTCGCCGCCATCCTGCGGTGCTTTAGGATAAAAGAAGCGTGCAAACCATTCGAGTCGCCACACCGTCTGCAAAATACGACGTCTTCGCCGGCAGCGGCCTCATCCGCACTCTTGCGCCGCGCATCCAGCGCATCGCGGGCCGCCTCCCGCGCCGCGTCTTCGTACTCACCTCGCCCGCCATCTGGGCGCTCTGGGGTGAGGCATTCCTCGCGTCCTTCGCCGAGCCACCCATTGTCCTCTTTCTGCCACCGGGCGAAAAGCACAAAACCCTGCGCAGCGTCGAATCCATCCTGCGCCAGATGATTGCCGCGGGCGGCGATCGCGGCTCGCTGCTCATCGCCCTCGGCGGCGGCATCGTGGGCGACGTCGGCGGCTTTGTCGCCGCCATCTTCATGCGCGGCATCCGCTACGTCCAGGTGCCCACCACATTTCTTTCGCAAGTCGATTCCTCCGTCGGCGGCAAGACCGGCGTGAATCTTCCGGAAGGCAAAAACCTCGTCGGCAGCTTCCACCACCCCATCGCCGTCTTCGCCGATGTGGAAGTGCTCGGCACGCTGCCCGATCGCGAACTCCGCGCAGGCCTGATGGAAAGCGTCAAGGCCGGCATCATTCGCGACCGCCCCCTCGTGCGCTATATGGAAGAGAACGCCGACAAGATTCTTGGCCGTGACCTCAAAGCGCTCGAAAAAGTCATCGCCGCATCCATTCGCATGAAGGCCGACGTCGTCAACCGCGACGAGCGCGAGAGCGGCCTGCGCATGATCCTCAACCTTGGCCACACACTCGGCCATGCCATCGAACAAGCCACGCGCTACAAAGCCCTGCTGCATGGCGAGGCGGTGGCCTGGGGCATGATCGCCGCGCTGCACATCGCACACCGCCGCGGCACCGTCTCCAGCGCCCAGGCTGAGCGCATGGAGCGCCTGATTTACCGTTACGGCCCGCTGCCACCGCTCAAGCTGCGCGCCGCCAAACTCATCGCCGCCAGCGGCAGCGACAAGAAGAACGTTGGCGGCGTGCGCCGCTTCGTCCTGCCCGTCGGAATCGGCGATGCCACCGTCGTGGAAGACGTAACGACCGCCGAGCTCGAAGCCGCGACCACCTTCATGCTCGCCCGCGCCAGGGAGAGCCACGCCTGATGCAAGCTACAGGTGCCAAGCCGGTCGGCGCCACCGACGAAACCTCTGCCGCCGCATCCGTGCAGCAGATGTTCAACACCATCGCGCCGCGCTACGACCTGCTCAACCATCTCCTCTCCGCCAACATCGACCGCTTGTGGTGGAACCGCACCGCACGCCGCTTCCGCACCACACTCGCGCGCCCCGAAGCTGCCATCCTCGACATCTGCTGCGGCACCGGCGACATGACCATGGCGCTGCTCAAGCATCGGCCGACCGGCGCGCGGCCCATCCTCGCCGCGGACTTCGCCCACGCCATGCTCTTCCGCGGCGCGCAAAAATTCTCCGGCCGCGGCGCCGTCGCGCTTGAGGCCGACGCCCTCCATCTGCCGCTGCGCTCCGCCTCGCTCGATCTCATCGTCACCGCATTCGGCTTTCGCAACCTCGCCAACTACGAGGCCGGCCTGCGCGAGTTCCACCGCGTCCTCAAGCCCGGCGGTCAGCTCGGCATCCTTGACTTCAGCGAGCCCGGCGGGCTCATCGGCAAGGCCTACGCGATCTACTTCCGTCGTGTGCTTCCGGCCATCGGGCGGCTCTTCTGCGGCGCAGAGGGACCGTACGCTTATCTCCCATCTTCCGTCGGCAGCTTTCCACCGCCTCCTCAGATGCTCAGGCTGATGCAAAGCGTGGGCTATGCGCAGTGCCAGTGGCAGCCTTACACCTTCGGCATCGCCGGGTTGTACACCGCCCAGCGCCCAGAGTAGCCTGAAATCAAGATGCCCTCCGCAGCAGCCAACCTGCCCAATCAATCCGCAGAAAAGCGGCAGGTCGCACTGCGTTCCATGCTGACAGCGGCCGCGATGACCCTGCTCAAGCTCGCCGCGGGCATGCTTTCCGGGTCGCTCGGCGTGCTGTCGGATGCTGCGCACTCAGGACTCGATCTGTTGGGCGCCGCGCTCACGTTCTTTTCCGTCCGCGTCTCCGATAAGCCCGCCGACGAAGACCACCCTTACGGTCACGGCAAGTTTGAGAACCTCTCCGCCTTCGGCGAAATCGGCCTGATGGCCGTCTCGTGTGCATGGATCATCTGGGAGGCGATGCAGCGGATCGTCACTCACACCGCGCACCTGCACCACTCCGCCTGGCCCATCCTTGTCCTGCTCACTTCCATCGCCGTGGACTACTGGCGCTCCCGCGATCTTGCCGACGTGGCTCGCCGCACCGGCTCGCCTGCCCTCGCCACAGACGCTTTCCACTTCGCGTCGGACATCTGGTCCACCGTCGCCGTGCTCCTCGGGCTCGGCGCCAGCTGGATCGGCATGGCCTGGCACATCCCATGGCTCGTTTACGCCGATCCCTTCGCCGCCATTGTCGTCTCGCTCATGATCCTTCGCGTCACCGTCCAGGTTGCCCGCGAAACCATCGGCGTGCTCATGGATCAGATCCCCGCGGAGACACGCTTGCGCCTCGTCCGCGAGGTAGAGCAGGTGCACGGCGTACTCGCCGTCGAGCAAGCCCGCGTGCGCCGCTCCGGTCCTTCGTACTTCGCCGATCTCACCCTCGCCCTTCCGCGCCACTACACCTTCGAGCACACGGGCGAACTGGTCCGCACCGCCACCGAGGCCGTGCATCGCGCCCTGCCCAAAGCCGATGTCGTGATTCACACCATCCCTCGCCAGGGCCGCGCAGACAGCATCTTCGACCGCGTCCGCACCGTCGCTGCACGCAACAACGTCAGCGTCCACGAACTCAGCGTGCAGTCGCATCATGGCCGCCTGCGCGTGGAGCAGCACGTGGAACTCGACGAGACCATGCCCCTGCTGGAAGCGCACAACTTCGTCAGCGCGATGGAAGCCGAAATTCTCCGCGAGGCACCAGAGGTCGACTCCATCCTGACGCACATTGAGAGCGAACCCGCCACCATCGAGCAGCCTGAAGAAGTCCTCGAAGAGGACAGGAAGATTGAAGAGGTGCTGCGCGCGCGGGCGAGCCAGTTTCCGGAGATCAGCGACGTGCATGAGGTCCTCGTGGGCCGCTCCGGCGAGCACATCTATCTCTCGTTCCATTGCACGCTGCCCGACGATCTCGCCATGCAGCGTGTGCATGAAGTAATGACCGAACTTGAAGACCGCATCAAATCCGATCGTCCGGAGCTGTATCGCGTCACCATCCATCCCGAACCGGTGACCGACAACACCCGATAGCGCAGGAGCCAGACACAATGATCGCGCACAGCGAATGGAAGCATGACGACGTTTTCGAGGGCCGCACCGAGAGCGGTAACACCGTCCTCTTTGACGCTGACTCCGCACACGAACATGGTCCCAGTCCCATGGAAGCCGTGCTCATGGCGCTCTGCAGTTGCACCTCCGTCGATGTCGTCAGCATTCTCAAAAAGAAGCGCCAGCCCATCGCGGGGCTGCGCGTCTCCGCCGCGGCTACACGCGCGGACTCCTATCCGCAGGTCTTCACGCACATTAAGCTCACGTACGCTGTGAGCGGCCGCCTGAGCCGCAAGGCTGTGGAGGACGCCGTCGCGCTCTCCAAGAACAAGTACTGTTCCATCTCCAAAATGCTCGAGAAGGCTGCAACCATCGACTACGAAATTGTCTATCCCGACGGAGAGCCCGAACCATGAGCGGCCACCTCCTTCGCCGGTTCTTCCGCGCCGCCTCTCTGCTCATGCTGCTGGTCGTGGTCTCCATGCTCGCGGCCATCGCCACCATGCACCTCGTCATTCACGGGGCTGAGGTGCAGGTGCCCGACCTGAAAGGCATGACCGTTGCCCAGGCGCGCAGCCAGGCCGCGGGCATGGGCCTCAATCTCAACGTCGACAACCGCTACTACTCTGCGGAAGTCGCCGCGGGCCACATCCTCACCCAGTCTCCCGCACCGGGCACCGTCGTCCGCCGCGAGTGGCGCGTCCGCGTGGCCGAAAGCCTCGGCCCACAAAAAGTCGACGTGCCCAACACCGTAGGAACCGACGAGCGCGTTGCCGCCATGCGTCTGCGCAGGCTGGGCCTTGAAGCGGGAACCCTCGCACTGCTTCCCGACAATGACATGCCTGAAGGCAACGTCATCGCGCAGGATCCGCCCGCTCACTCCCAGGGCATCGAGGGTCCCACCGTCGACCTCCTCGTCGCTGCGCCGGAAGATGACACGCCGGATCGCTTCGTCATGCCCGACCTGACCGGCGTGCCAATCGTCACCGCGCAAAGGCAACTCGAAAAAGTCGGCATCAAGTCCGCGTTACCTGTCTTTGCCGATGTACCCGTCCAGCCCGTCGGCACTGGAGATGCACCGCCGCGCCAGCCCATTGCGCCCGGTTCCGTGATTGCGCAGCAACCGCTCGCTGGCGCGCCCGTCGATCCATCCACTGAGGTCCAGCTCACCGTCGCAAAATAGCTTCGGAGCCGATGGCCCGTACGCTGCATCCAATCAACAGCATGCCACCTGCCTCGTCCAATGAATCTTCAAGCCAGGGGCCGCGTGACTTCTCCCACGCATGGCGTGCGCTGCGCCATCGCAACTTCCGCCTCTTCTTTGGCGGCCAGAGCATCTCGCTCATCGGCACCTGGATGACGCGCGTCGCCACCTCGTGGCTCGTCTATCGCCTCACCAGATCCGCGCTGCTGCTGGGCGCCGTTGGATTTGCCGGCCAGATTCCCACCTTCCTCTTCGCGCCCTTCGCTGGCGTCCTTGTCGACCGCATTGACCGCCGCAAGGTCCTGCTCTGGACGCAGGCCCTCGCCATGGTGCAGTCGCTCGCGCTCGCATGGCTCACGCTCTCGCATCGTGTCACCATTGGCGAAGTCCTGGCCCTTAGCGTCATGCAGGGCATGATCAACGCCTTTGACATGCCCGGCCGCCAGTCCTTCATGGTCAAGATGATCGGCGACCGCGCCGATCTCTCCAACGCCATTGCCATCAACTCCTCGATGGTCAACACAGCGCGCCTGCTCGGTCCCGCGCTCGCCGGCCTGCTCATCGCCGCCACCAGCGAGGGCTGGTGCTTCCTCATCGATGGCGTCAGCTACATCGCTGTCATTGCCTCGCTCGTCGCCATGCGCCTGCCCTTTGAAGAGCCGCGCCCCGCCGAAGCCTCCATGGTCACGCAGTTCCGCGAGGGCTGGACCTACGTTTCCGGATCCCGTCCCATCCGCACCATCCTCTCGCTCTTTGCTCTGCTCAGCCTGATGGGATGGCCTTTCATGGTGCTGATGCCTGTCTTTGCCGCGCAGGTACTGCACGGCGGCCCACATACGCTTGGCTTCCTCATGGGCGCAGTTGGCGTCGGCTCGCTCTCGTCGGCGCTCGCCATGGTCGCGCGCCGCTCCGTGCGCGGCCTCACCAAGATGATTCCCATCGCCGCGCTTGCCTTCGGCCTCGGCCTCATCGCCTTCGGACTTTCGCGGTCCTTCTGGCTCTCGATGCTCATGATGCTCCTTACCGGCTTCGGCATGATGCAGGGCCTCACGGCCAGCAACACCATCATCCAGACCCTTGTGGACGAGAACATGCGCGGCCGCGTCATGAGCTACTACACCATGGCCTTCGTTGGCATGGCGCCCTTCGGCAGCCTGCTCGCTGGCACGCTCGCCCAGGCGATCGGAGCGCCCCGCACCGTCCTCGTAAGCGGAGTGGCCTGCATTCTCGGCGCTACGTGGTTCTGGTCCCAGCTTCCTGCCGTGCGCCGCGAGATGCGCCCCATCTACGAGCGCCTCGGCATCATTCCCCAACCCAACCTCGCGCTCGAAGAAAGCGCGGAGGGTTGAACTTTCCACGCATCCGGTTCGCACACCGCATCGCGAAGCAGCTATCATGGCATCGTGGTGAAAGGATGAAACCCGATGGGCTGGACTGAGGATTTCGACCGCATCGCCGAGCAGGAACGCGAACTGGTCTTTCCGCACTTCGACAAGGAAAGCGCATGGCAGCTCGGTCTGCGCCTGCGCACTCTCGCTGCCGAGCGCAATCTTCCTGTCGTCATCGACGTCCGCCGCTTCGGCGAACCAGTCTTCTACGCCGCGCTCGACGGCACCACGCCCGACAACGCCGAATGGGTGCGCCGCAAAAGCAAAGTCGTCGCGCGCTTCCATCGGAGCTCGTACGCCGTCGGCATCAAAGAGCGCCTTGCAAACGAGACCATCTACGCAGCGCAGGGTCTGCCGCTGGCCGACTACGCGACGCACGGCGGTGCATTTCCCATCACCGTCGCAGGCTCCGGCGTCATCGGCTCCGTCACCGTCTCCGGCCTGCCGCAGCGCGCTGACCACGAGCTCGTCATCGAAGCGCTCTGCATGCTCCTGCGCAAAGACTACGCGAAGTTGCGTCTCGCGCCCGAGTAGCGCGGCGAACACGCTTCAGGACACGCGCTCCAGCAGCGCGATGAAAAATCCATCCGTGTCGAACACGCCCGGCAGCAGCCGCAGAAATCCTTCTGCCGTCGCGCAAGAGCGCAGCTTTTCAGCAGCCTCCTCACCTACCATTCCTGCCGCGCGCAACTCCTCCACACGCGTGCGCGCAGAAGGGATTCGCACATCTGCGCACCCCGCCACCACGGCCCTCACCACCTGCTCATTCTCTTCCGGCTCCAGCGAACAGGTGGAGTACACCACACACCCGCCCGGCCGCACCGCGCGCAACGCGGCCTGCAGAATTACCCTCTGCCGTTCCGCCTGCCCGGCCAGATCCTCCACGCGCAGCCGGTGCCGGATCTCCGGATTCCGCCCCAGCGTGCCGGTGCCGCTGCAGGGCACATCGGCCAGCACCAGGTCATACGCAGCCTCTTCCGTCATCGCAGCCGCATCCGCCAACCGGCACTCCACGCGCACGCCCGCCGCAGCGAGCCGCGCTTGCATCTGCTCCAGCCGCGGTTCGCTCGCCTCGCAGGCAACGACTCGTGCCTGCGGATTGTGCTCGACAAGGATCAGCGTCTTGCCGCCGGGCGCGGCGCAGCAGTCCAGAATCGCCGCCTGCCCGCCGACTGCAGGCACCGCCCTGGCCATCTCCGCCACCAGTTGCGAGCCCTCATCCTGCACGCGCGCGCGTCCCTCGCGATACGCCGCGGCGGCCGTCACGTCGCCGCCTTCCAGCCGCCGCGCTGCCGTCAGCAGGTTGCCCGCACGTAGCCGCACACCGGCATCCTTCAGTTCCTGCTCCGTTTGCGCATCTCGAATCCGAAGCGCCAGCACGGGTTGTCTCTGTCCATGCGCGCAAATCGCACGTGCGGACTCCACTCCATAGAACGCCGCCCACCGCTCCACCATCCACGCCGGATGCGCATACTTCTTCGCAATCTCGGCTGCCGTTGCCTCGGGCAGCTCCTGCTGCTCCTGCTTCGCCAGCTTGCGCAGCACCGCGTTCACCATCCCCGAAGCAAATCGATGCCCGGCCTGCTTGACCAGCTCCACGCTCTCATCAATCGCCGCGCGCGCCGGAATGCGATCCATCCGCATCAGTTGCAGCGCGCCCATCCGCAGCGCAATGCGCACCTCTGCGTCCAACTTCGCATTGGGCCGCGCCAGCAGCCCGCGCACTGCTTCATCCAACAGCAGTTGCCAGCGCAGAACGCCCAGCACCAGCGCCGTCGTCAGGTTGCGATCCTCCGCCGCCAATGCGCTCACGCCGCGCGCGCGCAGCAGCGCATCCGCATGCGCCTGTCCGCGCTCCACGGCCATCAGAATTTGATATGCGTGTTTGCGTGCCGCCGAGACGCCCGCCATCGCTCTCAACCGAGCCGCACACCGGCCGCGAGTTGCATGCCGCGCAGGAACTCCGCCGCCGCCATGCGCTTCTTGCCTTCCATCTGCACGTCGATGAGTTCCAGCCACGTGCCCTGTGCGCAGGCAACAAACAGGCGATGCTCTTCCACATGCACAGTGCCCGTTTCCGCCGCGCCGCGTTCGGCCTGATGCGCAGCCACCGCCATGCGATGCACAATCAGCTTCTTGCCGTGCAGCATCGAGTAGGCTCCCGGCCACGGCTGAAAGCCGCGCCAGCGATTCCTGAGCTCCGTCGCGGTCCTCGCTGCAAGGTCCATGTGTCCGTCTTCGCGCGTCAAGAGAGGCGCCAGCGTCGCCTGCGCATCGTCCTGCCTGCGCGGCGTGATTTGCCCAGCATCCAATCCTGCCAGCGTCTCCACCACCAGCGGCGCGCCCGCCTCGGCCAGTGCATCAAACAGGTCCGCCGCTGTCTGCTCCGGCCCGATCTCCATCGTTCGCTGCAGCAGGATCGGCCCCGTGTCGAGCCCTTCTTCCAGCAGCATCGTCGTATTGCCGGTCACCGTTTCGCCCATCGCCACGGCCCACTGGATCGGCGCGGCCCCGCGATACTTCGGCAGCAGTGAAGCATGCAGGTTGATGCACCCCAGCCGCGGCAGCGCCAGCATCCACGGCGGAATGATGCGCCCGTAGGCCACCACCACAATCGCGTCCGGCTGAAGCGCCTCCAGCCGCGCGCGAAATTCCTGGTTGTTGCGAATCTTTTCCGGCTGCGTCACAGCCAGTCCCGCCGCCAGCGCCGTCTGCTTGACGGGCGGCGCCGTCATCTCCTGCGCGCGGCCTACGGGCCGGTCCGGCTGCGTCACCACCAGCGGAATCTCGTGCCCCGCGGCGATCAGCGCCTTCAGCGTCGGCACGGCAAACCGCGGCGTCCCGCAGAAGACCAGCTTCACGGCCTTACCACGTTCCTTCGCGCTGCATCTTGCGGATCTTGCGGAGATTCAGGTCGCGCTTCAGCGCGCTCATGCGGAAGATGAACAGCATCCCGTCCAGGTGATCAATCTCATGCTGAAACGCGCGCGACAGCAGCTCCTCACCGTCCATCTCAAACCACTTGCCGTCCAGGTCCTGCGCGCGCACCCGCACCTTCAGCGCTCGCACCACCTTCTCGCGAATCTCAGGAAAGCTCAGGCAGCCCTCTTCCTCATACTGCCGGCCCTCGCGGTGGATGATCTCCGGATTCACGAGCACCAGCTTCTTCTCCGGCTCCTTGCCCCCGCTCAGGTCAAGCACCGTCACGCGCTTGGCCACGCCCACCTGCTGCGCCGCCAGCCCGATGCCCTGCGAGGCATACATCGTCTCAAACATGTCCGCGGCAAACTTCTTCAGTTCGCCGTTGAACTCCGTCACCGGCTCCCCCTGATGCTGCAGCACCGGGTCCGGATACTTCACAATCTTCAAAATCATCTCGTTCTACTTAAAATCTCCGTATCTGTTCGATGTACCCATCGAAATTTCGTTTCAACTCCAGCGCCGAATCGCCGCCGAATTTCTCATGCGCCAGGTTGGCCAGTGTCATCGCCACCATGGCCTCCGCCGCCACGCCCGCCGCCGGCACCACGCAAATGTCGCTGCGCTCGTAGCTTGCGCTCGTCGCCTCGCGGGTGTCAAAGCGCACGGACTCGAGCGGCCGCCGCAGCGTCGAAATCGGCTTCAGGTGCCCGCGCACCACAATGTCCTCGCCGTTCGAGATGCCGCCCTCCACGCCGCCCGCATTGTTCTGCTCGCGCGTAAACCGCGTCGGCTTGTCGGTCGCATGCGCCGCATAATGAATCGCATCATGCACCGTCGAGCCAAAGGACTCCGCCGCCGTCACGCCGCGGCCAATCTCCACCGCCTTCACCGCCTGCAGGCTCATCACGCTCCACGCCAGCAGCCCATCCAGCCGCTCATCCCAGTTGGCATACGTGCCAAGCCCCGCCGGAACCCCGTGCGCAACCACCTCAAAGACGCCGCCCACCGTGTCGCCCGTGCGCGAGGCATGCTCCACCTCGCCCTTCATGCGCGCCTCGGTCTCGCCGTCCACACAGCTCAGTTCAATCTCCTGGCGCTGGGACACTGCGTGAATCTCTTCCCACGTCGCTGCGCGCTCCAGCTCCACGCGGCCCACGCGAATCACATGGCTCGCAATCTCAATGCCCAGGCTGCGCAGCATCAGCTTGGCAAACGCGCCCGCCGCCACACGCGCCGTCGACTCGCGCGCCGAAGCTCGCTCCAGCACATAGCGCGCGTCGGCAAAGTTGTACTTCAGTGCCCCTGCCAGGTCGGCATGGCCGGGCCGCGGAGAGGCCACCGCCTGGTGCTTGGAAACGTCGCCGGCCTCCACCGGCAGCTTTTCCTCCCAGTTCTTCCAGTCGCGGTTCACAATCTCAATGGCAATGGGCGAGCCAATCGTCTTGCCGTGCCGCACGCCGCTCAGCACATGCGCCTTGTCGGTCTCGATCTTCATCCGCCCGCCACGGCCAAAGCCCTGCTGGCGGCGCCACAGCTCCCGGTTCACAAAGTTCAGGTCCACCGGCACCCCGGCCGGCAGCCCCTGCACCAGCGCAATCAGCGCCTCGCCGTGCGACTCCCCAGCAGTTGAAAAACGGATCATATCTCTTTGATTGTAACGGTCTCGCATGCATCCAAACCAGCATCCCGCGCCCCGCCCGTCCCCTCATGTATTCTGTCCCTCGATGGCCTGCTTCCTCTTCAAGACCGAGCCCGATGTGTACTCCTTTGACGACTTCCTCCGCGACCGGGAAACCATCTGGGATGGGGTCACCAACCCCACCGCCGTCAAGCACTTGCGCGAAATGAAGGCCGGCACGAAGTGGATCTTCTACCACACCGGCGACGAGCGCACCGCCGTCGGCACCGGCGCCGTGGTCCGCGTTGACCCCACCGACCCCAAGGTCCCCATCGTCAAGGTCAAGGTGGGCAAGCGCCTCAAGCACCCCAGGACACT